>NZ_POUC01000136.1 GCF_002891435.1 Streptomyces cahuitamycinicus
CCTCCCGCCCCTTCCCCTACAACAGTGAATGGAAGGGCCTGGTCGCCGCCATGGAAGACACCCTGCGGCTGCACGAACACCGCTCCGGCACACTCACCGACCTGGACCGCTTCCTGCACTACCACACCGGCGGCATGATCGGCTCTCTCTCCCACGCCGTCCGCGGAGCCGCCCTCGACGCCATCCTCACCGGCACCGAGAAGATCACCAAGAAGAGCCTCCAGGCCATTCCGCTCGACCACACCGCCCACACCACGGCGTCGATGGCCACGAAGACCGCTACGTCCCGATGAACAGCGAACTGCCGCCCCGGTTCGCGCCGCTGCCGGTCCGACTCCGCCCCTGCCTCGGAGAATCCACCAACTCCTACATCCGGCGCCTGGCCCACGCCAACCATCTCCAGCCCAGCTTCCTGCACTGCTATCTCTGCGGCCCACCGCAGTGGTTCGGCAGGCCGCTCCTCGAACACCTCGCCACCACCGCCGGCCACTCGCCCGAAGCACTCGAACGGGCTCTCGCCGATGCCAACTCCCTGGGCGGCACAAACAGACCACGCCGACGCCTCCCCAGGAGAAATCCCTTCGCCAGGCGCCAAGACCTGGCCCACCGCATCGCCCAAGAGGCCCGCAAGGGGACACAGATCCGCACGCTCGCAAAGCGCCACAACCTCCGCTGCTCGGACATCCGCTTCGCCCTGGAGGTCCCACGCCTGATCACCGCAGAGACGAGTCCGCTGACCGACCCCATCACAGGGGAACTCGCCGACCTGGTCGAGGGAATGATCGGCAGGAAGCTCAACGGAAGGCAGATCTGGACAGAACTCATGGACCACCACGACTACTTGGTCACATACGACAGCATCCGCCACTACATCCGATACACACGATCCCGAACAGCGTCAGCACGAGCAGAATCGTTGACATCCAACCTAGTCGGCCCAGGTCAGGGGACTGCACACGACTACAGAACCGGCACCCGGCTCCGCCCCGCCGGGTTCTACCCGGGCCAGCCGAGGAGGAAGTGAGCGCTCCGCTACAGGCGCGGGGTGGAGGCGATCCCGGGATCCGCGGTGGTGACCATCACCGAGCACAGCGTGCCCGGCCGGGCTCAGGGCATCGCCGCGGGCCCGGACGACAACGTCTGGTTCACCCAGCCCCAGGACGTCCAGATCGGGAGGATCACCCCTGCCGGGGTGGTCACGGAGGACGACGTGCCGGTCGGGAACTCCACTCCGGTGGGGATTGCCGCCGGTGCGGACGGTAATCTGTGGTTCACCGAATACAACAGCCACAAGATCGGGAAGATCACCCCGGCCGGGGCCATCACCGAGTACCCGGTGCCCACCGCGGGCTCGCGCCCGGAGCAGATCACCACCGGCCCCGACGGCAAGATGTGGTTCGCCCACTTCAGCACCAACAAGATCGGCAAGGCCACCACCAGCAGTTTCGTCGACGAGGTCAGCGAGACAGTCCAGCTGGCCCGGACGTCGCGTCGTTTCTTCGATCCGCCCGACAGGGATCAGGCCGTCGAGGACGTCGACGACAAACTGGGACGCGGGGCATGGCTTCGAACTCGTCTCGTGAGTCGTCGTTGAGCACCGTGTGCGTGTCAGGTGACGGATGCCCAGCGATGGCTGGGCCCGCCGGTCAGTCGATGCCTTCGACGATGCGGAAGTCGCGCTCGAAGCCGTCGGGGAGGGCCACCAGCGCCTTCTGGTATGCCTCGCTCTCGTATGCCGCGACCGCCTGTTCAAAGCCGTCGAACTCGATCAGAACGACGCGTTCGGTGATTCCGGCCTCGTGGGCGACGACTCGACCGAAATTGGACAGGACGCGCCCGCCCCCAGCCCGGACAGCCAGACCCGCCAGCTCGTTGTAGTCAGTCAGCCTCTCAGGATCGAAAATGGCGGGGTAGACACTGACCCAGTAGCCCTTGGCCATGGAAAACCTCCTGTGTTGGGCCGGACACGTCCGACTTCGAATTGACACTCAGATCGATCCCGGCGACGGGCACCGCGGTCAGTTGCATCGCCATATGCGCAGGTTAGGGCTTGATCTGAGGCCAAGGGAAAGACCGGTTCGGGATAGGCTCAGAACGGATCGTTATCAATCGGCAGGGAGGGCACGTGGCGCCGGATACGGTGAGCCTGCGGTACTTCCTGGTGCTGGCGCAGGAGTTGAACTTCACCCGCGCGGCCGCACGGATCGGTATCGCGCAGCCCGCACTCAGTGCCCGGATGCGCCGACTGGAGGCGGAACTCGGTACGGCCCTGCTGGTCCGCAACACGCGTAGCGTCGTATTGACCACGGCCGGTGCGGCTTTGGCGGAGTCCGCGCCGCCCGCGCTGGCGGCGCTGGACCGGGCATGGGACACCGCCCGGAGCGCGGCGGCCGGTGAACTGGGCACGCTGCGCATCGGATACAGCCTCAGCGCCGGGGCCGAGACGGCACCGGCCCTGGTGGACAGGCTGATTCGCGGCAACAGCGGACTCGAGGTCGGCGCGGTCCCGATGGCGACACCGGAGATCTCCCCCGCGGTCGCCGACGGCCGCATCGATGCCGGGATCACCCGCGGTGAACAGCCGGGCCGTGGCGTGCGCCGGTTCCTGCTGCGGCGTATGCGCGTCGGAGTCCAGCTGGCGCAGCACCATCCGCTGGCCGAACACCCGGAGATCGAGATCGCCGACGCGGCCGCGTATCCGCTGCGACTCCCGGATCGTGCGGCCAACCCCGTGATCCACGATCAGCTGTCCGCACTGTTCCGAGACACCCGACCACACCCCCGATTCCACACGCCCGCAGTCTCTTTCGACATGTCTCAGCGCGACCTGCGCGACGGGGTCACCCTCGCCCCGGCCGGAGAAGCCGCGGCCACGGCACAACCGGCCGGTCTCACCTGGCGACCACTGCGAGGCGCGCCCAGCCTGACGATCCACCTGGTCCTCCCACGCGAGCAGTCGCCGCTACACCGCCGCATCCGTGCCGTCGCCAAAGCCCTGGCGCACGAGCTGCACTGGCTGCCGGACTGACGCGCAAGAGGTCAAGCGAGACGGACGCCTGCGGTGGCGAGGCCGAAGACCTTGCGCCCGGCGGACTTCGCGGTGATGACGACGACGGCGGTCTTGCTGAATGTCCGACACGACCTCGCTACGCCGACGGATCAGTATCCGATGATGGCCCGGGGGCCGGTCCGAGTCGTACACCGCGGCGACGTCCTCGCCCAGCCCGAGATCTCGGCGGATACCGCGCCTTCGCCGACGCCGAACCGGACAAGCACGGGTAACCGGGGAATCGTTGACATCCAACCTAGTCGGCCCAGGTCAGGGGGCTGCACACGACTAACTTCGATGTCAAAGGACAGAAGCGGACACATTTACCCTCGTACGCGGGGGTGGATCACCCCCGCTCTGCCTGTGGCACAGGAGGGTCAGACGGCATGACGACGAGCGAACAAACCGCGTTCGACTCCGCAGCGGCAGAGAGCATTCTGCGTAGAGCTTGCGTCCTGGCGAGGCTAGACCCCGACGGCGTAGAAATGCTGCGACTCGGTGACCATGCGGTGTTCCGCATCGATGGCGGCCGGGTCGTCTCTCGCGTCGGCCGCCATGCGGATCGTCTACCGTCCGTGCGCCGCGAGGTCGCTGTTGCGCAATGGCTCGCGGCGGAGGGCTACCCGTCGGTGCGACTCGTCACGGAGGCCGAACAGCCTGTCGTCGTCGAGGGCCACCCCGTGACCTTCTGGGAGGGGCTGGCCGACGGCGAGGATTACGCCAGCACGCGTGAGATGGGTGAACTCCTGCGGCGGCTTCACGGACTGGAGCCGCCGCACTTCTCCCTGCCCCCCCTCCGTCCCTTTAACAAGGTCGAGCAGCGACTGCGGCGTGCTGTGATCCGTGCCGAGACCCGCGCGTATCTATCCGGTCTGGCCGAGAAGCTGGCAGCCGAGTACAAGCAGTTGGAGTTCGCCCTTCCGTCGGGGCATCTGCACGGTGATTTCAACGTCGGCAATGTCCTTCATGACGCCGAAGGACACCCGAAGGTCATCGACCTGGACGGCTTCGCGACCGGCCCCCGTGAGTGGGACCTCATGCAGACGGCCATGTACTACGACAGCTTCGGCTGGCACACGGAGGCCGAGTACGCCGACTTTGCGGAGGGCTACGGCTTCGACGTCCGGCAGTGGTCCGGGTACACCGTACTGCGGAGCGTCCGCGAACTGCTGATGGTCACCTGGCTCGCGCAGAACGCCGGCACGAATCCGCGCGCCGCCGAAGAAGTCGAGAAGCGTGTCGAGACGCTGCGGTCGGGTGGCTCACGGCGGGATTGGGCGCCGTTCTAAGCGGCTTCAGCTCGCTGCCAGAGACGGAAGGCCCGGGCTTGTTCCGCGAAGCCGCGGAACTCCGCGGCCCGTCTCATCTGGTCCGTGACGCGCCCTTGGAGATCCCGCACGTACTGCACGCAGCGCGCCGACTTCAGTCCCTCGCCGAGACTCAGAGCGGCCACGGCGATCTCGAAACCGCGGGCGATCTCACCTTGGTTGAGGTACGCCTCGGCCTGCACCATCGTCGCGAAGAAGTCGCTTCGATTGTTCAGGCCGTCACCGAAGATCGAGACCCCACCCCGCTGCGCAGCTTCGACGGAACGGCCCAGGTCGCGGAAGCAGTGGCCGATCTCTGCCGCCAGTTCCACCTCGTCGAAGTACGCGATGTACGGCGGGTCGCTGTCGGCTGTCCTCTGACTGAGCTTGCGTTCCGCCTCCGCCAGGGCCAGGTCACAGCCTCGTTCGTCGCCGAGGCGAGCCAGACCGCGCGCCTCCATCGCACGGAACTGCGCGGCCATCGTCGGCCCCAGGCTCGCAGCCGGCCCCATGTACGCGGCACGGGCGAGGGCCACGGCGTCCTGGTACCGCCCCATGAACGTGGCCTGATGACTCATCGCCGACAGGACGCTTCCGCCCAGGAGCCTGTCACCAGCCGTCTGCGTCATGCGCAGGGCCTGGATGAAGTACCGCTGAGCGATGCCGTGCAGGCCGCTGTCGTACGACATCCATCCGGCGAGCAAAAGCGCTTCGGCCACAGCCGAGTGCAGCTGCTTGCCCACGGCATCGGAGTACTGCCCGTCGAGCATGGGCCGGACATCCGTGTGCAGGTACTGAATGAGCGCGCGCCGGGCGTGGCCGCCGCCGAACTTCCCGTCAAGCGTGCTGAATGCATCGGCGGTTGAGCGCACCATTTCCACGTCCACGGCGCCGATCGCCTGGCCACCGGTCCGCGTCAGCGCTGCGTCCGGCGGGGCGACGAGCCAGCGCAGAGTGGCGGTGTTCCAGGCCGCGGAGTCCGGCTGTGCTCGGACCAGCGGTTCGGCCTCGGCGAGGTCAGCGCGCCACAGGTCGGTGACGGTCTTGGCCGTGGTCTCAGGACGGTCCGCGAAATCGAGCCCGAGGTCAAGCTGTATGGCAGATACCGCCGCGTCGCCCATTCCTATGTCATCGATGGTGAGGCGGCGTCCCAGCTTGGCCCCGATGGCGTCGGCGATGAACTGCGGCATGTTCCCGCGCGGTATCGAGCCCTTGAGCCACCGGGTGACGTACGTGTGATCGCAGGTGACGTCTTCCCCTGCACGAGCCGCTGCGGTTACTACCGCGCGGGCGAGCGACTTGTGCGAGAAGTCCGCTTCCTGCATGAGCGCGACCAACCTGGCGTTCCGGTCTGCCATCGGACCCCCAGAGAACGGCCGTAGTGCCAGCTTGACGCACGGTCACTCTACGCAGGTCAGCCCCAGGGTGCAGGAGGTTCGCACGCAGGAGTGCACGAGTGCACCCCCAAGTGCATGCTCCCGAAGTCCCTTTCGCGCGACGACAGTTGATTTCGTCGCCGCCGGGCAGGTCGGCGATTCCGAGTCGAAATCCATGGGTTGACGGCAAGGAAAGTCTTCACGCATTGCCTCCATTGCCATACGGGCCTTTGGCGGCGTGCGCCCAAAACCGGCCCAACAGCCCTGCCTTCTAGGCTCCTTGGAAAGGTGGTCCCGTGATATCAGCTCACCACCTCATCGTGATCGGTTTCGATGAGATCGTCGCCAACAAGTACCTTCCGTGCATTCGCGATGCCATCAAGTCGGGCTACATCGACTCCTATTCCATCATCGATCTGGAGTCGCAACGGACGGAAATCGACCGACGCATACAGGCCGCGAGCCTGAAGCCGCGAGGAGTCGTGTACCTGCCGGATGCCGGCCACCGAGTGCAGGAGACGCCGCAGGAAACCATCGCGGCCGCCGTCCAGCGTCTGCGAGTACCCGGCGTACCGACGAAGGTGTACATCGCCACGGAGGTGCGAGCTCACGAGGCATACCTCCGGTTCTGCGTGGAGAACCACATCGACTCGCTGGTCGAGAAGCCCGTACTGGCTCCCATCGTCGACGGTCGGTTCAAGCCGTCGTACATCACGAAGACCATGGAGGAACTCATCGGTGTTGCTGCCGACTCCCCCGCGGAGCACTCGGTGATGACGCTGAGCCGGTACCACCAGATCTACAACCAGAAGGTCGTTGCCTCGCTGAGGGACCGGATGGAGAGGTGGGAAGCGCCCCTGACTTCCTTCCATCTCCGGGCCGCCGGCGGTGTGTGGAACCTCCAGCACGAGTTCGAGAGCCGCGACGATCACCCGTACAAGTACGGCTACGGGATGATGATGCACGGCGCGTACCACTATGTGGATCTCGCGACCCAGATCCTGTCGCTCAACGCGGAGCTGTTCCCCGAGCGTCAACTCCGTTTGGAGGTAAGCGCCTTCGGCGCCTTCCCCGTCGACCAGCACCAGCGCCTCTCCCAGCCGATCGCCCGCAGGTTCCAGGACGCCGGCGCGCGGTGGTCGGCGGACTCGGATGAGGGCTTCCGTTTCGGCGAGACCGATGTGACCTCCACGTTCCGCCTCGTAGACGCCGCGACGGGGAGGACAGTCTCGCTCGGGACCTTGTCCTTCGAGCAGACCACCCCTTCTATCCGCGACTGGGCCGAACTCCCGGACGGCCTCTACAACGTCAACGGCCGCACGTCGAGCGTCGACCTGGAGGCCCAGCTGTCGACTCTGTTCTCCACACACGTCCACTGCTACGACATCCCCCGCGGCATCAGCGCGGACGGGATCGACGCCTTCGCCCGCGTGACTACACGCGCCAACGCCGCGCTGCTGCCCGACGAGCAGTACGTGTCGGAGGAGTCGTTCGGCGGGCTGTTCCACAGCGACAGCAACCGCCAGCTCATGGAGCACTGGCTGCGCGGCTCCGAGCAGCGCAGCTCCCTCGCGAGCCACCTGCGGCCCATGCAGGTCACCGAGGCCCTCGCCTCATCGGTGCTCACTCCTGGACGCCTGATTTCGGTGCCTTTCTAGGCGTCGGCTACTGCAAACCTTCCAGGCATACAGGAGCCATCCATGAATCAGCCAGTTTCGAAGGCGTCCGTGCACGCCTTCTACGCGGAGGCGATCCGCGGCGGCCTGAACACCGCCGAGAATCTCCAGGCCGCCACATCGGAGCGGTTCAACACCCTCCTGGAATCCATCGGAGACGGGACCCCACGTACAGCACTGGATCTGGGATACGGGGCCGGGACCTACACCATCGCCTTAGCGCGCGCAGGATTCCGCGTCGTAGCCGTCGATCAGGTCCCCAGCGACTCGCTTCTTCAGCGCATCGACAGCGCAAGTGATTGGGCCAACCGGATCGAAACACGGGAATGCCTCGCCGAGAACTTCGCCATCGATGAGGACTTCGGAGTCGTCGTCGCCAAGGACGTCCTGCATTACCTCGCGAGACGCGACGTCGAGTCTCTCCTCACGAGCGCGGTCACTCACGCGCAGGGGGCGAACTACCACTACCTCGAAGTCTTCACGGGGATCACCCGCAGGTCCGCGGACGGCCGCCAGCTGCGTATCGAGGGGGAGGCTGACTATTCCCCGGACTCCTTCCGACACGTCATCGAGCGGATCTACGACGGCTGGGACCTCACGCTGCTCTGGTCCGAGCATGCGGAGCAGGACAGGCGAACCGGGCGCAACTGCTTCGAGGCGACCCGGGCCACCGTCATCGCCGCCAACCGGGCAGCCTGATCAGAGACAGGGAGAATGCCGTGAAGTCGAGCACGCCCGAGGGGATCAGCTTCGTCATCCCCTGCTTCAACTCGGGGGGCTATCTCGTGGAAGCCGTGGAGTCCCTGATCCAGCAGCCCCACACGTTCCCGTACGAAGTCGTGGTCGTGGATGACGGCTCCGACGACCAGCCCACGCTTCGTGCCATCTCACGGTGCGCCGAGCGTGCCGAGGTCCGTATCGTCCGCCAGGAGCACAGCGGACACCACGCCGCCAGGAACGCCGGCATCAACGCCGCGTCCTTCGAATACGTGATGCAGCTCGACGCCGACGACCGGCTCGCCACTGCGCCCGAGCTGCTGGAGGCCGGCAGCTACCCGGACCGAGCCGTCAAGCTCCTCAAGACGCACCAGCACGTGGCCTTCGTCCACACCATGTCGCGGATGATCGGCGACTTCGACGGGCTCACCATCTCCTCCTACCCGTGCCGCGAGGAACTGGTCCTGCGCAAGCACCACGTGCCCACCTCGATCGTCTGCCGCCGTGACAACGCCATCCACGGCGGTCTCTACGACCCGCACGTACGGAAGTGGGGGGACTGGGCGTTCGCCGTGAACCTCCTCGCCGGGCGGTTCCGCAGGGGCGAGGCCAACCACATCGTGTGCATCGCAGGCCCGCTGCACGAATACCGAGTCCACTCGCGCACACGACGGGTCTCCAACGCCGAGATCTCCGAGTTCGACATGACCATGCTGGTGGTGCAGAAGAACCTCGACCTGTTCCGGCACCACTTCAACCGCGACGACGCGGCCGAGGACATCACGCGCCTCGTCCTCGCCTCGAAGCCGTCCCGGCTCGTCGACCTGATCCGGATGGCCGAGTTCGACCTCGAACAGGCCCTGACGGTCGCCCGCCAGAGGCAGTTCTCCCTGTCGAGCCCCTTCGAGGGCTTGGGAATTCCGTAGCGGTGCCCGCCTTATGAAGGAAGCCCCGGACGATGGTCCGGGGCTTCCTCGCTGGTCTGGCTATTAGGCAGGCGGCAGGTTGTTGATCTGGTTCTGCAGCCGAACGATGTCCTCTTCGGCCTTCGTCAGGCGGGTACGAATCTTCTCGACCACGTTGTCCGGCGCCTTCGCCAGGAACGCCTCGTTGCCGAGCTTGGCCTCCGCCTGGGCCTTCTCCTTCTCCGCCGAAGCCAAGTCCTTGGCCAGCCGCTTGCGCTCGGCCGCGACGTCGATCGTGCCGGACAGGTCGAGCGCGACCGTGGCGCCGGCGACCGGGAGGGTCGCCGTGGCACTGAAGCCGTCACCCTCCGGCTGGAGCCGGAGCAGCTGACGGATGGCGGCCTCGTGGGCAGCGAGCTGCGTACCTGCCAGGTCCAGGCGCGCCGGCACCTTCTGACCGGGCTGCAGCCCCTGGTCCGAGCGGAAGCGGCGAACCTCGGTGATCACCTGCTGGAGGCTCTCGATCTCCGCCTCGGCCGCGGCATCACGGAACCCGCTGTCCGCCGGCCAGTCGGCGATCACGACGGACTCGCGGCCGGTGAGCGTGGTCCACAGCGTCTCCGTCACGAACGGAACGATCGGGTGGAGCAGCTTCAGCGTCACGTCCAGGACCTCGCCCAGGACGCGGGCCGAGACCTTGGCCGCGTCGCCGCCGGCCATGAACGTCGTCTTGGACAGCTCGACGTACCAGTCGAAGACCTCGTCCCACGCGAAGTGGTACAGGGCGTCGGCGAGCTTCGCGAACTGGTAGTCGTCGTAGTACGCGTCTGCCTCGGCCACGACGGTGTTCAGCCGGGACAGGATCCAACGGTCCGTCGCCGACAGCTGCTCGGCCGGGGGCAGCTCGCCCTCGATCGTGGCGCCGTTCATCATCGCGAACCGGGTCGCGTTCCAGATCTTGTTGGCGAAGTTCCGGGACGCCTGGACCCAGTCCTCGCCGATCGGCACGTCGGTACCGGGGTTGGCGCCCCGCGCGAGCGTGAACCGCACAGCGTCGGAGCCGTACTTGTCCATCCAGTCCAGCGGATTGACCGTGTTGCCGAACGACTTCGACATCTTCTTGCCGTGCTCGTCACGGACCATGCCGTGGAAAGCGATGGTGCGGAAGGGGATCTCGCCGTCCATCGCGTACAGGCCGAACATCATCATCCGGGCGACCCAGAAGAACATCAGGTCGTAGCCGGTGACCATGGCCGAGTTCGGATAGAACTTGGCCAGGTCCGGGGTCTGCTCGGGCCAGCCCAGGGTGGAGAAGGGCCACAGGCCGGACGAGAACCAGGTGTCGAGGACGTCGGTGTCCTGCTCCCAGCCCTCGCCGGTCGGCGGCTGCTCGTCGGGGCCGACGCACACGGTCTCGCCGTTCGGGCCGTGCCAGACGGGGATGCGGTGGCCCCACCACAACTGCCGTGAGATGCACCAGTCGTTGAGGTTGTCGACCCAGTCGAAGTAGCGCTGCGACAGGTCTGCGGGGTGGATGTCCACCCTGCCGTCGCGGACGGCGTCGCCAGCGGCCTTGGCGAGCGTCTCGACCTTGACCCACCACTGCAGAGACAGTCGCGGCTCAAGGGTCGTCTTGCAGCGCGAGCAGTGGCCGACCGAGTGGACGTACGGCCGCTTCTCCGCGACGATCCGGCCGTCGGCGCGCAGCGCGCCGACGATCGCGGAACGTGCCTCGAAGCGGTCAAGCCCCTCGAAAGGCCCGTGGACCGTGATGACACCGCGCTCGTCCATAACGGAGAGCGACTCCAGGCCGTGCCGCTGGCCGATGGCGAAGTCGTTGGGGTCGTGGGCGGGCGTGACCTTGACGGCACCGGTGCCGAACTCCGGGTCGACGTGCGTGTCGGCGACGACGGGAATCGTGCGGCCCGTCAGCGGCAGATTGATGCGCTTGCCGACGAGGTGCTTGTAGCGCTCGTCCTCCGGGTGAACGGCGACGGCGGTGTCACCGAGCATGGTCTCCGCGCGCGTGGTGGCGACGACGACCGTGTCGTCCCCCTCGCCGTACTTGATGGAGACGAGCTCGCCGTCGTCATCCTGGTAGTCGACCTCGATGTCAGAGATCGCCGTCAAACAGCGCGGACACCAGTTGATGATGCGCTCGGCGCGGTAGATCAGGCCGTCGTCGAACATCTTCTTGAAGACGGTCTGGACGGCACGGGACAGACCCTCGTCCATGGTGAAGCGGTCGCGGCTCCACGCGACGCCGTTGCCCAGGCGCCGCATCTGCCCAGCGATCTGGCCGCCGGACTCGGCCTTCCACTGCCAGACCCGCTCGACGAACGCCTCGCGGCCCAGGTCGTGGCGGGACTTGCCTTCCTTGGCGAGTTCCCGCTCGACGACGTTCTGCGTCGCGATACCGGCGTGGTCCATGCCGGGCTGCCACAGAGTCTCGTAGCCCTGCATGCGCTTGCGGCGGGTGAGGGCGTCGATCAGCGTGTGCTCGAAGGCGTGGCCCAGGTGAAGGGATCCGGTGACGTTAGGCGGCGGGATGACGATGGTGTACGCGGGCTTGTCGCTCTTCGCATAAGCCTCGAAGTAACCGCGCTCTACCCAGCGCTCGTACAGCGTCCCCTCTACCTCGGCCGGCGTGTACTGGGTCGGCAGTTCGGGGGCGCTGTTCGGCCCGCTGTCGGGGCGCTGAGTGTTGTCGGTCACGACGGCCATTCTAGGGCCGTGGCACTCGTCGCCTCGCCTGACTATTGCGCGCACGCCGCGACATGGTCTGGATAGAAAGGTGGTCGCACGGAGGAAATTCAAGTGTGACCAAGAACACTCCCGTGCGACCGGTTCCTAGCCTACCCCTCCGCTCCGGCGGAATCGCAATTCCCCAGGCAGCTCCAGGGACCCGGCAGCCTCGCCCTCCCGGGTGACTCGAAGAAATAGGTCGTGGGAGGTGCCGTGCTGTCGGCACCCTGGCTCGATGCTGTTGAAGCTCACCGGGTCCAGTTGCGCGGGCAAGACGACCCTGGCATACGCGGCGGCTGCCCGGATCGGGAAAATCGCCGTGCATGACTTCGACGAGCTCGGTGTGCCAGAGGGCGCCGACCGGCACTGGCGCCACCGCATGACCGAGATGTGGGTGCGACGGGCGTTGGAGTACCAGGACCGCGGCATCGATCTTTTGCTCTCCGGGCAGTCCCTCTTGGGAGAAGTACTGGCCGCGCCCTCCGCCCCGCTGCTGGATGGCATCGCCGTATGCCTGGTCGATGTCGCTGATCCGGTCCGCCGCGCTCGCCTCGCCGAGCGTGACGTCGGACGTTGGGATTCCCAGGCGATCGACGCCTTCCTTGGCTGGGCTGAATGGCACCGCAAGCACGCCGTCGACCCGTCTCACCGGCCCGACGTCATCATCGACGACAGCTGGCCCGAGATGGTCTGGAGCCGCTGGGCTGGCTGGAATACCGGTGATCTCCGATGGCGCACTCACCTGCTCGACACCACGGACCGACCAATCACGGATTCCGTGGACCAGGTCGAGCAGTGGATCAACGAGCAGCGCGGCGTGCACCGGGTCGGCCAACTCCCCCTGAGCCGCGGTTGGGCTTCGTGATCCACAGCGCCTCGTCAGGCGAAATGTTCCCGGCTGGTGAGCCCGAATCCACCACCCACACGTCCGCCACTCGCCTCTGCCCTCCAAGCGCAGAGGCGAGTGGCGCCAAGGCGGCCGGGGAGCATGATCCGGCCTCGCCCATCGGGACCAGTTACTTGCCGTACGCCTGCTTCCAACGCGTCCGGTGGCGGGAGTCGCCCTGCCCTCGGCCGTTCACCTCGCTCAGTGACAGCAGGGAAGCCCCGTTGTTCCACAGCCCGAGGTGATCCCGGTGCACGGCGAGGATGCCGTGCTGCAGAGCGAACTTCTCGGAGGGGCGGCTGAACCGCGTGGTCGTGACGAACACGGCCAGGTCGGCCCCGAAGTGCACCTTGGCACCAAGCAGATCGCGCAACTCCCGGCTCGCGATCGTGCTGCTCGGCGTATAGCGCTTGCACTGGATCACCATGGTCCGCCCGTCCGGGAGACGGCCGACGACGTCGGCGCCGTTGTCGTTCGCACCGCCCACCCGCCGCACCTGCGTGCAGCCGTCCCGCCGGCACAGGCTTGCGACCAGATCCTCGAACTCAGTGCCGGTCATCGCGTCCACCTCGGCGAGAGTCCGGTGCCCTGCCTTCACCGCCTCTTCCTGCCGCCAGAGACGGTCCCGGCCGCGCACGAGCCGGTCCGTACGCCGCAGCCACCAGCCCGCCGCACCGACGCCACCGAGGACCAATGCGCCCGTGATGTACGGCCACACGGCCGACCAGAACACCACCAGCAGGACCAGCACCACACCACCGCCGACCGCCAGTGCCTTCAGTCTCGCCGCACGCCTCCTGCGGGCAGCCGCACCACGTCTACGCCCAGTCACGATCGAAGCCCCTCCCCCCACAGGTCCGTGTACGGCAGTCTGAGCAGCCTGAGGCGGCGACAGAAGGGCGCGAGTCGGCCATGGCCGGATTGGACTGCCAGGCGGGGCGGTGTAGCCGCGGTAGCGGTGAACGACGCGACCGCCTCGACGTCAACGGCAGCGGTCTCTTCCGCTCTTTCCAGTGGTTACAGGGTTGATCGACTCCGTAGAGGCCGACTGCGCCGCAACACTCGCGGCGTGGCCGACACAACATCGCATGCACCGGACGGCGCCGGCCCGTCCCCGGAGAATGAGCCCGGGCAAGCAGGAAAGGCGGCTGGCACCGGCCGCGTGCAGTTCTCCCTCGTGCGCTGGGTGCTCGCGCCTCGAACGACATTGCAGGCCCGCCGCCTGGTGGCCGAGTTCGGATCGGGGATGGACGCCCAGACCGCCTGGGTGATGGCGCGGCTGGCTCGGCACCCGGACGAGCTCCCGTACGCGATGTGGCACCTGAACGGTGAGGAGCAAACCGGCTGATTACTCAGGCGACTAAGCAGGGCCCAGCGCCCACAGGCGCTCGCTCCGCCTCTGGAGTAAAGGCTTCTCGGCTATCGGCCGTTGAGTTCGACGCGGCACACCGCGCAGTACATGGCCGCATAACGTCCGTGCCGACGCATCAACTGACCGCATCCTGCGCACAGCCCTAACTCCCACGGAGAGCATCCCAACGCGGCCGAGGCGGCAGCCCGCTCGACGGACGTGATCAGCGTCGGCTTCACAGACCGCTGCAGCGGCATCCGCGGCAGGGTGACACCACCGGTCGGTTGTCCGAGATCGCGGATGGGCCGCGCATTGAAGCTTCCCCTTGATGTTGGACACCTGGAGACTGGGACTTGAGGTTCCAGAGGAAGTAGTGCCAGGGGGGAAGCAAGAGCAACCGCAGCAGGCGGTATACGGAGGAGTTCAAGCGCGATGCCGTCGCGCTGGTCCGGTCCTCCGGCAGGACCGTCACCGAGGTGGCCCGGGAGATCGGGGTCAGCGCCGAGGGCCTGCGGAACTGGGTCAAGCAGGACACGATCGACCGCGGGCAGGGGGCGCCGGGTGAGCTGACGAGCGCGGAGCGGGAAGAACTGAGTCGGCTGCGTCGGCAGAACCGTGAGCAGGCCGAGACGATCGAGGTGCTGCGAAAAGCGGCGGTCTTCTTCGCGAAGGAGAGCGATCGATGAGCGAGGTATACGCGTTCATCGAGGCGGAGAAGACCACCCACAATGTTGCTCTGCTGTGCCGGCTGCTGAAGGTGGCCCGGTCCTCCTTCTACGCCTGGGTGGCCGGCGAGCCGGCCCGCGCCGCCCGACGGGCCGCCGACGACGCCCTGGCCCACGAGATCACTGTGCTGCACATCGCCTCCCGGTGCACCTATGGGGTGCCGCGCATCCACGCCGAGTTGCGCAGGCTGGACCGGCGGGTCAACCGCAAGCGAGTGGAGCGGATCATGCGTGAGCGCGACATCGCCGGGGTCACCCGGCGCAAGCGCCGGTCGCTGACCCGTCCGGCGAAGAGAGCGGTGCCCGCCGCAGACCTGATCGGACGCGACTTCACGGCCGACGCTCCGGGCACAAAACTGGTCGGGGACATCACCTACATCCCCACCGACGAGGGCTGGCTCTATCTGGCGACCTGGCTGGACCTGGCTGGACCTGGCAACCCGCGAGATCGTCGGCTACTCGATGGCCGATCACCACCGCGCCTCCCTGGTGGTCGACGCGCTGACGATGACCGCCGGACGTGGCCGACTCCAGCCCGGCTGCATCGTGCACTCGGACCGCGGAGCCGAGTACACCTCTGACGAACTCCGCAGGAAAATAGGCAGGCTGGGGCTGCGGCAGAGCATGGGCCGAACCGGCTCGTGCTATGACAATGCCGCCGCCGAGAGCTTCTTCGCACTGCTCAAAGAGGAGATCGGCACCCGCCGCTGGCCCGACCGGACCACTGCCCGCGCAGAGATCTTCGCCTTCATCGAGACCTTCTACAACCGCAGACGACTACGGAAGCATCCGGCCTGGGGATACCTCACCCCGCTGGAGATCCGCCAGAGACACGAGCAAAAACACGCCCTCGCAGCGTAAGCAACAAGTGTCCAGCATCACGGGGAAAGTTCACATGGCGCCAAGGATTCGTGTGAGTTGATACGGCGGGTCAGACGGACTCGGTGGCCGTTGGCTGATGCCCCGCTGGGAGCCACCTGGGAGCCGACCCGCTCCCCGAGCCTCTTCAAGACCACCCGAGACCACCGCACCCCAACGCCCTGACCAGGCAAAACAGCAAACAAGCCGGTGTCGATCACGCCCGAACCTCATTCGGGACGAAGAGGTCGTGGGTTCAAATCCCGCCACCCCGACAGTGAAGTACCAGGTCAGGGGCCTGATCCATTTGATGGATCAGGCCCCTGACTGGTTCCTGGAGATCGCTTGGGAGAAATCTGGGAGAAGATCTTGGTCGAGGTCTCCCAGTGGGTGGCTGGTGAGGCCGACCGGACCGGACCGCACGCCTTGCCCGGCTCGTCCCCGATACGGCACACACACGGTCAGGCGCATCCGGCCGCCAGATCCTGATCGGCGACTTCTCCCCCGAAGACTGCGAGGACTACCTGGCAAACGCTGAGCGCCATCGCCCGGCGCCAGCACGAGCACCGTGAACGCACGTCCAGTCGGCGTCCTCGACGCCCAGGACGACCTCGTCACCGCGATCACCCGCTCTGCGTGAACCCACGCAGAGCGGCGACTACGCGTACTAATCGACATCGCCCACTTCGTGGCCGGCCTTCCGCTTCCCGAGCACGCCGCGCGAGCACCGTGGATCGACGGAGAACAACAGACCCGCGAACGATGGCGCCACCTGGTCAGGACACGTCGCAATCACCTCGCCACGGCTCGTCAGGCTTTCCACACATGCGCAGATCGCTGGTCAACGAGGCGCGACTACGATCGCCGGTCATGGACTGGCTGGAGCGCACCGCGAAACTGAGGCAGTGGACCAGAAGCGGGACCCGCGCTCCGCACAAGCCGTTGCTGTTGCTGTACGCCCTCGGTCGGTTCCAGCAAGATGCCGCTGGCGAACTGCGGTACAGCGCGGTGGAGGAGGATCTGCAGCGGCTGCTGACCGAGTACGGTCCGCCGAACAGGACGACTCCGGCCTACCCGTTCCACCACCTGGTGAGCGACGGCGTGTGGGAGGTGCGCACCGATCGCGGACCGGGCAGCCCCGGCAGCGGGGTACGGGAGTTGCGGACCGCGGGGGCCGCTGGGCGGCTGGCACCGGAACTGCGTGCGGCGCTGCGGCGTGAGCCGGCGTTGCTCGGCCGGATGGCACGGGTCCTGCTCGACCTGCACTTCCCGCCTTCGCTCCACGGCGACCTGTGCGAATCCGTCGGCCTGGAGCTGGAGCCGACGGAGACCGGAGAGCTCTCGGCCGCCGTGCGAAGGCGGCGGGATCCGCGGATGCGGGAGCAGGTCCTGACGGCCTACGAGTACCGGTGCGCCTTCTGCGGCTACGACGGCAGGATCGGCGCGGTGCCGGTCGGGCTGGAGGCCGCGCACGTGCGCTGGTGGGCGTTCGACGGACCGGACGACGTCGAAAACGGACTGTGCCTGTGCTCCCTGCACCACAAGCTCTTCGACAAGGGCGTCCTCGGTGTCGGCGAGGGCCACCGCATCCTGGTCTCCCAGCGCTTCGTCGGCCACAGCCCCGCCGCCCGCGAACACGTCATCGCGCTCTCCGACCGACCACTCATCGGTCCGCAGCCGGGCGCCCGCCCCGTCGCGGCGGCCCACCGCTCCTGGCACACCAGCCAGGTCTTCCACGGCAGCCCGCGCCCCGCCACGTCGTCCTGATCGCCTGATCGCCGACCGCGCCCCAATGGTAAGGAGTGCGACACCAAGAGTATGGTCTCTTGTATGGCGACGAAGAAGGTAACCGTAACGATCCCCGAGGATCTCCTGGACGAGATCCGCGCGGACGCTGCGGAGCGGGGCCTGTCGGCGTACGTCGCCGAGGCTCTGCGCCTCAAGCGCGACCGGGACCGGCTTCTGGAACTGGTCGACTGGCTGCAGGAAGAACACGGCCCCGTGACTGAGGACGAGCGTGTGGCAGCCCTCGACGAGCTGGAGGATCTCGACGCCGAACACGAGCGGCGCCGCGCCTCCGGACGGCACAACGCCGGAGAGGCTGCGTGAAGAAGCGAGCCGGTGAGCACGGGCAGAGGCCGCTCCGTGTTTTCGTCCTGGACTGTGAAGCCCTGTCCCTGGCAGTGCGCGGTGATCGGAAGATGATCGCCTGGCTCGACCTCGCGGCGCGAGGGGAGGCCGAAGTGGTGACGTCGCCGATGACCCTGGTCGAGGCGTACGACGGCAGAACGACCGAACAGCGCTGGGACTGGGTGCTGTCCCGGCTCCAGGTCGCCGACATCGGGAAGGACGAGGCCCGCCAGGCACGCCGACTCCTGGCCGACACCGAGTTGCACGGCCACCAGTACGCGATCGACGCCGTGCTCGCCGTGATCGCGCGACAGCAGAAGGGACAGGTCACTGTCTTCACCTCAGACGTCGACGACCTTGAGAAGCTGGTCCCGGACACGGTCGTCGTCAAGAAGGTGTGACCCGGCCCGCGCCCCTCAAGGGCCCGCAGTTGGGATGGCACCAGCCCAGGGGTGGGACATCCCGCACGCCTTCAAACCTCAAATTTGCCGACTCCTCGCAGTCGGCGGCGAGGTCGGTCCGGCGCTGCTCGGCCGTCTTGCGAAGGGGATCGAAGACGCCGATGCCGAAGGAGTTGAGCCGCCGATGCTGCTGCATCACCTCGGCCAAGGCAGCGATCTGTCGGCGGGCCACCAGATACGCCATTCCTGTGGCTGCCTGGATGCGGCGTAGACGGACTTCTCCCGCTTCTCCCGTAATTAAGCGGTTGCTGTGGGCCGCGGGGCGGTCGAGCGTCAACCGGGCAACCGCCGTGCGGGGACCGCCCGAGAGCGGCGACCCAAGCTATGCCGACGCGGCTGAGGCGATGCCGGGCCCGGTTGGGGCCCCCGCGTCTGCGGCGTGAACCGGCACGGCCGGCCTAGGAGAGCATTCCCGTCAGCGTTCCCGCCGTCGTCAGCGTCAGGAAAGCCGCTCCCCATCCCATCGCCTGCCGTATGCGACGGTGCCTGGTGGACGTCGTGCGCGTCAGGAGCTGAGGGGGGAGGTCGGCGGTCGGGGCCGGGC
>NZ_POUC01000137.1 GCF_002891435.1 Streptomyces cahuitamycinicus
GGCGGTCTCCCGCGCCAAGGCCCACGCGCGGGAGACCGCCTGCCCGACACCCCGGCCGGACTCCAGCGGCGCATCGCCGGACCGGGCTACCACCTTCTGCTCACCGGCCCCGCCCATCACTGGCCTCAGGACCTGTCGCTGGGCGAGCGGCACGGCTTGCTGAGCGTGCACCACCTGGGCACGCGGAGCCCTTGGCCCGGCGTCACCCAGGCCCTCGTACGACCCGACGGACACGTGGGTCACCTGGCACGCGGCACCGACCTCAGGGCCCTGCGCGCCTACCTCGACCGCTGGCTGCCGGCCCCCTAGAACAAGGAGGCCGGTGCCGGTCCGGCGAAGGGCTCAGCCGTGGAAGGTGATGTACCCGTTGCGGTCCGCGTCGGAGCCGCTTCTGGTGTACGAGTGGACGTCGGCACGGCTGCCGGACGGCTTGTACACGTAGATCGTGTCCTTGTCGTTGTTCCACATGAAGTTGCAGTTGTCGCGGTAGACGACGTTCTTGGTGTCGGAGTCGGCCCCGTTGCCGCCGCGCAGCTTCACGTAGTCACCCGGCTGAAGGGTGTGGCTCGCGGTGAAGGTGAACCTGTTCCCCGCCGCGTCCTTCACGACGTACCCCTTGAGGTTCACCGTCGTGGAACGCGAGTAGTTCTTGATGGTCAGGTACTCCTGGGCGGTGTTCCCGCCCGAGCAACGGTTCGAGTCGCGCCCGGGAGCGTCGTACTGGATACCCCGGATCTTCAGCGCGGAGTTGTACTCGGCGGCCTGAGCCGGAACGGCCGACAGGGCGGTGAGGGCCCCGGCGGCGAGAGCCGTGGTGGCAACAAGGCGTATACGCATGGACGTTCGTCCCCCCTGCATGGCCTTCAGGTGAAGGCGATGTGATGGTTCGGTGAAGCATCCGGATCGTACACGCTTCAAGTACGCAGAAGGGCGGGTCCGGTGACATTGCCACCGAACCCGCCCCGCGGGAGGTAAAACGTCGCGTGTGAGGCGTCAGGCGCCGCTGGCCCGCAGCATGTCCGCACGCTCGACGATCTTCACGCGGTCGCGGCCCTCGGGCTCGCCCAGAGCCTTCTCCGCGGCGTCCAGCTTGTACCAGCCGTCCCAGGTGGTGAAGCGGATGTCGCGCTCGGCGAGGAACGCGTCCACGGCCTCGGGGGCCGGCGCGGCGGGCGTGTGCAGCCTGCCGCCCGCGTAGTCCTCCAGCAGGTTCTTCACCGTTTCGTTGGCGTCGCCCTTGGTGTGCCCGATGAGGCCGACGGGGCCGCGCCGGATCCAGCCGGTGACGTACGTGGACTGCAGGTGCTCGCCCGACTCCTGCATGACCCGGCCGCCCTCGTCCGGAACGGTGCCCGAGTCGATGTCCCAGGGCAGCTTGGGGAGTTTGTCGGACAGGTAGCCCACCGCGCGGTACACCGCGCCGACATCCCAGGTGTTGAAGGTGCCGGTGCCCTTGACGTTGCCGGTGCCGTCGAGTTCCGTGCGCTCGGTGCGCAGGCCCACGACCTTGCCGTCCTCGCCGAGGACCTCGACCGGCGACTCGAAGAAGTGCAGGAAGAGCTTGTGGGGCCGGTCGCCGACGTCGCGGATCGCCCAGTTCTCCAGGGTCTTGGCCACCATGTCGGCCTGCTTGTTGCCGCGCCGCGTGGTGATCGAGCCCTCGTCGTAGTCGATGTCCTCGGGGTCGACGATGACCTCGATGTTGGGGGAGTGGTCCAGCTCCCGCAGCTCCATCGGGCTGAACTTCGCCTGCGCCGGGCCGCGTCGGCCGAACACGTGGATCTCCTTGGCCCGGTTGGCCTTCAGACCCTCGTAGACGTTCGCCGGGATCTCGGTCGGCAGCAGTTCGTCCGCCGTCTTGGCCAGGACGCGCGCGACGTCGAGCGCGACATTGCCGACGCCCAGCACGGCGACCTTCTCCGCCTCCAGCGGCCAGGTACGCGGCACGTCCGGGTGGCCGTCGTACCAGGACACGAAGTCCGCGGCACCGTACGAGCCGTCCAGGTCGATGCCCGGCAGCGAGAGCGCCCGGTCGGCCGTCGCCCCCGTGGCGAAGATCACGCCGTCGTAGAACGCGCGCAGGTCGTCCAGGCCGATGTCGGTGCCGTAGTCCACGTTGCCGAAGAGCCGGATCTGCGGCTTGTCGAGCACCTGGTGCAGGGCCGTGATGATGCCCTTGATCCGCGGGTGGTCGGGGGCGACGCCGTAACGGATCAGACCGAACGGCGCCGGCATGCGCTCGAAGATGTCGATGGACACGCCGGGCTCGGCTGCCACCTCGGACTTGAGCAGGGCGTCAGCGGCGTAGATCCCGGCGGGGCCGGATCCGACGATGGCTACCCGCAGGGGGCGGGGCATGGTCAGGTTCCCTTCGAGCGGCGACAAGCGATCTCGACGGGAAGCCTAAACTAAGGCAAGCCTAAGTCGGTACGGGGGTCCGGTCTATGAGCTCATAAGCCTACTTTATGGGGAGTGCATGGCCCCGCTTATGGCAGGGGCTGCTCCGCCCAGATCACCTTGCCCGCCGGCAGATAGCGCGTCCCCCAGCGTTCCGCGAGCTGCGCGACCAGGAACAGGCCACGCCCGCCCTCGTCCGTCATGGTCGCGTACCGCAGGTGCGGTGAGGTGCTGCTGCTGTCGAACACCTCGCAGATCAGGTTGCGGTCGCGCAGCATCCTGACGCGTATGAGGCCGCCGCCGTACCGCAGCGCGTTGGTGACCAGCTCGCTCAGGATCAGCTCCGTGCTGAACGTCAGCTCGTCCAGGCCCCATGCGGACAGCTGCCGGCTGACCGCAGCCCGAACCTCTCCCACGGCCGCCGGATCGGCGGGCACCGGCCATTCGGCGACCTGGTCGGCGGCCAGCGCCCGGGTGCACGCGACGATCAGCGCGATGTCGTCGCTGGAGCGGGCCGTGAGCTGCGAGTCGAGCACGACCCGGCAGGTGTCCTCCGGCGACGGCCCCGCCCGGCCCAGCGCCTCGCGCAGCATCTCCAGACCCACGTCGATGTCCCGCTCCCGGTCCTCGACCAGCCCGTCGGTGTAGAGGACGAGCCGGCTGCCCTCGGCCAGCTCAAGCTCCGCCGTCTCGAACGGCAGACCACCGAGTCCGAGCGGGGGACCGGCCGGCACGTCGGGGAACTCCACACTGCCGTCCGGGTGGATCAGCGCCGGCGGGGGATGACCGGCCCGCGCGACGGTGCAGCGCCGGGACACCGGGTCGTAGACGGCGTACAGACAGGTCGCGCCGATGACCGGGGCGCTGCCCTCGTCCTCCGTCTCGTCCTGGTCGATACGGCCGACCAACTCGTCCAGCAGGGCGATCAGTTCCTCGGGCGGCAGGTCGAGGGCGGAGAAGTTGTGCACCGCGGTGCGCAGCCGCCCCATCGTGGCCGCGGCGTGCAGCCCGTGACCGACGACGTCACCGACCACGAGCGCGACCCTGGCCCCCGACAGCGGCAGCACGTCGAACCAGTCACCGCCGACCCCGGCCTGCGCGGGCAGATAGCGGTAGGCGACCTCCAGGGCGCCCTGCTCCGGCAGGTTGCGGGGGAGCAGGCTGCGCTGGAGCGTCACGGCCATGCTGTGCTCGCGGGTGTAGCGGCGCGCGTTGTCGATGGAGACGGCGGCCCGTGCGACCAGCTCCTCGGCCAGGGCCAGCTCGTCCGCGTCGAAGGGCTCCGGCTTCTCACAGCGCCAGAAGCTGACCACGCCCAGCACCAGGGTGCCGGCCCGCAGCGGCACCGTGATCAGCGAGTGGATGCCGTACGCGACGATCTGCGCCGAGCGCTCCAGGTCCTGCGCCTGCCAGCCCGGGGCCTGGCCCAGCCGGGGTTCCAGGACGGGGCCGCCGGTGGCGAGGCTGCGGCCCTGCGGAGAGGTCTCGACGAACCTGATCCGCTCGCCGGCCGGGTAGAGCGGCGCGTCCTTGCGGATCCCGCTCACCGCCGTCCGGCTGAGCGAGGCCGCCGCGTTCGGCTGCCCGCCCCCGAGCACCGCGTCGAACAGGTCCACGGTGACGAAGTCGGCGAACCGCGGCACGGCCAGCTCGGTCAGCTCCTCGGCCGTGCGGGTCACGTCGAGGCTGGTCCCGATGCCCACGCCGGCGTCGTACAGCATGTTGAGCCGTTCCCGCGCGGTCTCGGCCCGCCCGGACAGTGCCCGCAGCTCGGTGGAGTCGCGCAGGGTGGCGACGCTGCCGGGCGGCACACCCGCACGGTCCGTGGTCCGCTGGTTGACGGCGAGGAGCCGGTCCCCGACGAGGTGCACCTCGTCCGTGGCGACGCGTCCGGACGCCAGCAGGTCGGCGGTGCCCGGGTCGAGACCGAGACCGAGGACGTGCCGGCCCTCGGCGTCGGCGGGCAGCCCGAGCAACCGGTGCGCCTCGTCGTTGGCGAGGATCAGGGTGCCCCCGTCGTCGACGATGAGCACCCCCTCCCGGACGGCGTGCAGCACGGCGTCGTGATGTTCGTACATCCGGGTCATCTCGTGCGGACCGAGCCCATGGGTCTGGCGCAGCAGCCGCCGGCTCACCAGTGCGGCACCCGCTGTCGCCAGGGCCAGCGCGGCCGCGGCTGCCGCGAGCACGAGCGGCAGCTGACGGTCGGCGGTGCCGCCGACGTTCTTGGTCGTGATCCCCGCCGAGACCAGGCCCACGACCCGGCCGTCCGGGTCCTTGACCGGCACCACGGCCTGCACGAGCGGGCCGATGGTGCCCTCGATCTCCTCGGTGAACGACTCCCCGGCCAGCGCCGGCGCGACCGTCCCGACGAACTTCTTCCCGATCCGGTCCGTCTTGGGATGGGTGTAGCGGATCGCGTCGGTGCTCATGACGACGATGAAGTCGACCTTCGACCGTTCCCGGGCGGCCTCGGCCCGGGGCTGGAGCACGGCGGTGGGGTCAGGGCCCTGCAGCGCCTCGACGGTGCCCGGCGCGTTGGCGAAGGTCTCCGCGACGGCGAGCGAACGGTTGCGGGCCTCCTGCGTCGTGTCGTGCCGCACTTGCAGCACCAGTGCCACCACGGCCGCCACGACCAGCAGCAGCACGATCACCGCGTACACGGTCACCGCGAACGGAGTGTTGACCAGACCCGTCACGCTGCCGTCGCTGATCTGCAGGGCGCGCCGCAACTGCTGCTCGGCGTTCGGGCCGAGGATCACGCCGATCACGGCGGGCAGTACGGGCAGCCCGTAGCGGCGCATACCGAAGCCGATCAGGCCGATGATCAGCAGGATCACCAGGTCGATCACCTCGCCGCCGACCGCGTAGGCGCCGACCGCCGCGAAGAACATGATCCCGGCGTACAGGTAGGGCCGGGGAATGCGCAGCAGCTTCGCCCACACCGGCGCCAGCGGCAGGTTCAGCGCGAGCAGCAGCACCATGCCGACGAAGAGCGAGGCGATCAGGCCCCACACCAGGTCGGGTTCGCGCTCGAAGAGAAGCGGGCCGGGCTGGATGCCGTACTGCTGGAACGCGGCCAGCATCACGGCCGCGACCGCCGTGGTCGGCAGGCCCAGGGTCAGCATCGACACCAGGGTGCCCGCCGCCGAGGCGGACGCCGCCGACTCCGGGCCCGCGACTCCCTCGATGGCACCCTTGCCCCACTCGTCCTTGTGCTTCGACAGACGCTTCTCCGTCACGTACGACAGGAAGGTGGGGATCTCCGCGCCGCCCGCCGGGATGGCACCGAACGGGAAACCGATGAACGGGCCGCGCAGCCACGACTTCCAGGTCCGGTTCACGTCGTCGCGCCCGAGCCAGGGACGCCCCACCGGGATCGGCTCCGGCGCTCTGCGCCGCAGGTGCGCGGCGACCCACAGGGCTTCGCCGATCGCGAAGAGCCCGACCGCGACGATCACCACGTCGATGCCGTCCGCCAGTTGGAGCGAGCCGAACGTCAGGCGCTGCTGCCCGGTCATCTGGTCCAGGCCCACCAGACCCAGGGTGAGACCGATCAGCAGGGAGGCCAGGCCCCGGATGCGGGACGAGCCGAGGACCGAGGTCACCGCGATGAACGCCAGCACCATGATGGCGAAGTAGTCCGGCGCACCGATGTCCACGGCCAGTTTCGCGACCGTCGGCGCGAGCGCCACCAGCAGGAGTGTCCCGATCAGGCCGCCCGCGAAGTGGCCGATGGCGGCCGCCGCCAGGGCCTGGGCGCCGCGCCCGGACTTGGCCATGGGGTTGCCCTCCATGGCCGCCACCACCGCCGCGCTCTCCCCGGGCGTGTTGAGCAGGATGGAGGTGGTCGAGCCGCCGAACATCGCGCCGTAGTAGATGCCGGCGAACATGATGAACGCGCCGATCGGTTCGAGCCCGTACGTCACCGGCAGCAGCAGCGCGACCGCCATCGCCGGGCCGATGCCCGGCAGCACGCCGATCGCCGTGCCGAGCAGCACACCGATCACGGCCCACAGGAGGTTGATCGGCGTGAGGGCCGTACCGAAGCCGTCCAGAAGGGAGTTGAAGGCATCCATGTCACAGCACTCCCATCAGTGGACCGCCGGGCAGGGGCACTCCGAGCAGGTTGTTGAAGACGGTGTAGGTGACGAGGGAGAGCCCGGCCGCTATGAGCGGATCGCGGTCGATCCTGCGGCTGCCCAGCGCGAAGGCCGCGCCCCAGAAGAGCAACGCGCCCGCTACGGGGAAGCCGAGCGGCTCGATGAGGACGGCCGCGCCGAGGAACACTCCGGCGAGCAGCAGCACGGTGCGCCAGTCGGCGGGCTCGGACAGGTCGACGTCCTCACCGCCCTCGGCCTGGCCCCGGCCGCCGCGCAGCACGTCCAGGGCGAGCAGGGCGGCGATGACCAGCAGGCCGGCGCCGACCACGACCGGCACGGTCTTCGGGCCGACCGGGCCGCGCTGGGCGATGTCGACGTCCATGGTGAGCGCGTCGGTCAGGACGAGGACGCCCAGTGCCAGCAGCAGGACGCTCACGCCCAGTTCGGAGTGCTCCCGCAGCCACGAGCGCCGCGCGCCGCCGGTCTCGGCGGGGGGAATGTCGGTCTGCGTCCTCACAGTCCCAGCTCCTTCAGCACCGAAACCACACGCTTGTCCTCGGCGTCGAGGAACGCGCCGAACTTCTCGCCGGTGAGGAAGGCGTCGTCCCAGCCGTTCTGCCGCAGGGACTTGCGCCACTCGTCCGAGCCGTGGAGCTCCTCGACGAGCTTCACGAGCTTGTCGCGCTCCCCGTCGTTCAGGCCGGGCGGGGCGACGATGCCGCGCCAGTTGGTGAAGTTCACGTCGTAGCCCGCCTCCTTCAGCGTGGGCGCGTCGAGCCCGTCGACGCGCTTCGGGCCGGTGACCGCGAGGAGGCGCAGCTCGCCCGCGTTGATCTGGTCCAGGTACTCGCCGACCCCGGAGACACCGAAGGCGACCTTGTTGCCGAGGATCGAGGCGAGCAGTTCGCCGCCGCCGTCGAAGGGGATGTAGTTCACCTGCTTCGGGGGGATCCCGGCCGCCCGGGCCATCAGCATCGGCGCGAGGTGGTCGGGCCCGCCGGGCGACGAGCCGCCGCCCACCGGGAGCTTGCCGGGGTCCTCCTTCCAGGCGCCGATCAGGTCGTCGATCGTCTTGTACGGCGAGTCCTTCGCCACGACGACCACGTCCTGCTCCTCGGTGAGCCGGGCGATCGGTGTGGTGTCCCCGAGCGTCTTCGGCGCGTCGTTGGAGCGGACGGCGCCCACGACTCCGAGGCCCATGGACATGGCGAGCTTGCCGTTGCCGTGCTCGCTCACCAGCCGGCTCAGGCCCACCGTGCCGCCGGCACCGGGCAGGTTGAACACCTCGATGTTGTGGGTGAGTCCGGCGTCCTCGGCGTTCTTCGCGGCCGTCCGGGCCGTGATGTCGTAGCCGCCGCCAGGCGTGTTGGGGACCATGAAGCGCAGGCCCGGGATCTGTGTGCCGGTCTCGGAGCCGCTGCCGGTGGTCAGCAGCGGCGGTCCGACGAGCACGAGCACGGCGGCCCCGAGCAGGGCGAGGGGAGTGCGCAGGCGCACGAGTGCCACCACCTGTCGGTACGTCGATGCGGGTAGGGATACGCCCTGTGGGGGAGGGTGACGTGGGCCACATGGTGCCCGGGCCCCGGCGAGCTGTCTCCCTTGCGGAACCAACGGAGGTTTTGGTCTTTGCGGTCGGCGGCGACCGCGCGTCGGCGAACCCCGCCGTGACAGCCGGACGGCCCCGGCGCCGGTGCGCCAGGGCCGTCGGGTGCGTGACGGTTCGTCGTCCCCTACGAGGTGTGGATCTCCAGGGCGGCCCGCACGGCGGACTCCAGGGCTCCCTCGATCCACGCCGGCTTGACGGAGGTGTGATCACCGGCGAAGTGCAACGGCCCCTCGCGCACGGGGATGGCCGGGAGCAGCTCTGTGTGCTGCCCGGGCAGCAGCACGGACGCCTCCCCGTAGGCGTACGGGTCGCGCAGCCAGCTCTGCGTACGCCCCGCGCCGGTGTAGAAGACCTCGACGCGCTGGCCGTAGACCTGCTGGAGACCGCACAGCGCGTGCGGGTAGCGAGCCTCGTCGTCCAGGGAGTCCCAGCGCAGCGCGTCGTCGGCCCAGCTGTAGGAGGCCAGCACGACGCCGCCCGCGCTGCCCGGAACCGGATGGGAGGGATGGAACATGAACCGGTTGGCGTTGTCCGACACCGAGCCGCCGCCGATTACGCCGGCCGCCTCGGGCTGGTCGCGTGCGCCCGCGCGGTTGGCGGCGTAGTGGGTGCGCTGACCCGCCGTGATGTGCCCGTCGGGCACCGAGGGGTGGGCGCCGAGAAGGCTGCCGTCCCCGGCGGCGCGGCCGGTGCGGTACGCGTCGTACAGGCCCGGGTCGACGGCGTTCAGTTCGCGCTTCCAGTCGGCCTCGTCGAACTCCCACCAGCGGCGGCTGAACTCCAGCAGCACCTTGGTCGCGCTGTCGTAGTGCAGTTCGCCGACCGCGCGGCGCTTGCCGTACGACAGGGGCGGGTCGATCTGTACGTGGCGCAGGCCGGAGAACGGCACCGTGACCACGGCGACGTCCGCCGTGAACTGCTCGCGTACGACCGGGCCGTCACGGCCCTCGGACACCGTGTCCACCCACACGTGCGGGCCCTTGCCGCGGACGCGGCCGGCGTCCGGAGCAGGGCGGTCGGGGTGGTGGTACTCGATGCGCGTGACACGGCGGTCGAACCGCACGTCCTCGCGCACGCGTTCCAGCAGGGCGTCGGGCAGTACGGCCGTGCCGCCCTCCAACTCGTAGAACGGTGTGTCGGGGCTGATGAGGGAGGAGCCGATGAAGCTGTGGATGAAGGAGAGTGGGAGGCGTGAGGTGAGGTTCTCCAGGGTGCCGATCAGGTCGATGGTCCGCTCGTCCAGTCCGGCGTGCTCGGTGAGGAAGCGGAACATCGACCAGTCACCGAACCGCTTCACCACGCGGGCCCAGCCCCGCAGCCGCTCGGCGAGCGGCTTGTCGACGCGCTTGCCGTCGGCGTTGACGTAGCTGAACTCGTCGCGCACCGGGTCCAGCGCGGCGCGCAGGATGACGGCGGCCGGGGTGTCCCAGTGGGCCTTGGGGACGCCGAAGGACCGGTTCACGCGCCGGGGGGCGCGGGCGTAGTCGGTGCGCCGCACGCGGATGCCGTTGACGTGGATCCAGGTGCGGCCGGCGGGGCGTCCTTCGGCGTCCACGTCGACGTAGTGGAAGCGCCGCTTCTCGAGGCCGAACTGGTCGATCAGTTCCATCACCAGGGGGTGGCTGCCCGGGATGCGCATCGCGCCCGCCTCGGCGTACTGGCGGGGGTCGGCGAAGGGCTGCTCGGCGTCCTCGTGGCCGCCGCTGCGGAAGGTCTTGATGCGTCCGCCCGCTCGGTTGCCGTTGGCCTCCAGGACCGTCACCCGGTGACCGGCCTTCTTGAGCAGCCACGCGGCGACCAGCCCGGCCGGACCGGCGCCGATGACGAGGACGTCTTTGGGACGTGTCCGGCGCTGAGCCGGCAGCCCCTTCTCGAGGACGCGCTGGTAGCGGGGGACGAGGGGGCGGTCGGCGGAGTCCAGGACGAGCAGTGCGCGGGCGACGGCGAGGCACCTGTCGAAGTCGGCACCACGTCTGCCGCCCGGGGCACTCGGGGCGGCCGGGGCGGCCGGGGCAGCCGTGGCGGGCAGAGCCGTGGCGGCGCCGCCGGCCAGAGCCGTCGCCACCGTGGCCGTGCCTGCCACCGCCGCGAAGCTCCTCCGGGAGAGGCCGTCGTCCGAGCGCACCACCGCGTGATCTTCAGTCATGGCGGCCTTTGTACTGGCGTCCCTGCCCGGCCGCCGCCCTTCGCCCGGGCGTTGACCCGAAGGAGCGAAACCGGCTGGAAACCCTGACGTCAGAGCAGGTTCGCCGGCGTGGGCGCCCATCGGCAGCCCGGTCGGCGCCCACCGGCAACCCGAAGGAATGAACGCGGAGCGAACCGTGTCCGCCGCCGCGATCGTGCCCCCACACTGCGACTTGCGGATGTACATCCTCTCCGGCCGTCGCGCATCCGGCGCATCGTGTGCACGGCGCCGACCGGCCTTTCGGAGAGCGCGGGCGACAGAGGGGGAAGAGTGGCGCAGCGGCGCGCTCCGTTGGGTGACCGGGCCCGTTACTGGTTCGACAGCACGCTGGCCCGCGGTGCCTCGGCGATCGTCGGCTGGATGGCGCTGCTGTGCCTGGCCGTGGTCGTCCCGGCCAGTGCGGTGGTGGTGTGGACCGACCCCGACGCGCCTCAGTCGCTGCCCGGCCGACTGGCGGCGGTGTGGCACCTCACCGGCGAGACCCTCCGGCTGGGCGGCGCGACGGGTGCGCCGCTGCGCGTGACGATGTCGGTGCTGCTCGCCCTGGTCGCCCTGCTGTACGTCTCGACGCTCGTCGGCCTGATCACGACGGCGCTCACGGAGCGGCTCACCGCGTTGCGACGGGGCCGCTCCACCGTGCTGGAACACGGGCACGTCGTGGTCCTGGGCTGGTCGGAGCAGGTCTTCACGGTGGTGAGCGAACTGGTGGCCGCCAACGCCAATCAGCGGCGCGCGGCGGTGGCGGTGCTGGCCGACCGGGACAAGACCGCCATGGAGGAGGCCCTGAGCACCAAGGTGGGTCCCGTCGGCCGTACGCGGCTGATCTGCCGCAGCGGCCCCACCACCGACCCGGCGGTACTCGCCCTGACCAGCCCGGCGACGGCGGGCGTCGTGCTGGTCCTGCCACGCGACGAGCCGGACGCCGATGCCGAGGTGGTCAAGACGCTGCTGGCGCTGCGGGCCGCCCTGCCCGGGGAAGGGGCTCACCCGCCCGTCGTCGCCGCCGTCCGGGACGACCGCTACCGTCTGGCCGCCTCACTCGCCGCCGGACCGGGCGGCGTCGTGCTGGAGAGCGACACCGTCACCGCGCGGCTGATCGTCCAGGCCGCCCGCCGTCCCGGGCTCTCGCTCGTCCATCAGGAGCTCCTCGACTTCGCCGGCGACGAGTTCTACCTGGTCGCCGAACCGACCCTGACCGGACGCCCGTTCGGGGACGCGCTGCTGTCCTACCCGACGTCGAGCGTCATCGGGATCGTGCGTGGCGGCACCCCTCTGCTCAACCCGCCGCCGCAGACGCCCCTCGCCGAGGACGACCTGCTCGTCGTCATCTCCCGGGACGACGACACGGTCTGGCCGGCCGACTGCGCGGACTCGGTCGACAAGGCGGCCATGGCGTCCGGCCCTGCCACCCCCGCACGGCCGGAGCGGGTCCTGATGCTGGGCTGGAACCGCCGGGCACCGCTCATGGTCGACCAGCTGCGCCGCCGGGCCCGGCCCGGATCGGCGGTCGACGTGGTGTCGGACGGCGGTGAGGCGACGGTCCGGGAGGTGAACGAGGCCGACGCGCACCACGGCACCGACCTGGCCCTGACCCTGTACCCCGGCGACGTCACGCGTCCGGAGACCCTGCGAGGTCTGGACGTGCACTCCTACGACAGCGTGATCGTGCTCGGCCAGGACCCCGCTCCCGGGCAGCCGCCGGACGAACCCGACAACCGCACGCTCGTCACCCTCCTGCTGCTGCGCCGGCTGGAGGAAGCCTCCGGGCGCGAACTGCCCGTCGTCACGGAGCTGGTCGACGACCGCAACCGGGCACTGGCGCCCCTGGGCCCCGGAGCAGACGTGATCATCAGCGGCAAGCTCATCGGTCTGCTCATGGCGCAGATCTCCCAGAACCGGCACCTCGCGGCGGTGTTCGAGGAGCTGTTCTCCGCCGACGGCACCGGCATCCGCCTGCGGCCGGCCGGCGACTACGTGCTGCCCGGCTGTGAGACGACCTTCGCCACGGTCGTGGCCGCGGCGCGGCAGCGCGGCGAATGCGCCATCGGCTACCGGAGCCACGACGACGCGTCTACGAGCCCGGGGTACGGCGTGCGGATCAACCCGCCCAAAGCCGGACGACGCCGCTGGACGGCCGACGACGAGGTGATCGTGGTGGGCAGGGACTGAGACGGCTCGGCCAAAAGCCGTTCAGGTGCCCGTGATCCGTGTGAAGAAACTCGAAAATTCGACTGTGTGTTCGCTTGCTGGCGGGGCAATCGGAGGAGCGGAGGTTGATAACCATGGTTCCCCTGCTTCTCGTCCTGCTGCTGGCCCTGGTCCTGTTCGGCGCGGGCTTCGCCCTGAAGGCACTCTGGTGGATCGCGGTGATCGTGCTGGTCCTGTGGCTGCTCGGCTTCGTGCTGCGCAGCGCGGACAGTGGTGGCCGCCGGGGCCGCTGGTATCGCTGGTAGACCGGCAGGCCGCCGCCCATCGAGCAAAACGTCAGGAATGGGGTAAACGAAAATGGCCCGATTCTCTTCCAGGAAAGGCGTTCCTTTTCCATGGCCGATACACAAGACGTCGTAGAACTCATCCTTCAGGACCACCGGCGCATGGAAGACCTCTTCCGGCGGATGCGCAGCGTCGAGGACGACCGGGCGGATGCGCTGCGGGAGTTCGCGGACCTGCTGATCGCGCACGCGCAGGCCGAGGAGGCCAAGGTCTACCCGGCGCTGAAGCGGTACAAGAACATCGACGACGAAGAGGTCGAGCACGGCGAGCACGAGCACGACGAGGGCAACGAGGCACTCCTGGAGCTCCTCCAGGTCGAGGAGGTCGGCTCCGAGGAGTGGGACTCCAAGCTGGAGGAGCTGGTGGAGGCCGTCACCCACCACGCCGACGAGGAGGAGCGCACCATCCTCAACGGCGCCCGCGAGAACGTGGCGATGGAGCGCCGGGAGGAGCTGGGCCGGGCGTTCGCGCAGGAGCGTGAGCGTCAGCTGAAGGCCGGCTGCGGCTCCGTGCAGAACGTGCGCAAGATCGTCGAGTCCTGACTCGCCATGCCGGCCCTGATGGCCACCGCCCGCGGGCGGTGGCCATCAGGGCCGGTTGCTGTCAAGGACAGCGCGCCAAGGCGCCAAGGTCGCGCCACCACGCCAAGGCCGTGGACCGCGCAGCAAGGTCGCAGCACTAGCGGGTGCTGGGCGCCGCGCAGCCGATGTCCCGTGCGGCCAGCCGCCCCGTGGCGAGGTACGCGTTGACCGCTTCGTCGGCGCAGGCCGACCCGTACACGCCGTACACCGCGTGCTGGTCGGCCCTCTCCAGGGTGACCAGGCGCGAGGAGGGCCACATCTCCCGGACGGCCTCGGCGCCCTCGTGGGAGGTGCGCGGGTCTCCGGTGGCGCTCACCAGCAGGGCCGGCAGGTCGTCCCGGATCCTGGTCGGACGCTCGCGCGGCCGGTCCCAGAAGGCGCACGGGTTGATGTTGTCGGTCACGGGCGCGAAGAGCGGGTCCCCGGCGCGGGTGCGCTGGACGTCGCGCCAGTACACCTCGGGATCGCGCGGCGCGGCGTCGTCGCCGCACGCCATCGCCGTCTGCGCGCTGCCGTAGGGGGAGCCGGTGCCGGTGAGCACGAACTCGAGCACTCCGGCGAGCCACGGCGGCGGCTTGACCCGCTCCCCCCGCGAGGCCCGCAGCATGTCCCGCACCCCCTGGGCGAAGTCTCCGTAGGCGGTGAGGTACTGCTGGTGGTAGCGGGCGGGAGGCTCCGGGGCCGCCCGGGCCGTGGCGGGCAGGGCCGTGGCGGGCAGGGCCGTGAGGACGAGGATGGCTGCCGTCAGGGCGAGGGCGGCTCGTGTGGTTCCCGGGAGACGGGATAACACGTGGGGATGTCCTTCCTGGCGCGGATGTCCCCTCGATGGGCCGGCGGGGACATGCCGCTGAGGGGCGTTGTGCGACAGAACGGCAGGGGCGGCCCGCTGCCCGATCACTCCGGCTGACAGCCGGTTAGTGGGTGGGCCAGCCCCAGTGGCGAGGCGGTGGAATGCCGTTTCCACGAGTGGGGCGGCCATCCCAATCTCCGCCCCGAGCTGGGACAATGCTCGGGCAGACCTTGTGCAGGTCGCCGTAGGGGGTTGTCCAGACATTCTCTCGCGCCTAGGGTCCCTTCCTGAGTGCAAGCGCTTTCCAAGCGCGTGTCCGCAGGCTGTCCGAGGAGCGTTGCATGTCCTTGTCCCCCACCCGCCGCCGCGTGGCCGTCGTCGGCACCGGAGCCATCGTCGGCGGCAGCCATCTGCCCGCGCTGCGGGCCCATTCCGACCGGGTGGAACTGGTGGCCGCCGTCGACGTGGACCAGGAGCGCCTCGACGCCTTCCGCGAGCTGGCCGGTGAGCAGGTCGCCGGTTACACCTCGATGGACGCGATGCTGGACGCCGTACGCCCCGACCTGGTCCTGATCGGGACGCCGCCCTCCCTGCACCGCGATCAGACGGTCGCCGCGCTGAAGGCGGGAGCCTGGGTGCTGTGCGAGAAGCCGCTGACCCTGTCGCTCGCCGAGTACGACGAGATCGCCGCGGCCGAGGAGGCCTCCGGCGCCTATGCGGCGGTCGTCTTCCAGCACCGCTACGGCTCCGGCGCCGTGCACGCCCGCGAGTTGATCACCAGCGGTGCGCTGGGCACCCCGCTGGTCGCGCACTGCCAGACGACCTGGCACCGGGACGCCGCGTACTACGCGGTGCCGTGGCGCGGAAAATGGGCCAGTGAGGGCGGCGGCCCGACCATGGGCCACGGCATCCACCAGTACGACCTCCTCCTGCACCTGCTCGGCGAGTGGGAGGAGATCCGGGCCATGGCCGCGCGCCTGGTCCACGACACCGAGAGCGAGGACGTCTCCACCGCCCTGGTGCGCTTCCGCAGCGGCGCCCTCGCGACCGTCGTCAACAGCGTGCTCTCACCGGACGAGGTGAGCCGCATCCGCATCGACTGCGCGGACGCCACGGTCGAGCTCACCCACCTGTACGGCCACGGCAACGACAGCTGGGCCTACACCCCGGCCCCGCACGTGGCCTCGGAGCGCGCCACGGCCTGGCGCACCCCCGCGGCAGACGTGCCCAGCTCACACACCGCCCAGCTGGGCACACTCCTCGACGCCTACGACCGCGGCACCCGGCCCCCGGGCAGCGGCCGTGACGCCCGCGCCACCCTGGAGTTCGCCGCCGCCCTGTACAAGGCGGCGTTCACCGGCAGCTCGGTGCGGGCGGGGGAGATCGGCCCCGGTGATCCCTTCTACGAGGCCATGCACGGCGAGCACCCCGACTGGGCCCCCAAGGAGCGCGCATGACCATCCGCGTCACCCACACGCACGGCGAGGACATCGCCGTCACCGCTGGCGGCACGGAGATCCTCCGCTACGTCTACCGCCCCGACCCGGACTCCTTCGAGTCCCGCAAGCCCTACGCCCACCCGGTGCGCACCCTCTCGGGCCGCACCGTCACCGGCTACCGCCCGAACGACCACCGCTGGCACAAGGGCCTGCAGATGACCGCGAGCCATCTGTCCGGCCAGAACTTCTGGGGCGGCAACTGCTACGTCCACGGCGAGGGTTACCTCCCCCTGCCGGGGCGCGTGGGCTCGATGCGGCACGACGGCTTCTCCGACTTCACCGTCGAGGACGACCGCCTCGCCGTCACCGAGGACCTCACCTGGATCGAGAACGGCGGCGAGGAGTGGGCGCGCGAGGTGCGCGGCCTGACCGTCCACTCGGTGGACGAGGAGGCCGGTTCCTGGGCCCTGGACTGGGCGATCCGCCTCACCAACACCCGTTCGGAACCGCTGGTCTTCGGCTCTCCGACCACAGCGGGCCGCGAGATGGCCGGCTACACCGGACTCCAGTGGCGCGGCCCGCGCGACTTCACCGGCGGCACGGTCTTCGCCCCGGACACCGACGCCGACGCGGGCAAACTGATGGGCTCCCAGGGCCCGTGGCTCGCCTTCACCACCGAGCACGACGACGTCGACGGCCACTCCACCCTGGTCTTCGCGCACGTGCCCGAGAACCTCGACGCGGCCTCCGCGGTCCACGAGTCGCACTGGTTCGTCCGCTCCGAGCCCTTCCCCACGGTCGCGTTCTCCTGGGCCTTCTTCGAGGAGTTCGAGCTGCCGCCGGGCGAGTCCTTCGCCTACCGCTACCGGCTGGTGGTCGCCGACGGCGCCTGGGACCGCGACCGGGTCGGCACACACCTGGAGGGCCTGGCATGGTGAGCGGGCCCGAGCACGCCGGACTCCCGCACCCGCTGCCGGGTGCCATCGGCCTGTCGCACCTCAGCGCCTACGACTGGGAGGCAGCCGACGGCGTCTGCGGCGGAAGCCCGCACCTGCATCTGGTGTGCACGGAGGCGTACGTCGTCACCGGCGGCCGGGGCGCGGTCCAGACGCTGAGCCCCGACGGCTACCGGGACATCCCCCTCGAAGCCGGCTCGATCGCCTGGTTCACGCCGGGCACCGTGCACCGCATGGTGCAGGGCGGCGATCTGCGCATCACCGTGCTGATGCAGAACAGCGGCCTGCCCGAGGCCGGAGACGCCGTGTTCACCTTCCCGCCCGAGCTGCTCGCCGACCCCGACCGGTATGCCGCGGCGGCCACACTGCCGCCCGGGACCGGGCCTCGGACGGCGGCGGCCGCCCGGCGCCGCAGGGACCTGGCGGTCGAGGGCTACCTGGGGCTGCGCGAGGCCCTCGTGGCCGGCGACAAAGGCCCGTACCTGGAGTTCCAGCGGGCCGCCGCCCGGCTCGTGCGCGACAAGGTGCCCACCTGGCGGGACCTGTGGCGGGCAGGCGCCCTGGCCACCGCCGAACGCACGGGCGCCCAGCTCGACGCACTGGCCTCCGGCGAGCCCGCCCACCTCGACGAGGCCACCGCGTACGAGGCCGCCCCCACCCGGCTCGGCGGCTTCGGTATGTGCGGACGGCGGGACGAGTACAGCCTGCCCGGCACCACGCTGCCGCACCAGGAGGAGTAGTCCCCCGGGGGGACCTGAGGGGGGCTCAACCGAAACTCCGTCGAGAGGAGTGACCTCGGCATGCCCGGAAACAGGACAAAGGGGTTCTGCGCGTGGACCGTCGCACTGGCACTGTGTGCCGTGCTGGCGGGCTGCGGAGGATCCGGGGAATCCGCCGGCGGCGGCAAGGCCGTGCTGCGTTACACGTGGTGGGGCAACCCCGACCGCGCGGAACGCACCGAGCAGGCCGTCGCGCTGTTCGAGAAGCAGCACCCGAACGTCGACGTGACGACGTCGTTCTCCGGCTACGACGCCTACAAGCAGAAGCTCGCCACCCAGGCCGCCGGCGGAGACGCCCCGGACGTGATGCAGCTGGACTACCGCCAGATCGACCAGTACGCCTCCGGCGGCGTCCTGCTCGACCTGGCGAAGCAGAAGTCCGTCCTGCGCACCTCCGAGATCGACCAGGGCCTGCTCGCCACCGGCCGCGTGGACGACGTCCAGTACGCGATCCCGCAGGGCCGCGGCACCGAGACCGTCGCCTACGACGTCCGAACCTGGAAGAAGTCGGGCGTCCCCCTGCCGGGCAAGAGCTGGACCTGGAGCCAGTGGGCGGACACCATGCGCGCCCTCGCGAAGAAGACCGGCAAGCCGGGGGCGACCGACCCGGGCCAGAGCGAGGACGCTTTCGAGGTCTGGCTGCGCGGCCAGGGCAAGGCCCTCTACACCGACGACGGGCGACTGGGCTTCACCGCCGGCGACCTCACGCGCTGGTGGACCTTCACCGACCGGCTGCGCCGCGAGGGCGCCGTCTCGCCCGCCGAGCAGACCACCCAGCTCGACGGCTCCGTCGAGAACACCCCGCTGGGGCGCGGCACGTCCGTCACCGACGCCAACTGGGACGCCCCCGCGAGCGGCTTCGTCGCCCTGATACCGACCGGCGTGGCGCTCGCACCGATGCCGTCCGGCGAGGACGGCACACCCGGCCAGTACTTCAAGCCGTCGATGTTCCTCGGCGTCTCGGCGAACACCGGACATCCCGAGGCGGCGGCGCAACTCGTCGACTTCATGATCAACGATCCGGAGGCCGCGAAGATCCTCGGCGCGAGCCGCGGCGTCCCCGTCAACGAGACGATCCGCGACGAGATCGGCCCGCGGCTGAAGGACTTCGACAAGACCATCGCCGACTTCCAGGCATCCCTCGAGGGCAAGCTCAAGGACCCGCCCCAGGCCCCGCCCTCCGGCGACAACGCCCTGCAGAGCACCTTCCAGCGCGACTACGACCAGGTGTCCTACGCGCGCATGTCGCCCCGCGAGGCGGCCGAGAACTACGTCACCGAGGCGAAGGCGGAGCTGAGGTCATGACCACCACCGCGATCCCCGCGGAGGCGAGGAGCGCCCCCGCC
>NZ_POUC01000138.1 GCF_002891435.1 Streptomyces cahuitamycinicus
GGGTACCACATCGCTGCGCGATGTGCAAGCGAATCCCCGTGCTGCGCACGGGGATTGCGCTCCCGCTCCGCGGGAGCGCTGACTGCTTGCTGCGCAAGCAGTCCACCCGCCTTGCGTAGCAAGGCGGGTGACGCTCCGTCCGCTGCGCTCCCGGAGCTGCGGGACCTTCGGTCCCGCGAGGTGGCTTGCGCTGCGCTCCAGCCACCTGATGGCGCTGCGCGCCATGGCAACGGGCCTTCGGCCCGGGCGGCAGCAAAAGCCGGGCGGGTGGTCCTACTCGGGCTGGGTGACTGTCAAAGCCCACCGGATACTGTCACTCGAGGCGTCAACGCCCACGGTGAAAGAACCCCGCTGCACTACCCCGGGATCCATGGTCACCGAGCCCACACCCGCGCTGCCAGCAGGACAGTCCACCGAAAACTCGGCCACCCGTGCCTGCTGCGATTCCATCGTCACCGCCACACTGCCTCCGCCTTCACAGGCCACCGTGAGCACGGTCGGCAGCCCTTCCCATGCCCCACCGGACGCGACCCCGCCATCACCCGTCCACTCCGGCACCCACACCAGACCTTCAGGCCCGGGATGAGAAAGAAGACCGCCATCTGCCGCGGCCGGCACCGCCCCTGCACCCACCACCCCGAAAGCCGCCAATAACGCCACTGCTACGGTCCTGCGTCCACTCATCGCGCCTGCCCCTTCTGATGGTCTGTCACGGCCACGACAGTGTGACGCGCGGGAAGACCCCACGCATGAGTACAACGACTCATGACATCCACACGCCGCTGTGAAGCACAACCAGCTACCGGCACTCCTCCTGTGCTGTCAGGTGCGGGCCAGTCTGGCTACGAGGGCGGTTCTCGACTGGCCTCCCTGCGCCGTGCAGCCCGGTTCGCAGCTATAAGACAGATCCACATGAGGACCAGGCCGGCTGCCACCACGATGCGCACCGCACTGTCACCATCGATCACCCGCCACACCAGCAGGCCGATACTCAGGCACAGCATCGGCCAATACAGTCGCGGCCCCCAACGGTTACCTGGCCTCGTCCATGGCGGCGGAACACGAGAATCCGGGCGTTGCCCCATATGTGCCTCCCTTCCCTGGACGCCTTGCCGCCAACTACCGCAATAGACATGCCCCTTTCGCCGACTTCAGGAGCACCAGCTTGGGAGTACGGAGTCGGGCTCAGGCGTTCGCGTGGCGTGGGGCAATCACATGCCGCGGTGCAGCGTGATGTGCCGGCCTGCTCGCTGTGCTGGTCTGGATGCGCCGCAGCCACAGGGAGGCTGTGAGCAGCAGGCCGGTGAAGGCCGCCGCGGTCGCCCACAACAGGACTCCTGCCGTATAGAAGGCGCGGACCTGGCGCAGCTGGCGCTCGGCCCGCAAGGACATGAGGTGATCAGTCTTGGGTGCCATGCCGGCCCGTGTACCCCTGTGTGCGTTCCTCAGTGGGTTGGGTTCGTGCTGCTGTCTCGATCACTTTTGCTCTTGCTGCTCGGTGCGTCCTTCGAAGTCTCGTCGTACCGCTGCGCCTTGGTCCTCGATCAGCCCGGCATCGTCAGGCAGGTCCAGGACGGCGCCGCAGTGATTGCATAGTTTTCCGTCTTCGGCCGGCGTGCCGCAGGCCTTGCAGAACCGGTTTCCCTGGTCGTTTTCGGTCTTGTGTGTCATGGCTCTCCGGGTCAGGGTGGACAGTGATGGTTGTGGAGTACCCATAGCATCGGCGTTGACTCTTTCGGCGGTCTGCTTCATCTTTGATGTGAGATAGACTCTGGATTTAAATGACTCCCGGGTTCTGGGGGTCTGTGTGCCGCTGCAAGGTGGTCTTCTGTGTCCCGGAGTGGAGGCGTGAACGGGGTGTCGTGGTGGTGGCGTCGTGGCCCATGGCATGGCGGCTGCATGCTCGTTGCTCGCCTGTGGCAGATGGAATCTTTCGTCCGGCCCTGCAGAAAAGGGTAGATCGGAATGGCTGTGAAGGAACTCCGTCCCCACCAACGAGAAGCCGTGGATGCGGTACTCCGGGCACTCGAATTGCCTGCAAGATCTATTGTGCCGGAGCGGGGGCTGCGGACTCAGGTGATCATGGCAACCGGAACCGGGAAGACCCTCGTGGCCACCCGGAGCGCGGAGGAGCTCCGTGCGGGCCGTGTGCTCGTGCTCGTGCCCTCACTGGACCTGCTCGCGCAGACCGAGACCGCGTGGCGCGAGGGAGGTCGTAGCGGCCCGATGATCGGGGTGTCGTCCCTGCGAGGGGAGGATGCGGGCTTCCCGAACACCACGGACGTGGACGAGCTGGTCGCCTGGGTGCGGCCGTTCGACAAAGTGACCGTGTTCGCCACGTACGCCTCCCTCGGGCTCGGCACGCTGGAACGTGCGCACGCCGCCGGCCTTCCGGGATGGTCGCTGATCGTCGTGGACGAGGCGCACAGGGTTTCGGGCCGGATCGGGAAGCCGTGGGCGGTCGTGCACGACAACACCCGGATCCCGTCCCTGCGCCGCCTGTACATGACCGCCACGCCCCGGCTCTGGCAGCTCGACGAGGACTCCGAGCAGGGCGCGCCGGGTGAACTGGTGGCCTCGATGGAAGATGATGCCAACTCGCCGTTCGGCAGCAGGGCGTTCACTTTGACGCTCTCGGAGGCCATCGACAGGGGATTTTGTGCCCCCTACCAGGTCGTGTGCCTGGACATCACCGACACCCAGCTCCAGGCCGCCCAGCTCCTGGGCGAGGACGCGCGCTCCGAGCAGGTGCGCGGGGCACGGCTCGCCGCCCTGCAGACCGCCCTGGTGAAAGCCTCTGCGGAGGAAGGCTTTCGGCGCGCTCTCGTCTTCCACCACATGGTCAAGGAGGCCGAAGCCTTCGCAGCCGGCCTCCCCCACGTCGCCGAGCGACTGCGCGACGCCGATCCGGAGCTGTACCCGAAGGCGATCTGGGCCAACTGGCTGTGCGGCGAGCACAAACCACTCCACCGGCGCCGCGTCCTTGACGAGTTCTCCAGGGGTATCGCTGCTGACGGCACGGTCGTGGAGAAGACGTTCCTCGGGTCCGTTCGCGTGCTCGGCGAGGGCATCGACACATCCCAATGCGACTCCGTGTACTTCGCGGACGTACGCGGCTCCATGCCCGACCTCGTCCAGGCCGTCGGCCGCGCCCTGCGGATGCAGCCCGGCGAGGGAAAAACGGCGTCACTGGTCGTGCCGGTCCTGCTCGGGCCCGGAGAGACGGCCGACAACATGCTCACCAGCCGGGCGTACGGCGGCCTGGCCAAGCTCTTGGAGGCGCTGCGGGCGCACGATGCCCGCATCGTCGAACAGCTCGCCGAGCAACAAGCACAGAGCCGCGTCAGGGGCGTACAGAGCCGCAGCGGAGAGGAAGGCGAGGGAGCCGAGAGCGACCGAAGCGACCGACTGTCGGTGCCGGCCCGGGAGCTGTTGAAGTTCTCCACACCGCGCGACCCCGCGCAGCTGGCCGCCTTCATCAACCTTCGTGTCCTGCACCCCGAACACCAGCACTGGCGACGCGGCATCGAAGCCGCCACCCTCTACCAACGGCTCCACGGCGACCTTAAAGTGCCCTTCACCTACCGCGTCCCCGGCAGCGGGAGCGAGGAGGCGGAAGCCGAAGGGTGGCCGGCCTTCCTCGCCGCCTTCCCACTGGGGCAGTGGATCGCCGACGCGCGACGCTTCTACACCCGCGGCGACATGGACGAAGACCGCATCGAGCAGCTGGAGAAGCTGGGCATGGTCTGGTCGCACTTCGACGTCGCGTGGGAAGAGGGCCTGACCGCCGCCCGTGGATGGGCCGCCGAGGCCGGCCACCTCCTGGCCCCACTGGACGCCACCCACCAGGGATACCGGGTGGGCATCTGGCTGAAGAACGCACGGGCCGCCGCACGGAAGGCCGCCGAGAACGAGCAGAGGCGTGCCGAGGGGCTTCCGGTGCAGTCGTCGGCCGGGGCCCTGTCGGAGGAGCGGCGCGAGCAGTTGGAGGAGATCGACGCGTCCTGGTGCCCGAGCTGGCCGGTGACATGGCAGCGGTGCTTCCACCTCGTGCGGATGCACCTGGACGCGGGCGAGGCGCTGCCCACCATGGCGGGCGAGGTCCTGCGCCAGGGCGAGGATCTGGGGCGGTGGGTGCAGTCGGTGCGGCTGGGGTGGGACCGGCTCACGACCGTGCAGCAGTGGCTGTGTGAGCAAGTCCTCGGCATCCAACCCGCCACCGACGACGAAAAGCCGACCCCGCGCCGCACGCAGGCAGACAAGTGGGCCATGAACTACGAGGCCGCCAAGCAGTTCTACGAGCGCGAAGGACACCTTCAGGTCCCGAGGAAGTGGGTCGAGCGGATCGTCGGCGAGGACCAGAAGGAGCGGGCTCTCCGCCTCGGGGCATGGATCGGCAACCAGCGGAGCAGGGCCACGACGCTCACCCCGGAGCGGATCGAGCAGCTCTCCGCCATCGGCATGCGGTGGGCGTCACATGGGCGTGACGGAGTAGGTCGCCATGTGCCCATTACCTGATGGGCTGCTCGTCGGTTGATGGTGCGTGTGGCAGCAAGGCTCCTCGGCGCACCTGGCGGTCGCTGATCCAGGTTCGTACAGCGCCCGTTTCCTGGATCCGTACGGTGGAGAACAGCGGATGCCGTGGGGCGAGGCCGCTCGTGTCGTCCGTCTGGAGGACTGCGGTCCGGTACGTCCGTTTCCCGTGCGATCTGGCCGTCGTTTCGCGCCGGGCTGGTGGTGGTCGGCTGCCACCGGGCGACTGGTGCACTACGGGTCGGGTGTCATGCGCACCCAGGTGATGCTGCTGGACCGTGATCCTTCGGTCATGGCGATGGCGTGCCGCCCTGTAGAGCTGTCCTGGCGGGGATCTGATGGGACCGGGGTGTCGCGTGCCGCATCTGATGGCACGGTTCAGCGACGGCGGTGGTCTGCTGCTCGACTGTGCCGGACGAGGGGAGATCTCTCCCCGGCTCGCACACCGTGCTGACGTCATGGCAGCGGCGGCACGTGCGGTGGGATGGCAGTACTGGGTCGCCTCGCCTCCCGAACCGGTTGTCGCTGCCAACCTGGGCTGGCTGTCGGGATACCGGCACCCTCGCTACCGGGACACCGCGCTCTTGGAAGAGGCGGTGCGGGTCTTTGCCCGTCCTCGGCCGCTGGTCGAAGGGGCACGTGACCTCGGGGACACCATCAAGGTTCTCCCGGCCCTCTTCCATGCCCTATGGACCGGGGCGCTGTCAGCCCCGCTGAGAGCCCTTGCATGAACGGGTGACCGTGACAGCAGGCCCGGGCGAGTGGGCGTCTGCGTGACGGCGGCAGTACTCGAGGTGGGGAGCCAGGTGCGGTTCGAGGACCGCACCTGGACGGTGGTGATGCTCGAAGGGACCCGTGCCAGGCTGGTCGACTCGGACAACTCCACGGCAACGGTGCTGGTGAGCTATCTGTTCGCCGCTCCTGACTTCGAACTCTTAGGAACGGCCCGCCCCCAGGTGCCTCCGTTCGGGCTCCTGGAGGAACTGCCTGTGAAGGCACGCGAGCGTGCTGAGGCCTGGGAGCGGCACGTGCGCGAGGTGGAGACCGGCCTTCCGGTGCCGGGGCAGGGCGGTGTGCCGCGGGCGGAGTTCGATCCGGCGCAGCGGACTGTGGCGGAACGGGAGGAGGCCAAGGCAGCGGAGTTGACCGCGGCGGGGCAGCCGACGAGTGCGGTGACCGTGCGGCGGATGCGGGCCCGTTACCGCGAGAAGGGGCTGTGGGGGCTGGTCGACCAGCGCACGGCGCGTAGGCGTTCTGTGGTGGGCCGGGCCGATGAGCGTGTGGTCGCTGCGATCACTCAAGTGCTGGAGGCGCAGCGGGAACGCTCCAGTGGCACGCTGAGCCGGCTGCGGCGCATGGTCGGGTGGGTTCTGGAGGAAACCCACGGTCCCGGCGCGGTGGAGGTGCCGCCGGTGACGACGTTCAACCGGCTGGTGCACGCGCTCGCCGACGGCCATGGACTGCTGGGGTCGGCGGCACAGCAGCGGCGGCGCGCGTCGCGGCCGGCCCCTCCCTTCACACCGACCGTGACGCTGCGGCCGGGTGAGCTGGTGATGCTGGACAGTACGCCGCTGGATGTGCTGGTGGTGCTCGCCGACGGGGTGACGGGGTCGGTCGAGTTATCGATCTCGTTGGACGTAGCAACGCGCAGTATCTGTGCCGCGGTGGTGCGTCCGGTGGGCACAAGATCGGTGGATGCGGCGGTTCTGCTGGCGCAGATGGTCACGCCCATGCGGATGCGCCCGGGGTGGGAGACGGCGCTGGCGATGTCCCGGTCCGTCATCCCCTATGAGCGGCTGGTGTCGTTGGATGCGCGGCTAGAAGGGGCAGCGGCCCGGCCGGTGATCATGCCGGAGACGGTGGTGGTCGACCTAGGTGCGGTGTTTGTCTCCCATTCCTTCATTGCCGCGTGCGAGAGCCTGGGGGTGTCCGTTCAGCCCGCGCCGCCGGCCAACGGCCCGGCCAAGGGCCATGTCGAGCGGACGTTCCGCACCATCGGGGACCGGTTCTCCCAGTACGTGGCCGGATACAGCGGCTCGGATGTCACCCGGCGCGGCACGCGCGTTGAGGACGAGGCGTGCTGGACGCTTGCGCAGGTGCAGGACCTGCTGGATGAGTGGCTGGTCACCGACTGGCAGCACCGCCCGCACGCGTCGCTGCGCCATCCGCTGGCGCCGAAGCTCGCCCTGTCGCCGAATGAGATGTGGGGCGCGCTCGTGGGAGTCACCGGCTATGTCCCGGTGCCGCTGAGCGGGGACGACTGCATCGAGCTCATGCCCGTCAAGCGGGTGGCCATCAACGACTACGGCATCCGCTTCGACTACCGCACCTACGACCACAAGGTCCTCAATCCGCACCGCGGGGACCGGTCGGGCGCGCCGGACGGCAGATGGGAGGTGCACCACAACCCCTACGACCCGAATCAGATCTGGGTGCGGCTGCCCACCGGGTGGGAAGAGGTGCCGTGGATCCACCGCGGCTGTGTCAGCCTGCCCTTCACCGACTTCACCTGGCAGCACGTCCGTGCCGCAGTCGAGCGCCGTGGCGACCGCGTCGAGCACGAGCGGCAGCTCGCCCAGGCCCTGGACCGCCTCCTGCGGCGTGCGAGCAACGGTGCCGGGACCCGCCGCGAGCAGACGGTGGCGGCGCGCGCCAGCGCCGCAGCGTCCCTGGCCCGACCGGCCGTGCCGCAGGCGGTCCCGGACCCCGTGGCGGCTCCGGCCCTCTCCTACGGCCTGGTGGGTGCCTTCACACCGCTGGAAGAAGAAGATCAGCAAGGGGAGGCAGGGTTCGAGGACGGCTGGGACGAGGACGACGACCTGCTGCCCGGCCCCGCTGACGCCGATGAGCCTGCCGGAAGCGGAGGGCCAGACTCCCCCGCCCGCGTTCCGCGCCCGTCCCGGATCTATGACGCCTACCAGGAAGCAGCACAGTGGTGACAGACGCCCCTGCCGACAGCACCCTTCACGACGGAGCGAGGGCTGCGGCGTACGCGCCGCCGACCACGCGAGATGGCTGGCAGCAGTTCGTCGCCGCTCCCCCGCTGCAGCCTCATCCGGCCGCCGATGAGGACTGGTCGCTTAAGGAGCGGCTGGACTACCACTCCCGGTTCGTGGTGCTGACCACCCCGGCCATGGAACGCATCTCCCTGTCGCTGCGGCGTCTGATGCTCCTCAACCGCCGCCAGCAGGGCACCGCACGCCGCGGCCTGATCGTCTCCGGGCCGCCCACCACCGGCAAGACCACCACCCTGCTGGAAATGGGCCGCACCTTCGAACTCGCCGAGCAGCGCCGGCACCCCGGCAGCGCGGACCGTCTGCCCGTGGTCTTCCTGGCCGTGCCACCGGCCTCCACACCCAAGATGCTGGTCAGCGAGTTCGCCCGGTTCCTCGGCATCCCCATCGCGATCCGCATGAACCAGGCACAGATCACCGACGCCGTCTGCCACCTGCTGTGCCTCCTGGAGACGAAGCTGGTCCTCGTGGACGACGTCCACCTGCTCGACACCCGCACCCGGTCCGGCGCGAAGACCTCCGACCAGATGAAGCACCTCGGCGAGCGCATCCCCGCCACCTTCGTCTACGCCGGCGTCGACGTCGAAGCCTCTCCCCTGCTGACCGGGCCGCGTGGCGCCCAGCTCGCCGGCCGCTTCACGCTGATCCGCAACACCGCGCTGCCCTGCGCCACTGAAGAGCAACGCGAGATCTGGCGTTCTCTGGTCACCGACATGGAGCAAGCCCTGCGCCTGCGCCACCACACCCCGCACACCCTGGCGCGGCACGCCGACTACCTCCACCAGCGCACCGGCGGTGTCATGGGCAGCCTCTCCCACCTCATCCGCGAAGCCGCCCTGACCGCCCTGCTCGACGGCAGCGAAAGGATCACCAAGAAGCTCCTGGTCGGCATCCAGCTCGACATCCGGGCCGAACAGCAAGCCCGCCCGCCCAGAAAACGCCTCCCTCGCCCGCGCAGCCACAGCGGATCCTGACGGAGGCCGGAGCAGCGGTGACGCAGGCCACCAGCGGGCAGCAGGTGCAGCCCTGCGAGCGCGAGCAGCCCGAACTCTTGGGGCACAGAGAGGCTTTGGGTGCGGTGCGGGTAGCGCCGCTGCACGGCGAGACGACGCTGTCCTACCTGAGCCGAGTCGCCTCCCGCTACCGGCTCACGGCCAAAGAACTCATCGGCGCACTCGTGGACGTGGGACGGCGTCCCAACCTCTTCACCGTGCGGCCCGACGGCGAAGTCGTCTTCAACACCGAGGCCCGGACGGTGGTCGCCGCCTTCTGCCGCATGCCCGAAGAACACCTGCGCCACGCCCTTCCCGCCTGGGGCCGGGAGGTTCCCTCGAGCAGGCTGGGAAGCGGGCCGGCCGCCTGGGTCCGCACCGCAGCCACGATCCTGCCGACCGGCCCCGGCTGCCGGACCTGCACCGCGAAAGCCACACAGGGCCCGGAAGAAGCACGCCTCTACCTCCTGCCGCACGCACGGGTATGCGTCAAACACCAGTGCTGGATGCTGGAAACACCCGTCGCCGACGAAGCGACGGCCGGCCCCGGGCAGCTGGACGTTCGGCACGTGCCGCAGATCGCCGCGGCCCAGCGCCGTCATGCACGGCTGCTGCGGCGCACACCGCACGCCGGCGAAGCGTTCGCTGTGGCGCAGGCGGTGACAGCGTCGTGGGGGGACGAGGCCTGGCCGGAAGAGACCATCTGGCCCGACCGGCTGCGGTCGACGGCCTTGGGTAACGACCTCGCCTGGCGCGTAGCAGCGCGGGATGCGGTGACCTACCCGGAAGCCGTCACGCTGGCCACGGCCCTGGCCGATGCGGGCGTGCAGCAGCAACTGCTCGACGAGGCGGGTTGGCATCAACCGCACTCGCTCGCCGACGTCCCCCGCCTCGTCGGCGAACTGGCCCGGCGTCTCGAGCGGCCGTGGATCGCCGGCCGCCTCGCTGCGGTCACGACAGGGCCGCTGAACGCGTGGGTGCGCGCCTGCGTCCGCAGCCAAGCCGGGCACAAACCGAAGACGCGGAACATGTGGCGCATCTCCCCGCCTCACCGGCCCACCCCGGTTTCCCAGCTCCTGGCGCAAAGCAGCAACCGGGGCGAGACACCCGTGCAGACCGAGCCTGCGTCGCTCCCAGACAGCGCCGAAGACGCGGCCCGGGGGTTCGCACGTGGGCTGCGCCATGCCCGTGCCTACGCCGCCGAGCACGGCCACCTGTGCGCGCCCAACACAGTGCAGATGGAAGGCTTCGCCATCGGCCTGTGGCTCGCCAACCAGCGCTCCGCAGGACCCGAACTCGCTCCCGACCGCGCCGCCGCCCTCGACACCCTCGACCCGTGGTGGAACCCGCCCTGGAACCTGTGGTGGCAGCGCATCTACCACCGCGCCAAGGCACTGGTGAAGGCCGGGCAGCCGCTCACGCCCGAACACGGCTTCCCCGGCACCACGGAAAATCTCGGCACCTGGCTCTACGAACAGTGCACCACCTACAGCAGCCTCCACCCCGGACAGCAGCGCCTCCTCGCCGACCTCGGCATCACGCAGGAACGGGCGCGTGGCGCAGCGCCCAGGCGCCGGGATATCAAGGCAGCCCGGCGCACCGCCCTGGACCATGCCCGCGCCTACGCCGGCGAGCACGGCCACCTGTGTGCTCCCACCTCCGCACGCCAGGACGGTTTCGCCATCGGCAAATGGCTGCACAGCCAGCGGGTGCGCGCACGACGCGGCCAGCTCGACCCCGCTCTGAACCAGGCGCTGACCGGCATTGACTCCTGGTGGAGCCCGCCCTGGCCCACCGACTGGCAGCGCGAGCACCACCATGCTCACGCCGCCGTCGCCGCGGGCACCCTCCTCGACCCCGAAGCCGGGTTCCGGAACTTCGATGACCGCATCGCGCAGTGGCTGTACGCCCAGTGTGTCAACTACACCGCCCTCCAGCCCGGCCAGCAGCACCTCCTGGCCCGCCTCGGCCTCACCGAACCCGTAGCGGACACCGCCGTGCCCGACCCGGCCACCCGGCATCCCGCCATGGAGACAGGGCTGCACTACGCCCGTACCTGGGCAGCCCAGCACGGCGCCCTCGACATCCCCCACACCGTCCGACACTCAGGTTTTCCCCTCGGCCGCTGGCTCGCCAGGCAACGGCATCAAGCCAACCTCCACCGCGAACTCTTCGACACCCCCTGGCCGCACGAGGAACACCTCGCCCGCATCGACCCGTACTGGAACCCGCCCTGGGGCATGAAATGGCAACGCCGCTACCAGGCCGCCCGCACACAACTCACCCTCGGCCAAAACCTCGCCCCCGAGGAGGGCTTCCCCGGCACACCGGACTGGACCGGGCAGTGGCTGTACAGCCAGTGCGCCGTCTACGACGACCTCCACCCCCGCCAGCAGCACCTCCTCGCTGACCTCGGCCTCACCGCCGAAGGCGCCCACACCGCCCTACCCCGCCGCAACACCCAAGCCGCCTCCTTCGCCGCCGGCCTCACCCACGCCCGCGCCTGGGCCCAGGAACACGGCAACCTCACCGTCCCCGAACCCGCCCGCCACGACGGCTACCGCCTCGGCACCTGGCTGCGCACCCAACGCCGTCGCGCCAGCCGCGGAAAACTGCCCACCGGCCGCATCAAAGCCCTGGAAGCTATCGATCCCCACTGGAACCCGGCGGGAGGACTGAACCGCTCCGGGATCGGTGGACTCTATGCGTTGACTCCAGCCGCCGGTCGGGGCTGGTGTTGAGCGTAGTGGTTGGTTTCGTGCTCGTGGGGCGGGATGTCTCCGATCGCGGTGTGGAGGCGCTGGTTGTTGAACCAGTCGACCCATTCCGCGGTGCCGAGTTCGACGTCTGCGAGGCCGTGCCAGGGCTTGCGGGGTTTGATCAGCTCCGTTTTGTAGAGGCCGATCTGGGATTCCATGAGCGCGTTGTCCAGGGCGTCGCCGACGGTGCCGATCGAGGCGTCGATGCCGACCTCGAGGAGGTGCGCGGTGAACGCGAACGACGTGTACTGACTGCCGGCGTCCGAATGATGAACCAGCCCCGGGCCAGCGGGAGTTCAGGCCCGGTCGCGGCGCCACAACGCCATGTCGAGGGCGTCGAGGACGAGCTTGGCCCGCTTGCCGGTGGCGGCGGACCAGCCGACGACCGCCCGGGAGAAGACGTCCACGACGAACGCAACGTAGACGATCCCGGACCAGGTGGCGACGTAGGTGAAGTCCGCGACCCATCGCTCGTTCGGTCGGGATGCGGTGAAGTCGCGTTGCAGCAGGTCGGTGGCCCGATCATGGCCGTCGTCCCGGACAGTGGTGCGGATCTTCTTCCCTCGCCGGGCGCCCTCCAGGCCCAGGTCGCGCATCAGCCGTGCGACGGTGCAGCGGGCCACCGGTATGCCCTCGCGATGTAGTTGCCGCCAGACTTTCCGGACGCCGTAGACGCTGAAGTTGTCCCTGTGGACGCGGCTGATCTGCATCTTCAGCTCAGTGTCGCGGACTGCCCGGGTGCTGGGGGCGCGGTCTTTCGCCGCGTAGTAGGTGCTCGTTGCGATCTTCAGTCCGTGGCTGGTCAGGACTCGGCAGATCGGCTCGACTCCGAACACCTGGCGGTGTGCGTCGATGAACGCTACGAGCGCTTCGCTGGCCGGCCGAGCTCGGCCGCGAAGAAAGCTGATGCCGCCCTGAGGATCTCGTTCGCCCTCCGCAGTTCGGCGTTCTCCGCCTTCAGGCGCTTGATCTCCGCAGCCTCGTCCGAGGTCACACCCGGACGCTGGCCGGCATCGACTTCGGCCTTGCGGACCCAGGTCCGCACCGTCTCAGCGGCCCCGATGCCCAGCTTCGCGGCGACCGCCTTCATCGCGGCCCACTCCGTCGGGTAGTTGGGGCGGATCTCCGCGACCATGCGCACCGCACGCTCACGAAGCTCGAAAGGGTAGGGGGACGGACGTGCCATGACTCGATCCTCTCAGGGAATCGAGCCTCCATCAGACCCGGAGCGGTTCAGAACGAACGAACCGCGACACTACGGCTGCAGCCCGGCGAGGGCAAGGTCGCGTCCCTCGTCGTGCCCGTCCTGCTCGGGCCCGGCGAGACGGCGGACAACAGGCTCACCTCGAGGGCGTTCGGCGGCCTGGCGAAGCTGCTCGAAGCACTCAGGGCACACGACGCCCGCGTGGTGGAGCAACTCGCCGAGCAACAGGCGCAAAGCCGGTCCAGGGGCGTGCAAAGCCGCTCGGGCGGCGAGGAAGGCGAGGGAGCCGCGAGCGACCGAAGCGACGTGGTCTGTCAGTACCGGCCAGAGAGCTGCTGACATTCAGCACCCCCCGCGACCCCACCCAGCTGGCCGTCTTCATCAACCTGCGCGTCCTCAACCCCGAACACCAGCACTGGCGACGCGGCATCGAAGCCGCCGCCCTCTAGCACCGGCTCCACGGCAACCTGAAAGTCCCCTTCACCTACCGCGTCCCCGACCGCAGCGACCAGGAAGCGGAAGCCGACGGATGGCCGGTCTCCCTCGCCTCCTTCCCGCTGGGGCAGTGGATCGCCGACGCCAGGCGCTTCGACGCCCGCGGAGACATGGACGAAGACCGCATCACGCAGCTGGAGAACCTCGGCATGATCTGGTCCCACTACGACGTCGCCTGAGAAGAAGGACTCGCCGCGGCGCGCGGGTGGGCCGAGGAGAACGGACACCTGCTCGCCCCGCTGAACGCCACCTACCAGGGCTACCGCGTGGGCATCTTTCTGAAGAACGCCAGGGCCGCCGCACGACGGGCCGCCGAAAACGAGCAGCGACATTCCGAAGGGCTGCCCGTGAGGTCGGCAGCCGGGGCGCTGTCGGAGGAACGGCGCGAGCAGCTGGAGGAAATCGACCCGTCATGGTGCCCGGCCTGACCGGTGGAATGACAGCGCGCCTTCCATCTAGCCCGCCTGCACCTGGAGGCCGGCGGCACGCTGCCGATGGAGCCGGGTGAGGTCGTGCACCAGGGCGAGGACCTCGGGCGACGGGTGCGCTCGGTCCGGATGGGACGGGACAAGCTCACAGGCGTCCAGCAGTGGATGTGCGAACACATCCTCGGCATCCAACCCGCCACCCAAAACGAGAAACCCAAACCACGGACCAGCCAAGCCGCCAAATGGGCCCTCAACTACCAGGCCGCCCGCCAGTTCTACCAACGCGAAGGACACCTTCGCGTACCCCGCAAACACATCGAACCGATCATCGTCGGCAGCCGGGACGGGGAGACGGGCGGCCGCGAGGACGGTAAGGACCAGGAGCAGCGGGAGATCAAGCTGGGGGCATGGATCAGCAACCAGCGCAGGAGAGCCGCCACACTCACCCCCGAACGCGTAGAACAACTCTCCGACATCGGCATGCGGTGGGCATAGCCCGCTCTGTCATCGGCGCTCTCCTGGGGCTCTCGTAGCCGACGCCAGTTGGTGCTGGCACGGGAATCCCGGAAACGGCGGTCAGGGGGCAAACAGCGTGGGAGGACTGAAGTCACGGGCTGGGATGCCGGCCTGTCGACTGGCCGCTTGGAGGGGCGGACGTGTGGCATATCGAGCAGGGGCTGGAGCAGGCGTTGCGCACCCGGCCCGTTCCCTTGAGCACCGAGGCTCGCCTGCGGTTTCTGCTGGCAGCACATCGGCATTCCACCCGGAGGGTGGCCGCAGCCTTGGGGTGTCGCAGCGCGCCGTGCAGAGGTGGGTGACGCAGAAGTCCGGAGCGCGTCGCCCGGCGGGTCCGCTGTATGTCCGGGCGATCGAGGAAGCGGTCCTGGCTCGCTGGCAGCCCCGGATACGGGCCCGCCGACGTGCCCAGGCCGAAGCGGAGGGCTTCGCCTTCCGCACCAGGGCGCGATTCGGGTTCGCTGCTGCGGCCGGCCCTTGGACGATCCGCGGGTGCGTTGGATCACCCAGTACCTGCCGGGAGAGGTAGCCCGGGAGCTGTTCGCCGCCCGGGACGCCGGTGCGGGCGAGCAGTAGCAGCAGTTGGTGATCCTCGCCCGCGCGCTGGGGCATGCCTACTTCCGCGACGGGGGCCGCCGCGCCCACGGCCTGCAGATCGCCTTCAGCGACCTCGAGTTCGCCGACTTCTCGATCGGATGAGCCTGCCCCTGTGATCGGACGCGTCAGGGCGTTCAGCGCCGCGAGGGCCTGGCGCGTACGGCCAGCATCGCTTCGTGCCTCTTGGCCTCCTGCCGCTCGCGCCAGTCCCACTCCACACGGCCGGCCGTGCCGTGGCGACGGGCCGCAGGTGGCTGGGGCGGGCGCAGCCTGGCCGTCTCCGCCACGCGCACCGGAGGGCACGGTTGCCCGGCGCGGCGAACAATTCCTGGTCCTCGCCGGGAACGAGCCGGGCGAGCAGGCCGCCGCCCGCACGCCCGCCTGGCGGCAGGCGTCGGCGAACGCCCGGCTCGTGTACTGGGAGCCGTGGTCGGTGTGCAGGACGGCGTCGGCGAGGCTGCCGCGGCACCGCTCGGCGGCGGCCAGGGCATCGATGACGAGTTCGGAGCGCATGTGGTCGGTGATCGCCCAGCCCGCCAGGCGCCGGGAGGCGAGGTCGATGACCGTGGCCAGATACAGGAACTCGCCGGACAGCGGCAGATAAGTGATGTCGCCGACGTACTTCGTGTTCACCACCGCGGCGGTGAAGTCGCGGCTGATGAGGTCCGCCGCCTTCGCGGCGGCCGGGTCCGCGATGGTGGTGCGGTGCTTGCGGCGCAGCCGCAGTCCGGCCAGGCCGATCCTGCGCATGACCCGCGCGACCCTTTTGTGGTTGACCCGCTCGCCGTCCTCGCGCAGTTCGGCAGTGATGCTCGGGGCGCCATAGGTGCCGTCCGAGTCCTGGTGAACCTTGCGTATCCGGGCGGCGAGCTTCGCGTCAGCCGCCTGAGGGGCTGCCCGGTCGGCTGCGGTCCTGCGCCAGTAGTAGAAGCTTGAGCGGGCGATGCCGAGGATGGTGCACAGCCGCTTCACGCCGTAACGGCGCTGATGGTCGGCGACGAACTGGAAGCGGTTCACCAGCGCGTCTCCCCGGCGAAATACTTCGCCGCCTTACGCAGGATCTCGCGCTCTTCCTCCAGCTCACGGACGTCGACCACCGTTCCGACCTGTACGCGACGGGCTGCCTGCTCTACGAACTCCTCGCGCTGCGCCCGCCGTTCACCGGCGAGACCCCGCTGTCGGTGGTCTACCAGCACTTGCGCAGGGCCGCGTTCTCCGCTTCCAGCGGCGTGGGGCGGTTCCGTCGGCACCTCCGTCCTGCGTCCCCGGGGCCGGTTTGCCCCGGCCGCCCGTACCCAGTTGCGCAGAGTCTCCGGATTGACTCCCAGATCGGCGGCGACCTACCTGATCGTCGCGCTCCGGGCCGCGACTGGTACAGCGCGACCGCGTCCGCCTTGAACTCCGGCGGGTAGTGCTTCATGACCACAAGATGTCCGTCCTCAGATCCTCAAGATCCAGGTCTCAAGTGTCCAAGATCCGGAGTCAAGGCCTGACCGCGAGATGCCCATCTCAGCTGCCACGTGGGCGATAGGACGGGTAAGGCAGCGTTCGACCAGCCGCCGACGACCTTCCAGGGACAGCGGTGCGTTGTGATGAACCATTCGCGTCAGCGTGCGCCGGGACGCATCGCGGCCGCTGTGCTCGCGGCAACTGCCAGTGCGTCGGCGAGTGGTCGGTCGAGCAGCATCTCGAGGTCCGGACTGGAGTTGCTGAGGATCCCATGGCGGACGCTGGTGGCGATGGAGGCGAGCATCGGCGGCTGGAACGGCAGCAGTGCGTCGTCCGCGAGGAGCCGGGCACGGTACTCACTCAGTCCAATGGTTTGGTGTGCGACATTGAGACGCTCGGCGACGTCACCGGCGGTAATCGGGTCACCGACCAGTTCGTAGGTCTTGCCGGCATGCGCGGTCGGATGGCTGGCAACGATGGCTGCGGCTGCGGCCAGGTCCGCCCGAGCCACCGCAGAGAGCGCACCATCGCCAAAGGCTGACTCCACGCCGTCGGGTGTCCACGTCAGCAGCGCTCCGAACAGCTCGGCGTAGAGCCCGTTGCGCAGGATCGTCCACGCGAGGCCGCTTGCCTTGACCAGGTCCTCCGTCGCACGATGGGCGAGCGCGAACCCGAGGTGCTCCCCGCTGCCGGTCAGGCTGGTGTAGATCACGTGCACGATGCCGTCGCGGACCGCTGCGTCGAGAAGGGTCCGGTGACGAGCGATGACCTTGTCGTCCTCGGCGTACCCGGCCGAGACCAGGACCAGCGTCGAGACACCGGTGAGGTCCAGGCTGGTGAGGTCGTCGAAGTCCAGGTGACACTGTCCGTCGGCGGGTGTTCGGCTACCACCCAAGGCGGGCACCTTCCGATCGGCCAAATCCTGGAGCGTAAGGGAGGCGAGCTGTCCGTTCGCGCCGGTCACCATGATCATTGCGGTTCCATCTCCTACCGTGGTTCTCTTCAGTAACTACGGTGATCCTGAACCGGCCGTGGTCGGCCCACAAGGAGGCAGTTTGATGTCAGTGACGCACACCGGTGTAACCGCTGCACCCGCAGAGCTGGAACCGTGCGGGCAACCACACCACCCCGACTGCGGAATCCGCGACGTTCTCGACCGAGTGGGCGACAAGTGGTCCGTCCTCGTGATCGTCGAGCTTGCGAACGGGGCGCGGCGCTTCCGGCAACTTCAGCGGGCCATCGATGGAATTTCCCAGCGGATGCTGACACTGACCGTGCGCCGGCTGGAACGCGATGGGCTGGTGCTTCGGACCGTCTACCCAACCGTGCCTGCCCAGGTCGACTACCGACTCACCGAGACCGGTGCAAGTCTGACCCACCTCGTCAAGGCACTGGCCGACTGGTCACTCGAGCACCGAGACACCATCGCCCATGCCCGCCAGGCTTACGACGCGCAGCATCCCGACAACGAGATCCGATGACCGTGGGCGTCAACAACGTCATGACCCGCAGCAGTCCGGGCGCCCGGCGGGACAGATGGCCGACGACGGCGGTGACGTAGGCGTGGGCAGTGCCGACGGATATGCCGAAACCGGCGGCGATCCGGGTGAGGGTGTCGTGCCGGCGAAGGTAGACCAGGCCGACGAGAGCACGCTGGTGAGGACGGAGCTTGCAGCGGCGGTCACCCTCACGGTGACGATGAGCATGGTTACCCACTCGACCAGGGCGTGCGGGAGGTCGAGTGCGGCAGGATAGGGACCCAAAGAGGCTCCTGCGCTGATGAGTTGAGACGTCGAACACCTCTCTCAACGGCACAGGGGCCTCGTGCGTTGCGGGAGGCCACCTCGTCACCCGACCGGTGGCCACTCTGAAAACGCTCAGTGAACCTCTTTCATCCTGAATAGCTGCAGGAAAGCAGTGTGTGGACAGCCTGGACGATGGTGCCGATACGGCGGGTGGAGCATCTGGTCCGGCGGAGCAGTCGCCAGGACTTCAGCTAAGCGAAGGCGCGTTCGCCGGGTGCTCGGAGACGGGCGTGGTCGCGGTTGAACTGCTGGTAGTGCTCGGGCTGTTCGCTGTGGTGGTAGTAGGGGGTTCGAAATGTGGCGCCGGCGCCCTGGTAGGCGCGGTCGGCGAGAACCGCAGCCGCCGGTCCAGGTGGCGAGGAGTGTCTGCAGTTCCCGGACTACTTGGTAGAGGCTCAGTCCTGCGGCATGACCTTCCCCTCGTAGCGTAGAGACCCTGACTGCAGGGGAAGTTGAGGGTCATGGCAGGCAAGAGGCGGAAGTTCGACGCGGAGTTCCGTGAGGGGGCTGTGCGGATCGTCGCCGAGACCGGCAAG
>NZ_POUC01000139.1 GCF_002891435.1 Streptomyces cahuitamycinicus
GGAACGGTGGCGGCAGCTGGGGCGAGACGGGCTGGGACCGGCTGTTCGGCTCGTCCGTCGGCGGCCAGATCTCCTGGCTGATCCCGGCCGCGCTGATCCTGCTCGTCGCCGGGCTGGTGGCCACGGGCAGGGCCCGCCGGACCTCGGCGACCCGCGGCGCGTTCCTGGTGTGGGGCGGCGCGCTGCTCACGACCATGCTGGTCTTCAGCTACATGCAGGGCATCTTCCACGAGTACTACACGGTGGCCCTCGCCCCCTACATCGCCCCGCTGATCGGCATGGGCGCGGCACTGCTCTGGGAGAAGCGCGGCAAGGCGTGGGCGTCGCTGACCCTGGCCGCCGCGATGACGGCGACCGCGGCCTGGGGATACGTCCTGCTCAACCGCTCCTCCGACTACCTGCCCTGGCTCAAGTGGCTCGTCCTGGTCGGCGGTCTGGCGGCTGCCCTCGGCCTGGTCTTCGCCGGCCGTCTCGGGCGCCGGCTGGCCCTGGGAGCGGCCGGGCTCGGCCTCGTCGCCGCGCTGGCGGGTCCGGCGGCGTACACGCTCACCACGGTGAACGAGGGACACACCGGCTCGATCGTCACGGCGGGCCCGGCGGTCGCGGGCGGCCGCGGCGGACCGGGCGGTGGCGGAGGCCCCGGCGGCGGCTTCCCGGGCGGCGGCCAGAACCAGCAGGGCCAGGGCCAGAACCAGCAGGGCCAGGGCCAGAACCAGCAGAACGGCACCGCCAACGGCAACGCCCAGGGCCGACAGGGCAACGGCTCCCCCGGCAACGGCTTCCCCGGCGGCGGCCCGAACCAGCGGGGCCAAGGCCCGACCCAGCCGGGCCAAGGCCAGAACCAGCAGAACGCCGAAGGCGGCCGTATGGGCGGCGGTGTCGGAGGCCTGCTCAACGGCGCCGGCGTCAGTGCCGAGGCCAAGAAGCTGCTGGAGACCGACGCCGATCAGTACACCTGGGCCGCGGCGGCCATCGGCGCCCAGAACGCCGCGAGTTACCAGCTGGCCACGGGTGACCCGGTGATGGCGATCGGCGGCTTCAACGGCACGGACCCGTCCCCGACCCTGGCCCAGTTCAAGAAGTACGTGGCGGACGGAAGGATCCACTACTTGGTCGCCTCCGGCGGCATGGGCGGCGCCATGGGCGGCAGCGACGGCGCCTCGTCCCGGATCACCTCCTGGGTCGAAGCCACCTTCACTAAGGTCACGGTCGGTTCGACCACGTTCTACGACCTCACCCAGAAGGCGACCAGCTGACCCGTCCCTGACCGGACGCGGGGCGGTGGCCGAAAGCCACCGCCCCGTACCGTCTCCGCGGAAACTCTGTTGTACGCCGTATAGGAACTGTTCTACGGTGTACAGCATGACGACGTCCCCCCAGGAAACGGCCCCGCCGCAGACGGCCCACGGAAGCCACCCGCAACGCTGGCTGATCCTCGGTGTCATCTGCCTCGCGCAGCTCACCGTGCTGCTCGACAACACGATCCTCAACGTGGCGATCCCCTCGCTCACCCGCGAGATGGACGCGACGACCGCCGACGTCCAGTGGATGATGAACGCCTACGCACTGGTGCAGTCCGGCCTGCTGCTCACCGCGGGCAACGCCGCCGACCGCTACGGCCGCAAGCTGCTGCTGATGTCGGGCCTGGCGATCTTCGGCATGGGCTCGCTGGCGGCGGGGCTCTCCCAGAGCCCCGCCCAGCTGATCGCGGCCCGCGCGGGCATGGGCGTCGGCGGCGCGCTGCTGATGACCACGATCCTCGCGGTCGTCGTGCAGATCTTCGACGACCAGGAGCGGGTGAAGGCCATCGCACTGTGGTCGACGGTCAGTTCGCTCGGCTTCGCGGCCGGCCCGCTGATCGGCGGCGTGATGCTGAACCACTTCTGGTGGGGCGCGATCTTCCTGATCAACATCCCGGTCGCGCTGCTCGGCCTGGTCGCGGTCGCCGCGCTGGTGCCGGAGTCGAAGCACAAGGCCGGTGACCGGCCCGACCTGCTCGGCGCGGTGCTCTCGACCATCGGCATGACGGCCGTGGTGTACGCGATCATCACCGGGCCCGAACACGGCTGGACCTCCGCGCAGGTGCTGGTCTCCGCACTGACCGGCGCGGCCGTGCTCGGCCTGTTCGTGCTGTGGGAGCTGCGCACCGAGCACCCGATGCTCGACATGCACTTCTTCCGCAACCAGAAGTTCGTGGGCGCGGTCGCGGGCGCGATCCTCGTGGCGTTCGGCATGACGGGGTCGCTGTTCCTGCTCACCCAGCATCTGCAGTTCGTCCTCGGCTACGAGCCGCTGGACGCCGGGCTGCGGACGGCGCCGCTGGCGCTGACCGTCGTCGCGCTCAACTTCACGGGGGTCGGGGCGAAGCTGGTCCTCAAGGTCGGCACCCCGGGGGCGATCGCGCTCGGTATGACCCTGGTGTCAGCCGGGCTCGCGGCGATCGCGCTGCTCGGAGGGCACGGGTACGAGGGCATGCTGCTCGGCCTGGTCGTGATGGGGGCCGGTGTGGCGCTGTCCATGCCGGCCATGGCCAACGCGATCATGAGTGCGATCCCGCCCGAGAAGGCGGGTGTGGGAGCCGGCATCAACGGGACGCTCGCGGAGTTCGGCAACGGTCTGGGCGTCGCCGTCCTCGGTGCCGTGCTCAACTCCCGGTTCGCGTCGCTGGTGGCCGTGTCGGCGGCGTCGTTGCCGGCCGCGCTGGCCGCCGCCGACTCGGCCGAGGAGAAGGTGAGGATCTCCGACGCGTTCGCCTCCGGCCTGGAGACCAGTCAGCTGGTAGGGGCGGTTGCGGTGCTGGCCGGTGGACTGGTTGCGGCCGGGTTGCTGCGGCGGGCCGAGCGGGCAGAATCCGCCTAGGAACCCGGGACGGTCGTAGCGCGTGGGTGCGGGCCCGCCGTGGTTGATCGCGCCCACGCGGCGAAGCCGTACATCGACACGGCCCCGCGCCCCTGAAAACGGCGCGTCTAGCATGAGCGGCGTCGCAAGATCGAGGAAGGTGCGCCATGGCGAGAGCGGCCCGGCAGGATCAGCCGCGGTCCAGTGTCTGGCTGGAGAGCAAGGCGCACCGGCGGCGCGGCGGGGGACAGCCCTCGGGGCTGGACCGGGCGCGCATCATCGAGGTCACCGTGCGGCTGCTGGACGCCGAGGGACTGGCCAAGTTCTCGATGCGGCGGCTCGCCGGCGAGCTGAACCTCACCGCGATGTCCGTCTACTGGTACGTCGACACCAAGGACGACCTGCTCGAACTCGCCCTGGACGAGGTCATGGGCGGGATGCGGCTGCCCGACCCGGGCGCCGGCGAGGACTGGCGGGACCAGGTGAGGGCGCTCGCCCGCGAGTACCGGACGCTGCTCGTGCGGCACCCCTGGGTGTCCGCGCTGGTCGGGGCCTTCCTCAACATCGGCCCCAACAACCTGGCGTTCTCCCGGGTCGTCCAGCGCGTCGTCCGTAGAACCGGACTGCCCGCGAAACGCATGACGAGCACGATCTCGGCCGTCTTCCAGTTCGTCTACGGCTACGGCACCCTGGAGGGGCATCTCGCCTCCCGGGCCGCGGCCGGCGGAATGAGCGTGGACGAGTACTTCCAGCAGGCCCTGAGCACGGTGACCTCCGCTCCGCAGGCCGCCGATGTCGTGAAGGAGTCCCAGGAGATCATGGCGGCGCGCGGCGGCGACACGGTCGCCGAGATGCTGGAGCGCGACTTCGAGTTCGCGCTGGAGCTGCTGATCGCGGGCATCGACGCGATGGTCGCCCGCGAGGGAGCAGCCTTCGGAGGAGAAGAAACCCCCGGGACCCCCGGGACCCCCGGGGAGAGCTGACCTACTCCCCTTCCACCAGCCGCGCCGGAAACCCCCCGGTCGCCACCGGCCCCCACCGCTCCGGCGTGATCCGGATGATCGACTTGCCCTGCTTGCGCATGGCCGCGCGGTACTCGTCCCAGTCGGGGTGTTCCCCGGCGATGTTCCGGTAGTACTCGACGAGCGGTTCGACGGAGTCGGGGGCGTCGACGACCTCGGCCGTGCCGTCGATCTGGACCCAGGGGCCGTTGAAGTCGTCGCTGAGCACGAGCAGGCTCACGCGGGGGTCCCGCTTGGCGTTGCGGGTCTTGGCGCGCTCCGGGTAGGTGGAGACCACGATCCGGCCGGAGTCGTCGACACCGCAGGTCAGCGGGGAGCCCTGGGGGCCGCCGTCGGCCCTGCGGGTCAGCAGGATCGCGTGGTGCCTGGGGCGTACGAAGTCGAGCAACTCGTCCAGGGAGACGCGGGTGTTCGTCGCGATGTTCGGTGCCATGTGCGGCAGCCTACGACGCCAGGGCTTCGGTGAGGTCGTCGTACACGGGGACGTCCCTGCGCAGGCCGGTCAGCTCCAGGACGCGGCCCGTGATCCCCTCCGGCCGGGCCACCAGACGCACCACGGCCCCGGGCGGCAGCCGGCGCCGTACGTCGTTGACGAGGCGGATGCCCTGGGAATCCATGAAGGAGGTCGTCCTCAGGTCGAGGACGAGGACCTCCAGCCGGTCACCCCGGGCCCTGGCCGCGGACAGGACGAGCGGCAGCAGCTCCGCCGCGTTACAGAAGTCGATCTCGGCGGGCATCGTGAGGTGGACGCGACCGGGGAGGTCGCGCGGTTCTGTGGGATTCGTGAAGAAGGTCACGGCACTCACCTGGCAGACGTTCGTCCGGTTTCCGGTAAGGCCGCTTCCTGACCCGTGCGCCATTCCACCATGCGGGGGGCCGGTGGTGGAAGCGTCCCGCAGCGGCGTCGGCCGGGCGTCACTTGGAGGCAACCGAACAGTTAGAGTGCTGTTCGTCCTGTGCTCGCAGTCGGGAATGTGCTGCGGAGCTCTCCTGCGCACGGCCATGGCCGTGCATGCCGAAGAGGTTCGTGGTGGCTGCGTCCGAGTTTCCTGATTTGCCCCGTTTTCCGGTCGGCGCCGAGCTGGCCGAGGCCCTGACGGTGGCTTCTCAGCAGCTGCACGAAACCCTCACGCCTCACAGTGCCCTGCGCACAGCGGTCCGTCTCGCGGTGCATCTCCTGCCGGGCGCCGAGCACGCCGGCATCTCCGTGATCGAGCGCGGCAACAGACTCAACACGCTCGCCTGGACCGACGAGGTCGTGCGCTCCGCCGAGTCCCGGCACACCGGCCGCGACCAGCACGGTCTGTGGGACCAGTTGTGGAACAGCCCGGTGGCGCGCATAGCGGACAGCGAGGCGGACGACGGCTGGGACGTGCTCGCCGCGCTCGGACTGCGCTCCGCGCTGTCGCTGCGGCTGCGCGCCGACCGCCGTCGGCTGACCGTCCTCACGGTGTACGCGCGCAAGCCGGGCGTCTTCGACGAGGAGGCCACGCGCGTCGGCCGGCTGTTCAGCGCGCACGTCAGCATCGCCCTGGACTCGGCGACCGTGCGCGAGCAGCTCACCGAGGCCATGCACACCCGGGACCTGATCGGCCAGGCCACCGGCATCCTCATGGAACGCCAGGGCATCGACGCGTCCGCGGCCTTCGAGAGTCTGGTGCGGGCCTCCCAGCGGGAGAACGTGAAACTGCGCGACCTCGCCCGCCGGATCGTCGGTGCGCCCAACGCCCCCTGAAGTGAGCTGAATTACGCCGGAGGCGTGTCAGGCCGGTGACGGGATACCCGTACGGTCATGAGCTCCGAAGCGTCCGACACGCTGGACCAGGCGATGGTGCGCAGCAGCGGTCTCGACACCCTGCTGCGCGATCTGACCGACCGCGCGGTGCAGGAGGTGCCCGGCGCGGACGCCTGCAGCATCACCGTGCGCCGCGCCGACCGGCTGCTCACCCTGGCCGGCAGCGAGGGCATGCCCAGCGGCCTGGACCTGCGCCAGTACGAGAACGGCTCCGGGCCCTGCGTCGACGCGGCCGAGACCGGCGAGGAGCAGTACACCCCGGATCTCGCCGAGGAGTCCCGCTGGCCGTCGTACACGCGGTACGCGCTCGCGGCGGGTGTCAGCTGTGTGCTGGCGGTGCCGATCGCCGTCGAGGGCGAGAGCGGCGCCGCGCTCAACTTCTACGGAGTACGGGCCGGGACGCTGTACACGGGCCGGGACGCGGCCCGGGCCTTCGCGGCCCGGACCGGGGACGCGATCGACGTGGCACTGCGGATCGAACGCCGGCGCCAGTCGGCGGCCGATGTGCGCACCGCGCTGCTCTCGCGCAGCGTCATCGACCAGGCGGTCGGCATCCTGATGGCCCGGGAGCGGATCGACGCACGGATCGCGCTGGAGCGGCTGCGCCGGGTCTCGCAGGACCGGAACGTCAAGCTCCGGGACCTGTGCAGCCAGTTGGTGGCGCGGGTGTCCGCCCCGGACTCACGCCGCCGGAAGTGACTCGCCCTGCACGGCCTGGATGTCCAGCTCCACCTTCAGTGTCGTGCCGACGGCCGCGACGCCGGCCTGCAGGACCTGGTTGTAGTTCATCGCGAAGTCCTCGCGGTGCAGTTCGGTCGTCGCGCGGAACGCCGCCCGGGTACCGCCCCACGGGTCCGGCCCCGTGCCGAGGTAGGCCAGATCCAGGTCCACGGGCCGTACGACCCCGTGCATGCCCAGCTCGCCGTGGACGGTCCACCGGTCGGACCCGGTCGCCGTCAGACCCGTCGACCGGAAGGTGATCTCCGGGAAGCGCTCGACATCCAGGAAGTCCGGCGATTTCAGGTGCCCGTCACGCATGCCGTTGCCGGTCTCGACGGACGCGGCCCGGATGACCGCCTCCACGCGCGACTTGGTGACGTCGTCCGGGGCGATCTCGATCGAGCCGGAGAACTCCGTGAACCGGCCGTGCACGCTGGAGATGCCCAGGTGCTGCGCCACGGCGGCCACGCTGGAGTGCACCGGGTCGACGGTCCACGGGCCGGGCGGCGGCAGCTCGGTGCCGCCCTGCCGCGCCAGCGTCACCTGGCCGACCTCGGCCCGTCGGCTCGCCGTGACGATCACGCTGGAGGCCGCGGGCGCGTACCCGACGGCGGTGACGATGACGGTGTACGCCCCCGGCTCCAGCGGCGTCGCGTCCCGCACGGCGCCCTCCGCGTCGGCCTCGGCCCGCAGCACCTGCGCACCGGTCATGTCCGCCACCGTGACGACCGCGTGTGACACGGCCCATCCGTCCCGGGTGCGGATCCTCGCGGTCAGTCCCATCTCAACTGCTCCTCAGAAGGAAACCGGCCCGCGACAGGGGGCGCACCTCCGCTCGGAGCGCGCCCACCTGTCGCGGGCCCGGGTCGTTGCTACTCGCCGGGGTGGGCGAGTTCGATGTCGTGGGCGTCGGTGCCGGCGCCCCCGACCGTCAGGGCGGTGGCCACCGGCGGGTAGCCCGTGGCGATGACCGTGTACTCGCCGCCGTCCAGGTCGGTGAAGGCGTACGCCCCGTCCGCCCCGGTCGTGGCCGAGCCGACGACGTTGCCCGCCTGGTCGACCAGCGTCACCCGGGCGTCGGCCAGCGGCCCTTGCGGGGCGCGGACGACACCCTGGACGCGGGCGCCCGACTCCAGGTCGATCTCGACCCGGGTGACCCCGGTGCCGCCCACCTCGACGGGCAGGGCGCGCGGCCGGTACCCGGCGGCGTTCACCGCGACGGTCACCGCCCCCGGCACCAGCTCGGCGAAGGAGAACTCGCCCTGCTCACCCGTGGTCCCGTTGGCCAGCAGGTCCCCGCGCACATCCGTCACGATGACCATGGCGTCCTTGACCGGCTGCCCGCTCTCGGCGGTCCGCACCAGGCCCGTCAGCCCGCTGGTGCCGCTGAGCAGGATGTCGTAGGCGACCGGCTCGCCGTTCACCACGACCGTGGACGCCTGCGGCTGGAAGCCGTCGGCGGAGGCGATCAGCACGTACGAACCGGAGCCAGGGGCGTCCACCGCGTACGATCCGTCGGCCTGCGCCACGGACCGGCCCAGCTGACGCCCGGCCAGCGAGATCAGTGTGACGGCGGCCTGCGGCACGGGCGCGGACTCGTTCCCGCGGACGAAACCGCGGACCGGAACACCGCCCCCGCCGGAGGCCGGCTCGGCGGCACGGGCCACGGGCGCGACGGCGGCGAGCCGCTGCGTCCCCTCCGGCCCGACCCCGTCGGAGGCCTCGGCCACGGCCCAGCTCGGCACCCCCTTCTCCCCTTCGGGCGCCTCGGCGGCGGCCGCGGCAGGAACCGAGGCAGGCGTCTCCGGGTCGGTGGCCTGCGCCAGCCCGCCCTTCGTCTTCAACGGGACCTCCTTGATGAACAACGACACCATCAGCGCGAGCAGCGCCAGCGGGGCCGCGTAGAGGAACACGTCCGCGACACCGTGGCCATAGGCGCTCTCCACGACGGTGCGGATCGGCGCGGGCATCGAGCTCAGGTCGGGGATGTTGCCCTCGCCCGTGCCGGCGTGGCCGAGGGCCGCGCCCTTCGGGCCGAGGTCGGTGAGGCCGTCCTTGACGTAGTCGGTGATCCGGGTGGCCAGGACCGCGCCGAGGGCGGAGACACCCACCGCACCGCCGAGGGACCGGAAGAAGGTCACCGTGGAGCTGGCCGCGCCCAGGTCGCCGGGTGCCACCTGGTTCTGCGTGCACAGCACCAGGTTCTGCATCATCATGCCGATGCCGAGACCCAGCAGCGCCATGAAGATCGCTATGTGCCAGTACTCGGTGTCGTAGCGGATCGTGCCGAGCAGGCCCATGCCCGCGGTCACCAGCACACCGCCGCCGACCAGCCAGCCCTTCCAGCGTCCGGTCCGGGTGATGACCTGGCCCGAGACGGTGGAGGAGATGAACAGACCCGCGATCATCGGGATCGTCATGACGCCGGACATCGTCGGCGACTTGTCGCGGGCCAGCTGGAAGTACTGGCTGAAGAAGACGGTCCCCGCGAACATCGCGACACCCACGAACAGCGAGGCCAGCGAGGCCAGCGCGATGGTGCGGTTGCGGAACAGCCGCAGCGGGATGATCGGCTCGCTCGCCTTGGCCTCGACGAGGAGGAACAGCGCCAGCAGCGCCAGCGAGCCGCCGACCATCGCGTACGTCTGCCAGGACACCCAGTCGTACTTGTCACCGGCGAAGGTGACCCAGACCAGCAGCAGGCACACCGCCGCGGTGATGAAGAAGGCGCCGGCCCAGTCGACCTTGACCTTCCGCTTGACGACGGGCAGGTGCAGGGTCTTCTGCAGCACGATCAGGGCGATCACGGCGAAGGGCACGCCGACATAGAAGCACCAGCGCCAGCCGAGCCAGTCGGTGTCGGTGATGACACCGCCGACCAGCGGGCCGCCGACCATGGCGGTGGCGAAGGTGGCGCCGAGGTAGCCGTTGTAGCGGCCGCGCTCACGCGGCGAGATCATCGCCGCCATGATGATCTGGGCCAGCGCGGACAGACCGCCCATGCCGATGCCCTGGACCGCGCGGAAGGTGATGAGCGTGCCCGGGTTCTGGGACATGCCGGCCGCCGCCGAACCCAGCACGAAGACGACCAGCGCGACCTGGATCAGCAGCTTCTTGGAGAACAGGTCGGCGAGCTTGCCCCACAGCGGGGTGGACGCGGTCATCGTCAGCAGGGACGCGGTCACGACCCAGGTGTAGGCGCTCTGGCCGCCGCCGAGGTCGCTGATGATCCGGGGCAGGGCGTTGGAGACGATCGTCGACGACAGGATCGCGACGAACATGCCGAGCAGGAGGCCGGTGAGGGCCTCCATGATCTGCCGGTGCGTCATCGGAGCGCCGTCGCCGGAGGAGCCGTGGGAGCCTCCCCCGTGCTTGGCATGAGCCCGCACACCGGCTGGTGTGGTCGTTGCCATGGGCTTCCTTCTCTTACGTGCTTACGTGCTTACGTGCTTACGGGTGTACGGGTGGTCTCGTCGAATGCGGCCGGTGCGGCCCGGCCCCCGGGCCGGCAGTCGAAGCTCTTCCTCAGCCGCGCCATGAGGCTGGTGAGCCGGCCGACGTCGTCGTCGGACCAGTCGCTCAGGCGCTCGGCGAGAACCTCGGTGGTCCGCCGGGACAGCTCGTCGAGCTGTGTGTGGCCCGCGGGGGTGAGCCGCAGAATGCGTGAGCGTTTGTCCGCGGGGTCGGGGGAGCGCTCGAGCCAGCCCCGGGCCACGACGTGGGCGACATGGCGGCTGGTGACCGACATGTCCACCGCCAGCAGCTCGGCGAGCTTGCTCATGCGCATGTCGCCGTGTTGTCCCAGCAGCGTCAGGACGGCCGCCGACCCGCCGGGGCACTCGGCGGGCATGATCCGGCCGAGCTCCCGCTTCACGGCGCCGAAGGCGCTGAACTGACGGACCAGCTCTTCGTACTGCGCCTGTTCGGCCATGACACCTCCCGCTTTCGTTGCTTAGGGCAACCGTAGGATCTGTTGGTTGCTGAAGGCAAATAAAAAAAGGGGTGTGGAACAAAAAGTTGGCAAAGGCAAGTATTGCGGGAGTAAACGCGCTGGTGACGAGACCGGTGGTAGGGGGCCGCTCGGATCAAACGGAACCGCAACCCCCACTTGGGGAGCCCCGGCGTTTTCGCTAGGGTCTCGGGCCATGGCTAACAACCAGGCCCCGCAGGGCAACCACGACCCCGCCGGCAGCACCCAGATGTTCCGCGCGTTCGTCGACGAGGCCCCGCAGGGCCGTCAGGCGGCGGCCCCGTCCGGCGGCGGGCCGCGCATCGGTCTCATCCTCGGCGTCGTAGTCGCCGTAGCGGTCATCGCGGCGGTGGCCTGGCTGGCACTGGCGTAACCCCACTTGGCGCCTGGCTGTCCTTTGCAGCTGCCCGGCTTTGGTGCTGAGGCCGGGCGCGTGCGCAAGGGGACGTGTCGGGGGTGTCCGCCCGCAGGGGTTGGCGCGTCAACGCCGGTCAGTCGGTAGGGAGGTCCATCGCGCCGTTCCGAGGACGGACACCCCCGGCGCGGCCCCGACCCACCACTCGCGGCTGGGCGCGGCACAAGCCCCCGCCCAGCCGCACGTGCGCCGCAGCCCTCGCGCCGCACGTGCGCCGCAGCCCGCGGTCAGCCCGCGGTCAGTCCGAGATCAGACCTTCCCGGAGCTGCGCCAGCGTCCGGGTCAGCAGCCGGGAGACGTGCATCTGCGAGATGCCGACCTCCTCGCCGATCTGCGACTGCGTCATGTTCGCGAAGAACCGCAGCATGATGATCCGCCGCTCACGGGGCGGCAGCTTCGCCAGCAGCGGCTTCAGGGACTCCCGGTACTCGACACCCTCCAGCGCGGTGTCCTCGTACCCCAGCCGGTCCGCCAGTGACCCCTCGCCACCGTCGTCCTCCGGCGCCGGCGAGTCCAGCGAGGACGCCGTGTAGGCGTTCCCCACCGCCAGCCCGTCGACGACGTCCTCCTCGGACACCCCGAGGACGGCCGCGAGTTCGGGCACGGTCGGCGACCGGTCCAGCTTCTGGGAGAGCTCGTCACTGGCCTTGGTCAGAGCGAGCCGCAGCTCCTGCAGTCTGCGCGGCACCCGCACCGACCACGATGTGTCCCGGAAGAACCGCTTGATCTCCCCGACCACCGTCGGCATCGCGAACGTCGGGAACTCGACGCCCCGTTCGCAGTCGAACCGGTCGATCGCCTTGATCAGCCCGATCGTGCCGACCTGGACGATGTCCTCCATCGGCTCGTTCCGGGACCGGAACCGCGCGGCGGCGTACCGCACCAGCGGGAGGTTGAGCTCGATGAGCGTGTCACGGACGTACGCACGCTCGGGGCTGTCCTCGTCGAGCGCGGCGAGCCGCAGGAACAGGGAGCGGGACAAGGTGCGGGTGTCGATGGCGCCCGCAGCCGGAAGGACCGGGACGGGCTCGGCCGGGAGGGCCGGTACGTCATCGATGGGGCCGAGTGAGTCGAGAGCATGGGGAGCTGTCTCGCTCTCCGCGAGCGTGAGCACCTTCGAGCTGCCCTGTTCTACGGACATGCCACCCCCTTTGGGTCGCGGACGGTCGCGGCGAACGCCCCCATCTGAGGAACGCAGCCTTCACCTGAATACCGGCGCCGGAGCTTCGGCAAACGCGCTTCCCGGAGAATGTCACATGTCGGCAACACGCTGTAGTGACATGTCGACATCTGAGACGCGAATACGCCCTGCAAACAAGGGGTCTGACGGCTTTTCTGCTCTCAACTGTCGGCAACCGCCCTGATGAGCGATTCGCTCCTCACGGTGACCTCTCGCTCGCGTTTACGGTTACGCGTCGATGCGGTTCGCAGACCGCAACCTTTGGAAGCTACGCGCGAGTAGCCGCGACACGTGCATCTGTGAGACGCCGAGCTCCGCGGAGATCTGGGACTGCGTGAGATTGCTGTAGTACCGCAGCAGCAGGATCCGCTGTTCCCGCTCGGGCAGCTGAACGAGCAGGTGCCGTACGAGATCCCGGTGCTCCACGCCGTCCAGCGCGGGGTCCTCGTAACCGAGCCGGTCCAGCAGCCCCGGCAGCCCGTCGCCCTCCTGCGCGGCCTCCAGGGAGGTCGCGTGGTACGAACGCCCCGCCTCGATGCAGGACAGCACCTCACCCTCGGTGATGCGCAGCCGCGCGGCGATCTCCGAGGTCGTCGGGGTGCGCCCGAAGGAGGTCGTCAGGTCCTCCGTCGCGCTGTTGACCTGCACCCACAGCTCGTGCAGCCGGCGCGGCACATGGACCGTGCGGACGTTGTCGCGGAAGTACCGCTTGATCTCGCCGACGACCGTCGGCATCGCGAACGTCGGGAACTGCACGCCCCGGTCCGGGTCGAAGCGGTCGATGGCGTTGATGAGCCCGATGGTGCCGACCTGGACGACGTCCTCCATCGGCTCGTTGCGGGAGCGGAACCGGGCGGCCGCGTAGCGCACGAGCGGGAGGTTGGCCTCGATGAGCGCCCCGCGTACGCGGTCGTGCTCCGCGGTGCCCGGCTGGAGCTCCTTGAGCTGCGCGAAGAGAACCTGGGTGAGCGCCCGGGTGTCTGCGCCACGGCTGCTCCGCTGGGCCGCGGCGGGAGCGGTTTCCGGCACTGGGGCCGGAGCGGTTTCCGGAGCTGCGGCCGGAGCGGTGTCCGTCGATCCGGCTGAGGCCGGCTCGGCTTGCGTCCGAGGGGGCGGTGACTGGGCGGACGAGGCTGGTGGGGACGGTGCCTGAGGTGCGGTACTGGCCAGCACGGTCAACTCCACCTCGTCATCGTCAACTCATCCGTCAACTCTTCCATCAAAAGCGGTCATAGCATCACAAGACATGTGCACAGTGTGCAAGCACCCCATAACTACGTGTTGAGGGATGAAAGCCGCACAAATCAACCCACGCAACGCAGGAGCCCCCTGTCCCAGGGACAGGGGGCCCGAAGCGGCCGGTCTCGGAACCGGTCTCAGAAGTCGTAGTCCGCGATCACCCACGTGGCGAACTCCCGCCACAGCGCGACACCCGCCTGGTGGTCCGGGTGCTCCACATACCGCCGCAGCGCGTCCGCGTCGTCGAAGGCGGAGTTGATGGCGAAGTCGTACGCGATGGGGCGGTCGCTGACGTTCCAGCCGAGCTCCCAGAAGCGGATCCCGGGGATCGTGCCCTCGAGCGCGCGAAAGGCCTCGACGCCCTTGGCGACCCGGGCATCGTCACGCTCGACGCCCTCGTTGAGCTTGAAGAGGACCAGGTGGCGGATCATCACTTTGCTCCGTTCGCAACCCACGTGGCGAAGTCGCCGAGGGCCCCGGCGGCGTCCGATACACCCTGGAATCCTATGAGAACGTAGTCGGAGGCCTTCTCCGGGTCCGTGATGATCACGTACAGCGCGAAGACCACGAGGGCATAGACGGCGACCTTCTTCGCATTCACCGCCATCGCGGCCTCCCCTGTCACTGATGTCTCAAACAGCGCACATGATCGCACGAAGGACCGATCACACGAAGAGGCTGATCGCACGAAGGGCCCCGTCTGACGACGGGGCCCTTCTCAAGCGGTAGCGGAGGGATTTGAACCCTCGGTGACTTGCGCCACACTCGCTTTCGAGGCGAGCTCCTTCGGCCGCTCGGACACGCTACCGAGGGAGACCTTACAGCAAGGTGCCGCGTGCTTTGAAATCGGATTCGCGACGGTTCAGCGGTCCCGGAAGAACGCCGTGAGCAGCCCGGCGCACTCCTCCGCGAGCACGCCCTCGATCACCTCGGGCCGGTGGTTGAGCCGCCGGTCGCGGACCAGGTCCCAGAGGGAGCCGGCCGCGCCGGCCTTCTCGTCGCGGGCGCCGTAGACGAGCCGGTCGACGCGTGACTGCTGGATCGCGCCCGCGCACATCGTGCAGGGCTCCAGCGTCACCACGAGGGTGCAGCCGGCGAGCCGCCACGTGCCGAGGGCGGCCGCGGCCCGCCGCAGGGCGAGGAGCTCCGCGTGGGCCGTCGGATCGCCGCCGGCCTCGCGTTCGTTGTGCCCGGCCGCGAGCACGGTCGCACCGTCCGGGGCCAGGACGACGGCGCCGACGGGCACGTCCCCGCCCCGGACGGCCTCGGCGGCCTCGTCCAGGGCGAGTCGCATCGTGGGCCGCCAGGGGTCCCGGACCGGATCCGGCGGCCCCGCGGTGGTACGACCGGTCAGCGGACGGTCTCCAGGGTCTCCGAGGCGCCCAGGGACTCGGCGATCTCGGTGACGGCGTCCGTCGACATCAGGCGCAGTTCCTTCTCGCTCACGCCGAGGTCGTCGAGGATCAGCGCGTCGCCGACCGGGCCGTGCGGCACGGACTCGGCGGAGCCGGTGGGCCCGGCGCCGTCCTCGGTGTCATCGTCATCGTCGTCCTCGTCGGATTCACCGTCCTCGGTGCCGTCGAGGTCGAGGGCGGCGAGGACGTCGTCGTCCGGATCGCGGCCGAGCAACTCGTCGGTGAGCAGGATCTCGCCGTAGCTGCTGCGGGCAGCGGCGGCGGCGTCCGAGACGTAGATGCGAGGGTCCTCCTCACCGTCCACGCGGACGACGCCGAACCAGGCGTCCTCCTGCTCGATGAGCACGAGCACCGTGTCCTCGTCCGGGGTGGCTTCACGGGCCAGGTCGGCCAGATCAGACAGGGTTTCCACATCGTCGAGCTCTGTATCGCTCGCTTCCCACCCGTCTTCGGTGCGCGCGAGCAGTGCGGCGAAGTACACCGTGACTCTCCCACTGGTCCTAGGCGTGCCGGTTGGAGGTCCCCCCGGCGGAGGTTACGGGCGGGGAGTGCTCGTCCGAGCCCCACCCACTCGGAATCGTGGCAGAAACAAGGCGTTCAGGGGACGTCTTCCGCTCCCTGTGTCCGGCAGTTCTGCTCGCACGCTCGTTGCCGCCACCTGCGGATCGTACGCGGCTTTGCCCCGTTCCACGCACGGTCACCCGCGACGAATCTCCGCGCGGTTCGTGATCTTCGCCGGGGGTTCTCCCGCCCGTTTCCTACCAGCGGAAGGTGCGCATGCGCATCGCGTGCCGCAGCCGGGCCGTCTTGGCACGGCGCGGCTGGACGCGGTCGCGCAGCTCCCGGGCCTCGGCCAGATCGCGAAGGAACCGGGCGCGACGCCGGCGGCGCTCGGCGTCGGACCCGTCGGTCCCGTTCGTCAGGCCGGGCTCCGGGTCGGCCCCCGGCCGCGTGCGCGGCGACGGATCGTTTCGGAATGTCCGGTCGGGCATCAGGTTCACCACCCCCAGTCCGTCCCTTCCGCTTTCCCCCGGACGGGCGGTTTGACGCCACTGACCGGGCGAGGGCCGGACAGCGGGCTTGCCGTGCCGTCGGTGGTACCCCACCCGGTTAATGTTGTGGACATGCGTCTCCACGTCGTCGACCACCCTCTGGTCGCTCACAAGCTCACCACGCTGCGCGACCAGCGCACCGACTCCGCGACCTTCCGCCGTCTCGCCGACGAGCTGGTCACCCTGCTCGCCTACGAGGCCACGCGGGACGTGCGCACCGAACAGGTCGACCTCCAGACGCCGGTCGCGCGGACCACGGGCGTCAAGCTGTCCCACCCGCGGCCGCTGGTGGTGCCGATCCTGCGGGCCGGGCTCGGCATGCTGGACGGCATGGTCCGGCTGCTGCCGACCGCCGAGGTGGGTTTCCTCGGCATGATCCGCAACGAGGAGACGCTGCAGGCCTCCACGTACGCGACGCGCATGCCCGAGGACCTGTCGGGGCGTCAGGTGTACGTGCTCGACCCGATGCTCGCCACCGGCGGCACGCTGGTCGCGGCGATCCGGGAACTGATCCGGCGCGGCGCCGACGACGTCACCGCCGTGGTTTTGCTGGCCGCCCCGGAGGGCGTCGAGATCATGGAGCGCGAGCTCGCGGGCACGCCGGTGACGGTCGTGACCGCCTCGGTCGACGAGCACCTGAACGAGCATGGCTACATCGTGCCGGGCCTCGGCGACGCGGGGGACCGGATGTACGGGGCGGCCGAGTAGGCCGGACGGGCCTCTCAGCAGCCTTTCTTCGTCGTGTGCGCCGGCTCGGGCCTGGCCAGCTCGGTCAGTGCCCGGTCGGCGTCCGGCTTTTTCGCCAGCTCCTTGAAGCCGTCCCCGATGACGAGGTCGACGGCGGCGCCCTTGCGGGCCGCCTCGGTACGCCGTTCGGCGCCCGGAAGCTGGGTGCCGAGCACGGGCAGTGAGGTGTCGAGCGCGGCGGTGGGGCCGAGCAGCAGTCCGGTGCCCTTGACCTTCTTGTCGTACTGCTTGGTCGCGTTGCCCACGTCGCCGATCGTGAAGCCGCGCTTCTTGAGCTCGTCGGCGGTCTTCTTCGCCAGACCGCCGCGGGTGGTGGCGTTGAGGACGTTCACGGTGATCGTGCGCGGTTCGGGCACGGGCTTGGCGCTGGGCGAGGGGCTCGCCTTGGTCGTGTTGCCGCAGTCCGTCCCGTCGCCGGCCGCCGAAGCCTTTCTGCCGCCGCCGGTGAAGACGTCGATGAGCTGCAGCGTGCCCCAGCCGCCCACGCCGAGGACGACGACGGACGCGACGGTCAGGACGACGAGCCTGCCGCGCCGCCGGGGCCGGCGCATCCGGGGGTACTTGTTGCCCTTGATGCGGTACTTGCGGCCCATGCCGGGGGGAGTCAGCATGCTCATGAGCGCAGCGTAGTGCGCCCGGGCGACGATGCCTACTAGATGATCATTCGACGTCGCCCAGCGGAACCCGAAAGGGCCAACCCGCGACCGGCGGGATCAGTCGAGACCGGCGGGATCAGTCGAGACCGGCGGGATCAGTCGAGTTCGAGCACGCGCGCGTGCAGCACCTGGCGCTGCTGGAGTGCCGCCCGCACCGCGCGGTGCAGCCCGTCCTCCAGGTAGAGGTCGCCCCGCCACTTCACGACGTGCGCGAAGAGGTCGCCGTAGAACGTCGAGTCCTCGGCGAGCAGTGTTTCCAGATCGAGCTGACCCTTGGTCGTCACGAGCTGATCGAGGCGGACCGGGCGCGGTGCGACGTCCGCCCACTGCCGGGTGCTTTCCCGGCCGTGGTCGGGGTACGGCCGGCCGTTTCCGATGCGCTTGAAGATCACACGGAAAGCCTACCGGTCAAGTCCTTCCGGGCGCAGCCGTGGCGGCCCAGTGCGACGCTGAAAAAAACACCACAAGGCGGTATGAACCGGAAAAAGGTGCGTGAATATGCCGGAGCGCGAGGCCATGCCGTCGGCCTCCTCCCCGGAGGTGTCCGCACGTGCCGCCGCTCTTCCCCAGGAGGCCCTGCGGATCGCTTCCGGCTAGCCTTCCCCGGCCCCGTACTCCATCTGGGTGCCCTGCTGTGGTACGGGCAGTGCCTGCCGGACGCGCAGGTCCGGGTGCCGCTGGCGATGCTCGACCGCCACGGGCTGGTCGCCGGCGCCACCGGCCGTCGCGGGTGGAGGAACAGCCGTCCATGGCGGAGCGGGTGGTCGAAAGCGGCGTCTTCGGATCTGGGGACGGCGGAGGCGTGGGGGCCTCCGCCGCGCGGTCCGGTCAGCCGCGATCTCGTCCCTCTCCCTCTCCCTGCCCTCGCCCCTTCGGGGGTTGCGGCGGCTTCCGGGAGTCCGGCCGGGAGTGGGGCTTGGGGGCGTTGCGGGCGGCTTCCGCGCGCAGGAGGGCGCGCATGACCGCGTACGGGTCTTGGAGCATGGCTGGGTTCCTCGTCGTTCCTCGTCGTTCTGGTTCCGTGCGGGACGGACGGACCGGTGGCGGGCCGGTCCTGTCAGCAGCGGAGGACCTCGGAGCGCAGGGGACGGGAGCCGTACGGCGGGTTCGCCGGTACGGGCACAGGGCGTCGTGGGGTGTACGCGGGCTCCGAGAGCGGGGC
>NZ_POUC01000013.1 GCF_002891435.1 Streptomyces cahuitamycinicus
GCCCCTGCCCCTGCCCCGGACAGCGTTGCCGCTCTCGCGGGCGAGCCGATCGACTGGGACAGGATCCGGGCAGCTGTCGCCCTCGCAGAGGCCCGGCGGGGACAGTCCCCGGCCTCTTCCGGTCCGGGTGCCCCGTCTGTCCAGCTGATGGGTGAGATCACCCGCCGGGTGGCGGTGCGGCACAAGAGCGGCAGGAAAGCGGACACTCGTGCACCGGTCGGCCGCATTCAGCTGCCGGAGCAGCAGTTGTGAAGATGCGCCGAGTCGGGCCCGCTGGGGAGACTCGTGTGGGTTAGTCCGGACGCCGGCGGCGTGCGGGTTCCGCATGGTCCAGGAGGTACGCCCCAATGAGGTCTCTCGTACGAGCGGTGCTGCGCAGCTCGCTGCATCAGATCCGCCATGTCGACGCCGTCCCGCCGGGCAGGGCGCAGGGACAGGTGGCTCAGGTGTACGCGCAGGCCGAGCGCGATTTCGGTGTGCTGGCGCCGCCCTTGGCCCTGCACTCCCCCGCCCCCGCCGTGCTCGCCGCGAGCTGGCTGCTGCTGCGTGAAACTCTGCTGGTCGAGGGCGTGGTGAGCCGCGCAGCGAAGGAGGTCGTCGCCACGGAGGTCTCCCGCGCCAACTCCTGCCCGTACTGTGTCGACGTCCACCAAGCCGCGGCCGAGACCCTTACTGCCGCGCCCCAGGGGGAGCACGCCGACCTGGCCGACTGGGCTCGCACCTGTCGGCCGTCGCCCGGCCCGACGCAGGAGTGCGGCCCGCCGCCGTTCACTGCCCTTGAGGCTCCCGAACTCTGCGGCGTGGCCGTCACGTTCCACTACCTCAACCGAATGGTCAGCGTCTTCCTCGCTGACTCACCCGTGCCGGCGCAGGCCCCCGACCTGGCACGCGGCCCGATACTGCGCACGGTTGCCCGGAGCATGACCGCCGCCTCCGGCCGTCCGCTGGCGCCCGGTGCCGCGCTCGAGCTGCTCCCGTCGGCGCAGCTTCCGGCCGGTCTGGAGTGGGCCGAGGGCAACCCGGCCGTCGCGGGCGCCCTCGCCCGGGCCTGTCATGCTGTGAACAGGTCGGCGGCCTGGGTCCCCGAACAGGTGCGGCAGCGGGTGTACAACCGGTTCGCCCTGTGGAACGGGGCGCCGGCGGGTCCCACCGCGGGATGGTTCGAGGATGCCGTCATCGGCCTGCCCACCAGCGACCGGCCCACTGCCAAGCTCGCCCTGCTGACGGCGTATGCCCCCTACCGAGTCACCGAAGCCGATGTCTCCGCCTTCCGCGACCGCCACCCGACCGACCGTGAGCTGATCGAGCTCACCTCCTGGGCCGCGATGACGACAGCCCTGCGTATCGGTACATGGCTGCCGCTGCCCGTGCGGGCCCCACGGGCAGTCCCGGAGCCGGCTGACGTGCCTGCCACGCCCCGCGGCCGTTAGCGGCTCCCGGCCCTCACGGCCCGGGCCGTGAGGCGAGTTGCGCGCAGCATTCCCGGCCGATGGCCTTCCGCGTCTCGCCGGGGACGTCTGCGGCTCTTTCATGGCGCGGCACCGAGGGCTGGTGACTCCGGCGTCGCACAGGACGGCCCAGTCCTACCGCCTTCCGCGTACTCGCCCGTACCAGCCGTGCGGCTGTCCCAGCCGGCACAACGGGGACACCGGCTCAGGCACCGGGGAGCGCGGCCCGCACTGCGCGACGCGCCGGGGCGAGCGGGCAGTCATCGCGTGGTGCCGCCCCTGCGGCATCCCGGCTGACCCGTCCCGGCAGTACGCTCCGCAGAGCGACACCAGTTCCCGGACGGCGACCAGTGCCTCGGCCAGCAGGGGGGCGTACGGGCGCAGCAGCCAGGGCCGGCCGGCGAAAAGGTCGGCGTGGGCCTCGGCCGCGCAGGACGGCAGCCGGGCCGCCAGGGGATGCCCCGGGACGTGGCCGAGGAGGTCGCAGCCGCGCAGCATGGCCTCCGTCCGGATCCGCTCGTCGGATCCGGCGACATCGGTGTAGACGCGGCCGAGGCTGCTGACCTGGGCCGCGTACAGGACGTCGACAAGGTCACTGTCCGGGACGGCGACGACCACGAGGTCGGCGGCCGGCAGGTCTTGTGTGAGGCCCGTCCCGGCTCCCCTGCTCCGGGCCTCGGCCAGTGCTCGGGAGTCGGGATCGTCGAGAGCCACGGATACTCCGGAACGGGTCAGCGCGAGCGCTATGGAGGTACCGACGGGGCCGCAGCCGATCACGGTGACCCGGTTCAGGGCACTGGGGGTCATGAGTCCTCCTCACGGTACTAGTGGCCTGGGGCGACGGACGGCTCGCCGGCCCACATCCGCCGCCCAGCGCCCGGGGGAGGTCAGGCCGGGGTCGGGGCGAACTGACCGGGCTTGCGGCCCTCGCCCGCAGGGCCGCGGTAGGCCTGGGCAATGTCCAGCCATCGATCGGCATCCTCACCGGTCGCGGTCAGTGCGAGGTCGTCGCGGTGCCTGCGCCGGGTCACGAGCAGACAGAAGTCGTGCGCAGGCCCGCTCACCGTCTGGCGGGCTTCCTCGGGCCCGATGGTCCACACCTGCCCCGCAGGTGAGGTGAGTTCGAAGCGGAAAGGCTCGGCGGGCGGGGTCAGGCCGCGGGACTGGTAGCCGAAGTCACGCGTCAGGTAGGCGAAGAAGGCCAGGTGGCGCAGCCGCTCGGTGGGCAGGCGAGGCACCCCGAGGGCATCGGCGATGTCCTGGCCGTGCGCAAACAGCTCCATGATTCCGGCACTGGCCAGCACAGCCGGCGGCAGCGGGTTGACCAGCCACGGCACAACCTGCCCTTCGGGCACGCCGGCCAGCGCCCGCACGGAGGCCTGACCCTCGGCTCGGAAGCGGCCGATGAGTTCGCGGGGCGGGAGCCCGTTGTACTGTGCGAGGGCCGCGTTGACGGCTCCGTCGAAGTCGCGTGCGGCCCCTGCCGCCATGGCCTTGAAGGTCTCCGGCTCCGCGGCGGCGGTCTTCGCCAGCGTGAAGATGAAGGTCAGATGGGCGATCTGGTCGGCGACGTCCCAGCCGGCGGCCGGGGTCGGGGTGTGCCACGCGGCGTCGTCGATGTTTTCGACCAGTTGGGCGACTTCGTCGATGTCGGCGGTCAGGGCCGCGAGTACGTCGTTCAGGCTGGACATACGTTGCTCCTCACGAAACGGGTGTTCAGGGACTGCACAGTGTGTGACGGGACCGCGCCACGGGAGTTGTCCGAAGCAACTCAGCAGGCCCGATGGAAGCGTCGGTCACGCCGCCGACTGTCCCGCCAGCGTCCGGATGCCGGCCGAGTACGGTTCGAGGGCCCGGGCCAGCGCGTCCGGTATCAGGGACGGCACAGTCGCGGTGTTCGGCCCGCGCATGCACGCGACCCGCTGCCTGCCCCGGGCGACCAGGACCTCACCGCCGTCCTCGCCCACCTTGACGTAGTCGAACGAGAACTCCAGTTGTGTCTGGCCCAGTTCGGAGAGCCGCATCCGGATCGAGAGCTCGTCGAAGGCGGTGATCTCGGAGAAGAACTCACAGTCCACCTTCAGGGTGAAGAGCTTGAGGTCCTTCTGCACCTCGGCAAGGACTGCCGGTGCCTTCTCCTTCAGAAACAGCTCACGGCACCGCCCCTGCCAGCGCAGGTAGTTCACGTAGTAGACGTTGCCGACGAGGTTGGTCTCCTCGAAGCCGACGGTGTGGCGGTACTCGAAGTAGTCGGTCATGCTCTTCGACCTTCTCTCAGCTGTCGGGATGATGGTCCGGCTTCTTGAAGCAACTCACTTGTCCGGCTGACGTGCCGAACGGCACGGGTCTGAGCCGTCCTGCCGCGCGGCGCCCCTACCGGCGAGCCAGGGAGGGCAGCAGGGGCAGGACGCTCTTGCGGCCGCCGCGCGAACCGTCGGGTGCCGGGGCGCCGTAACTGACGGCGACCCCCTTGTCCCGGGCCGCCTGAACGATGCCCGGCACCGCGCGCTCGGCGAGTGCCGCGATGGTCATGGCGGGGTTGACGGTCAGCGCACCGGGGACGGCGGAGCCGTCGGTGACAAAGATCCCGGGGTGGCCGCGCAGCTCGTTGCGGTCATCGAGGGCGGAAGTGTGCGGGTCGTCTCCCATCCTGCAGGAGGCGAGCGGGTGGACGGTGTACGCACCCACCAGATCGTTGGTCCACGGCATCACCTCGGCCAGGCCGTCCTTCTCCAGGATTTCCTTGACCTCGGCGTCGGACTGCTCCCAGGCACGGATCGTGGTCTTCGCCGGGCTGTAGCTCAGGTTGCCGCGGCCCAGCATCTGCTGGGAGATGCGGTGGGCGTTGCCCGTCGCCGGCGGCGGTCCGAAGACCCCTTCGTTGTCGTCCTCGATCATCGTGAAGATCGTCAGCCAGGACTTCCAGCGCCGAAGTAGCTCCTTCTTCCCGGTACCGAACCATGAGGGCCCGGTGGCGTCGGGTACCTGGGCGAGGATCGTGCCCAGGCCCGGCGGGAAGTAAAGCTGCTCCAGTGAATAGCGGGAGTACTCGGGCAAGCTCCCATCGAGCCGGTCCCAGTTGGCCACGGTGGGACCCTTGCCGATGTGGTTGGCGGCGTAGGCCACTCCGTCGCCGCGGTCGAGGCCCAGCAGCTCGGCCGCCTTGTCCTCGTTGATGACCGCGGTGTTGAGGCGCTCGCCGTTGCCGGAGAAGTATCGGCCGACCGACCTCGGCATGATGCCGAGGGTCGCCTCGCTGCGCTGCAGGATGACCGGAGTGGCGGCGGCACCCGCGGCGATGACGACGATCTTCGCCTCGATGACCCCGTTGCCGTTGTGGATGCGGTAGTCCTCGTCGTGCACGACGTTGTAGTGCACGCGGTAGTCGCCGTCCGGGGTTCGGGATATGTGCTGCACCTCGTGCAGGGGCCTGATCTCGGCGCCGTGGGCCAGGGCGGCCGGAAGATAATTGACGAGAAGAGACTGCTTGGCCTCGAAGCGACAACCGGCCATCATCCAGTTGCAGTTGACGCACTTGGAATTGTCGACGGCCACGGGCAGCGGATTGGCGGTGCGGCCCGTGTGGTCGCAGGCTGCCGCCCACAGCCCGCCCGCGTAACTGACGTCACTCCACTCCTGCTTGGTGATGGAGAGCGACTCGGCGACCCGGTCGTACCAGGGATCCAGGGTGCCGCGGCTGATCGCCGCAGGCCACATCCGGCGGCCGATGGAGCCGTGCCGGTCGAAGATGAAACGGGGCGCCCGGGGCATGGCCGCGAAGTAGACGACGCTGCCACCGCCGACGCAGTTGCCGCCGAGCACGCTCATCCCGTTGCCGACCACGAAGTCGAAGGCGCGGGTGTAGGACGAACCGAGCTTGTAGTCGTGCTCGAATTCACTGCTCTCAAGCCAGGGCCCCCGCTCCAGAACGGTGACCTTGGCACCGCCGGCCGCCAGATGGTAAGCGGTGATCGCACCACCGAAGCCACTGCCGACAACCAGGACGTCCGTATGTTCGACGGCGCTGCTCATGCGGGGCTCCCGGTGGGCGTGGTGTCGGGGTGGGGGTCGGCGAGGGCACGGCCGTAACCGAAGTCTTCGAAGCGCCACAGGCCGTCGGCGTCGGGACTCGGGATGCCCATGGCCACGAGTCCGGGGTGGCCGTCCGCCAGCGCCTGGGCCGTGTGCAGATGGGCGGCCGAGTCGAAGGCCATGTTGCAGAACAGTGCGAGCAGCACCCAGAACTCCTTCTCCGGATGCCCCGGCGTCGTCAACCGCTGGATCAGCGACGCACGGTGCTCGTAGGCGAGTGCCACGAACGGGGGCACCGTCGGGTCGAGGCGCAAGGCCTGTTCCGCGGCGTAGGCCTCGGCGTGTGCGTTGACGCGCCGGGCCAAGTCCTCGAGGCCGTCGTGGATGCCGGTGGCGTCCCACTGCAGCAGCTCGAGCGCGCCGGCCTGGACCGCGCCACCGCCCGTGGCGACGCCGGCGATCGCCCGGTCTCCGGGGCCGCGCTTGGCACCGGGAATGATGGTGTCCGCATAGGCCTCAAGGGTCATTGTGACGTTCTCGCCAAGAGGCGTCTGGAGATATTTGCCGTCCTGCAACTCGTCCTCCATCGACGTCTATCGGAGTGGGCGCCCTTCGGCGTGACAGGGAAGCTATGGCGCATCACTGCGTTCAGGCAACCGCGTTAGGCCGAAGACAAACTCTCCAGAGTGGGTCCTACTGAGCAACCGACTCCCCTAAGTCGGCGTATCTCGGCCCTCTCATTCCCGCCGCATCGTGGGGCATCGCTACGCTCCCGACCGGATGCACTCCCGATCCACCCGCAATTGTCCTTCGTCAGTGGCACGGCGGCACGTACGCGGTAGTGCCATCGGTTTCATGTGTGGGGGAAGCATGAACGGTTCTGAGCATTCCATCGCCCCATCGACGGATCCAGTTCGCCACATCCATATCGATGCACTGGTTCCTGCGGATTCTCCGCGCTTGAACGGAATCGACACGAATCATGTGCACAGGCTGGCTGACATCTACCCGTGCCTGCCCCCGGTTCTTGTGCACCGCCCCACCATGCGCGTGGTGGACGGTATGCATCGCATAGGAGCCGCCGCGCTCCGCGGTCTTACCTCCGTCGCGGTCCACTTCTTCGACGGCACCGAAGAGGAGGTCTTCCTGCGGTCGGTCTCGGCGAACACGTCCCACGGACTGCCGCTGTCCCTGGCCGACCGAAAGGCGGCCGCGCAGCGCATCCTCGATTCGCACCCGAGTCTCTCGGACCGTGCCGTCGCTGGATACGTGGGCCTCGACGCGAAGACCGTGGCGGCCCTCCGTCAGTGTTCAGCCGCGGATTCTCCGCCGCTGAACGCCCGGATGGGTGCCGACGGGCGTGTGTATCCGCTCGACCGCACAGCGGAGCGTATGCACGCCGCCGAGCTCCTGACCAGGGATCCCAGCCTTCCGCTGCGCACCGTCGTCAAGGAGACGGGGCTGTCCCTCGGGACCGCGCACGACGTACGGCAGAGGCTGCTGCGGGGAGATCGGCCAGTCCCCGAGAGCCGACCGGGCCGAGCACGTCCGGCCGGTGCGGGCGGCGCCCGCACCGGCGATCCGGCCAAAGCCGCGAGTTCCCCCGCGGGCGCTGACGCCCCGGGGACGCCGCGCGCCCGCCCGTCGGCCCACCAGCTGAGGACGCCCCGTTCCCGCGGCGCGCTCGATGCGCTGCGCAGGCTTGCCGCTGATCCCTCCCTGCGTCACTCGGACTCGGGCCGGGACTTCATTCGATGGATTCACGTCCACTTCGTCATGGACGAGGCCTGGCGAAAGCGTCTGGACACGATTCCACCGCACTGCACGGAGTCAGTGGCGGAGCTTGCCCAGGAATGCGCCGACTCCTGGCGCAGGTTCGCGGATGAGCTTTCCAGGAAGCGCCACGTGGCTCTGCCGGTCCACCCGGAGATGAGAGCAACTCGGCCATCTCGACATTGACGCCTATCAACCACGGGAGAGACCGTGAACTCGACCACGACGGAGCACGCCATCCGCAAGGTTGTCGAATACATGCGCATCAACCTCGGGAATGACTTGACGATCGACGACATGGCGCGCACGGCGATGTTCAGCAAGTTTCACTTCACCCGGATATTCAAGGACGCGACAGGCATATCGCCAGGTCGGTTCCTCTCGGCGCTCCGGCTGCAGGAGGCCAAACGCCTCCTGGTGCGCACCGATTTCAGTGTCGCCGACATCAGCAGTCAGGTCGGCTACAGCAGTGTCGGCACCTTCAGTTCACGGTTCAAGGAGTGTGTCGGCATTCCCCCGAGCGAGTTCCGCGACCGCAGGGGCATCATGCGGGAGATTCCCAGAGCGGCTGCGATGGCAAGCCTCAGCGATGTGGCACAGCGCCGTTCGCTGCGCGGCCGGGTCGTCCGTACACCGGGAAGCGCGCCGGGCCCCATCTTCGTTGGGCTCTTTCCCAGCTGTGTTCCGCAGGGCCGGCCGGTGCGTTTCACTGGGCTGGAGGAACCTGGCGTCTTCGAGCTGGCAGACGTTCCGCCCGGCAGCTGGTACGTCCTGGCGCATTCGGCCCCCGACGCCGCGCTCGACCGCCCGGACGTGGCCGCGTCCGACGAGTTGTACGTCGGACGGCACGGCCCGGTCACGGTGCACGCCGGCACGCTCGTCATGCCACTGCAGATCGTGTTGCGTCCCCGGGACGCCCTGGATCCGCCGGTGCTCCTCGCCCTGCACGACATGCGCGCGGAGCATCCGGCGTCCGTCTGACGGACGGTGGGTTGCGGGGCGGTTCGTCAGCCGGCCGGGTGGACGGTCATCGGTAGCCCACCGCGCATCCGTAGCGACAGCATCGGTTCCGCCACCGCGTCGTGCCCCGGTACCGGACGCAGGGTGAGGTCCCGGGTGACGATGGCGGTGACGAATACGGCCTCCATCATGCCGAGGTTGCTGCCTACGCAGAACCGTGGTCCCGCCCCGAAGGGGAGATAGGCGTACCGCGGCCGGTTCGCCACCCGCGGCGGGTCGAAGCGTCCCGGATCGAAGCGCTCCGGGTCGTCCCACAGGTCCGGGTTGCGGTGCAGAACGTAGGGGCAGACCAGCACATCAGCCTTGGCCGATACGGTGTACCCGCCTACCTCGTCCACCTGTTGGGCGATCCGGGGCAGGACCCACACCGGCGGATACAACCGCATGGCCTCCTGGACGACCTTGGTGGTGTACGTCAGCTTGTGCAGGTCTTCGACCCGGGGCATGCCGTCTCCCAGGACGGTCATGGCTTCCTCGCGGACCAGGTCGCGGACCTGCGGATGCCCGGCCAGCAGGTGGAAGGTCCAGCCGAGGGTACTGGCCGTGGTCTCGTGCCCGGCGAGCAGCAGCGTGATCAGCTCGTTCTGTAGCTTCCTTCGCGCTGCGCGCACATCGCCCTCGCGGTCGGCGGCCATGATGATCCGGGCCAGCGCGTCGTCGGGCACCTCGTCGTCGGCCAACCGCGCGGCACGATCCGCCACCAAGTGATCGACCACACGGCGCAGTTCCCTGCGGGCCCTGCGGAAGCGCAGTTCGCCGGGCAGGGGAAGCAGGCTGGGCACCATGCCCTGGGTGACCATCTCGAACATGGCCTGGTCCTGGACTTCTTCGAAGGCATGCGCCACCGAGTCGTACGCGCCGAGATCGCTGTCGAGGAGCGTACGGCCGAGCACCCCGAGGGTGAGCCCGGTGACCTGCTCCAGGACATCCACGGGACCAGCCGACTCGTGGTTGCGCAGTACGGAGACCAGCTTCGTGGCCTCCTCCGCCACGGCGTTCGCCTGCTCGGCGATGCGACCCGGCTTGAAGGCGGGCTGGAGGGTCTTGCGCTGGGCGCGCCAGACCTCGCCGTCGCTGGTGAGAAGGCCTTCACCGAGGGCGCGCTTGGCCTGCACGAGTCCGATGCCCTTGTGGTAATTGGCGCTGTTGTCGGCGAGGACGTGCTTGGCGTAGTCGGGGCGGTTGAAGATGTAGAGCTTCTTGGGGCCCATCGAGACGCGGACCGCGTCCCCGAGGGCCGCCGCGTCCCGCATCAGGCCGAGCCGGTCGACGGCGAGCTTCTTCAGCAGCCCCGGCAGCGCCCTCAGCGGCGGTCCGGGCGGATAATTCTTCTTCATCACGGCTGCCTGCTCTCGCGGTGTTCAGCCGCCAGTCGCCGGAATTGGCCCCGGTGGAAGAGCAGCGGATCCTGTCCCGGCCACTGCGTGGCGGTGTGTATCTCGCCCAGGAACACGCAGTGGTCTCCTGCCTCGTAGACCCGCCACTTGGCGCACTCGAGGTGTACCAGGGCTCCTTCGATCAGAGGGGCGCCAGAGGCCGGGCCGGTCCGCCACTCGACAGCGTCGAACTGGCCGATGCCGGCGGGGCGGGAGTGGTCGGCGAAATGGCGTGCCACGGCTTCCTGTCCTGACCCGAGGACCGACACCGCGAACGTGTCGCAGAGTTCCAGTCTGCGGCGCATGACCGCGTCGTTGTTGACACAGACCAGCAGCAGCGGGGGGGCCAGGGAGACGGATGTGAACGAATTGGCCGTCATCCCCCGGGGGGCGTCCCCGCCCACCGTCACCACGGTGACGCCGGTGGGGAACTCCCCCAGAACGCCGCGGAGCCGACGTCGGTCCCCGACGTCGACGGGGTCGGCGGCGGGCGCGCTCAGTGTGCTCATGACTGCCTCCCGGCGAGGGGACGTACAGAGTCCGCATAGGGTGCCAGCGCATCGGCCAACGCGTCGGGGACGGGTGCGGGGGCATGCCGCGGGCCGCTTATGCAGGCGATCCGTTGGCTGCCGTGGGCGACCAGCATCTCGCCCAAATCAGTCACCTTCACATAGTCGAAGGCGAGATCGATCTGGGTGGCGCGAACTTCGAGCACCCGCATCCTGATCGAGAGCCGGTCGAGGGCCGTGACGTCCGCGAGGAGGTCGCAGTCCACTTTCAGCGTGAACAGGCTGGGTCTGTCCGCCTCGCCGGTGAGAGCTTCGCGCATCCGTTGGCGCAAGAACTGCTCCCGGCACTGTCCCTGCCAGACCAGGTAGTTGACATAGTCCGCGACGCCGCTGAGGTCGGTCTCCGCGAAGGCGACAGTGTGCCGGTACTCGAAGTAGCCGCCCATCGCTAGGACCGCCCCCCGAAGTCGGTGGCGCCTTCGACCAGGAAGGCGAGGACGGCTGGTTCCACCGCGTGGCGCAGAGTGGTGGCGAACGTCGCGATGCGCAGGTCGCCTGCCCCGAGAACAACCCAGTTGTCGTCACGGTGGTGTCTGAGGGTGAGGGGCGCCCCGGCCGTGATCCCGGCCTTCTTGAGACACTCGACGGCGCTCCACACCCGTGTGGCGGCGGTGTCCGGGGCCTCCCCCATCTCCTTGGCGAGCAGCGCCGCGAGCGGGGTGTGTTCCCCGAGCAGTCCCTGCCATTCGGCCGTGCCGCGGATGTTGACGGCTTCGATGTCGCAGGCGACCTTGCCCTCAGCGACGACCGCGAGGGTCACGCCCAGCCCGTGCGCCGCCGACATCGGGCGGCCGTTGTCGAGTTCAGGCCTGCCATCGGGCCGGTAGCGCACTGCGGCGGGCGTGCCGAGGGCCCGCTGGACCCCGGCGGCAGTGCCCGCTCGGCGCTCGGCGACGCTCCCATGGGCGATGGCCGGGCCGGCGGGGGCGGCCTCTGCGAGCCGGTCCGGTTCGACCGCGACATCGAAGTGCGTGCCGAGCACGTCCTCCAGCATCCGCTCCAGATAGGAGCCGAGCAGCGCCGGGACCCACGGTCCGGAGCCGTCCGTCCTGCGCACGGCGTGCAGGGTAAGGCCTTCCCAGCGTTCGACAACGGTGCCGTCGTCCGTCCGTACCGCGATGTCGTACACGTAGGTGTTCCCGTCGCGGTAGCGCTCGGTTGCGCTGTAGCGCAGCTCCCCCGTTGGGAGGGTGCCCGCACCGAGCGGGTACAGCCGGTCGATCCCGGACGGCAGCAGTGTGGCATCGGGTACGCATACCTGGTTGCCGTGCATCAGCGCGTCGCGCATGCCGGGGTCGGCAAGCAGCAGCGTGCTCGGCAGGTAGGGCGCGAACCAGCCTGTGGGGGCAGCGAGTTCGACATCCGCGTCCACGTGTCGGGCCGCGGCCCGGTGGAAGCGGCGCAGACGCTGGAAGCGCTTGCCCTGGAACAGGACGCCGCCGTACAGGTCCGACGCCGGGTCCAGCGGGGCCTCGGGGACCCCCGGCGGCACCTGAGAAGGCGGCCCGTCGGGGATGGCGCTGGGCGTGTAACGCAGCGTGGCTCTGAAGTGTTCGGCGACGAAGCCGGTTTCCTCGGCGTGGATCGTCACGGCTACGGTGGCGGGGCCCGTCACGGTTGCGGCGACCCGGACGCGGGTGGTGCCGTTCGGCGGCACCACAATGGGCCGCAGGAACTGGGCTCCCTCGATCACCGGGACGCCGTGCCAGCCGGTAGCGGCGAACGCGACCTGGGCCATCCCTTCCATGCCGACCACGGCGGGCAGGAGCAGGTTGCCGTCCAGGAGGTGGTCGGCAAGGTAGGGGTCGGTGCCGGCGTTCAGTTCGACCTCGGTGACCAGTTCGACGCCGTGGTAGCGGATGAGCGGGGTGCCGGCGAACCGCAGCAGCGGCAGCGGCGGCAGATCGCGGCGTATGGTCTCGATGCCTTCTGTCCGACCGCTGATGACGGCGGTCACCGGCGCGTCCGGGTCGTTGATCAGCCGCAGCAGGATCTCGACGCCCTGGTCGGGAGAGACAGGGGTGATGCCTTCGCGGGCCAGCGACTCGACGACGGAGAGCTTCTCGCCCATGCCGACGCCGGACCACACCGACCACTCCATACACACGGTGCGGCACTGCGGCCTCCTGCGGGCGACCTCTTCGGTGAGGTGGGCCAGCCACTCGTTGGAGGTCGCGTAGTGTGCCTCGCCGCGCAGCCCGGCCCGGCCGATGATGCTGCCGAAGGTGACGAGGAGCTTGAGGCTGTCCTCTCCGACGGCGTCCAGGACAGCACGCAGACCGTCGACCTTGGGCGCGAAGGTACGTCGGACGGCGTCCATTCCGAGGCTGTGGATGGCCTCGGGTTCGTTGCGTCCGGCCCCGTGCAGCAGGGCGGTGACGGGTCCGAGTTCTGCGGTGAGTTCGGCGACCGCGGCGCGCACCCGCTGCGGGTCGGTGACGTCAGCCGCGGCGTAGCGCACGGTCACCCCGCTGTCGGACATGCGCTTGAGGTTGGCGGCGAGGTCGGCGTCCTCGGTGGGGTCTGAGCGGCCGAGCACAGCCAGCTTGGTACCGCTGTCCTTGGCTACAGCGAGGGCGCACTCCGCGGTGATGCCCTTGCCGCCGCCGGTGACGAGAAGCACGTCGGACGTGCCGAGGACGCGGTCGGTGCGGTGGGGGTCCACCGGCAGGGCACGCAGGGTCGGTACCCGGCGCACGCCGCCCGCGTCGTAGTGCGCCTCGGTGAACCGCGTGGTCGCGGCGACCTCGGACACCACCTGCTGGACGGCCTCCTGCGAGACGGGGGTGTGGACGATGGTCGTCCTCAGGTGCGGCGCCTCGAGGTGGAGGGTCTTGGCGAGGCCCGCCGCCCCTCGGCCGGCCTGGACCAGCACGAAGCGGCGCTGGTGGTCGCCCGCCAGGGCGTCCTTGGCTCCGTCCAGCGCCTGCTCGATGTGCTCCTGCGGACAGTTCGGCTGCAGGCAGACCAGGACACCGGAACCGACCTGGGCACCTTCCAGAGCCTTCTTCAAGTCCTGGGCGAACGGATGGGCGGCGTCGGCGAAGAGCTGCCAGGTGCCACTCTGCTGCCCGGCGGCGGCCGGGCCGACCGGCACCTCGTCGAGGTCGATGGCGAAGGCTCGGGCCCAGGGGGCCGCGCCCGCCACGACCGGCGCGGCGCTGTTGTCCGCCGGTCCCTGTTCCGCCAGTGACTGGAGGGCTTCGGCCAGTTGCTGCAGCGTCGCGGTGGCGAAGTTGGTGGGTACCTGGGCTGCGGCGAGGCCGAGCTTCGTGGCGGCCTGGTTGACGATCTGGCCGACCGTGATCGAGCTCATGTGCAGATCGTCGAGAAGGTTGCTGTCGTCATCGACGAGCTCGGGCGGCAGTTCGGCGCGCTCGGCGATGAGCGCGCGCAGCACCTCGATGGCCTGCTGCCCCGCTGCGTCGCCCGAGGCGACGGTACTCTCGTCGGCGGCGGTGGCATCGGCGGTGCCCTGCGGCCGTATGCCGGCCGCCGCGGGGAGGTCGACCCGTGGAGCCTGCTCGCAGGGGCTGGCCAGGAAGCTGGCTTCGACGCCGATCTCCAGCGGCCGGGTCAACCGGTCCTGGAACAGCCGCTCGTGGATCACCGGGGCCCCGATGACATAGGCGGCGCCGACGACTTGGAGCAGTCCGCGCAGCGACTCGTCGTCGGTGTCGAGCGCGAGGGCCGGTACACCGGTGGCAGCGGCCGTGAGAGCGCTGAGTACCCGTCCAGGGCCCACCTCGACGAACAGGTCGACGTCGGCGGCCGCCACCTGGACGGCCTGCGTGAACAGCACCGGTTCGGTGATCTGCTGCCGCAGCGTCTTTGACAGGTCCACGTCCGCAGCGAGTTCCGCTCCGGTTACCGTGGAGATGACGCGGCGGTCCACGTGCGCGAAGGCGGTCCCTGCGAGCCACTCCCCGAAGGTGTCGGCGGCCGGAGCGACCAGTGGCGAGTGAAAGGCGTGGGAAACTGCCAGGCGGGCGCAACCGACGCCGGCCGCGGCGGCCTTCGCCGCGACGGCCTCTATGTCGGCGACGGGTCCGGCCACGACGGTCTGCGCGGGGCCGTTGTATCCGGCGATGACGACGGGCAGTCCGTCGGCCAGCGCAGCTGCCTTGTGATGGTCTGTGGCGAGCGAGGCCATCGTGCCCGAGGCGGCGTGCTCTGCCATGGCGCGGCCACGCACCCTGGCCGCCTGAAGGAGAGTGCCGGCGTCCATGGCGCCGGCCCAGTGCAGGGCGGAGAGTTCACCGAGGCTGTGGCCGACGGCGAGGTCCGCCTCCACGCCGAGGGAGTCCAGGACGCGCAGGCCCGCGCTCGATCCGGTGACAATGCGCGGCTGGGCCACATCAGTCGCCACCATGTCGCCGGTGACGGGCAGCCCGGCTCTGTCGTAGATCTCCGCGGCCTTGGTGAAGCGGCGGCGCAGGGCACCGCCGCCGGTGCCCTGGCCAGAGCCCTGACCGGGGAAGAGAAAGCCGATCCGGGCACCCTCGTCGGCCAAGCCGAGGAAAGCGCGGCCGTCGGGCGCGAACAGCGAGGTGGTACCCGCGGCCACTGCGTCGGTCAGATGGCGCAGGCGGCTCTCGGCGTCCTCGGGCGAGGAGGCGACCACGGCCGCGCGGTAGGGCAGCTCGCGCAGCTCACGCTGCAGGGTGGCCGCCAGGTCCGCGAGCTGGGCGTAGGACACCCGGGCAACGAAGTCAGCGACCTGGACGAGCCGTTCGCTCAGCGCCTCGGGCGATTCACCGTCAAGGAGCAGCAGTTCGACGTCCTGCAGGGAGGCGGCCAGAGTGGTGGCGCGCCGGCTGGGTGCGTTGCGCCGCTTGGCCACGGGCTTGTCGAGGACGACATGGGTGTTGATCCCGCCGAAGCCCATGGCGGTGATGCCCGCACGCAGCGGCGCGTCGTCCGGCCAGGGCTCGGCCTTGCGCAGCACCCGCAGATTCGCCTGCTCGTCGGTGAGCAGTTCGTGCGGGTCGACGCAGCCGATGGCAGGCGGCAGCATCGTCGAGTCCACGGCCATGGCGGCCTTGATCAGACCGGCGACACCGGCGGCTGCCTTGGTGTGACCGATCATTCCCTTGATGGAACTGATGGCGGCCACCGGTGCATGGGGGTCGGCCTCGGCGCGGGCACCCATGATCGCCTTGAGCTCGGTGGCGTCGCCGACGGCGGTGCCGGTGCCGTGGCCCTCGAAGAGGGGAACGGTCTCGATACCGAACCCGGCCCGCTCGTAGGCGCGCTTGAGAGCCAGCTGGTAGCCGCTGACCTCGGGGCGGGTGATGCCGCCCTGCCCGTCGGAGGCGATACCCCAGCCGGCGACGCTCGCGTAAATGCGATGGCCGCCTGCGAGGGCGTCCTCCTCGCGCATGAGCACGATCATGCCGCAGCCTTCGCCCGGCCAGAAACCGTTGGAACCTCGGTCGTACAGGCGCATCTCCTTTTTGGCGAGCGCGCCCGTCTTGGCGAAGCCGATGATCTCGAACGGGTCGATGGACAGGTCGACACCGCCCGCGATGGCCACATCGAGGTCGCCGCTGAGCAGCGAGCCGGCGGCGGTGGTGACCGAGAGCAGCGAAGAGGAGCAGGCGCCGTCGACTGTGTAGCCGCCGCCGTTGAGATCGAAGTGGTTGCAGATCCGCCCGGCGATGGTGTTGGACAGGCCCCCCGCGAGGGTGTCCTCGTCGACCGCGGGGAACGGCTGCTTGTAGGCGCTCTCGACCTCCTGGAGGAAGTCGGCCAGTTTCTCGTCCTCCCAGTCCTGCCCCTTGAGGGCGGCGGCCAGCACTCTGCGTACGTAGGGCCAGCGCAGCCGCATCCCATTGGCACGGGAGAACTCTCCGGTGAGCGTGTTGCCCACCACCACGCCGGTACGTTCCCTGGGCAGGCCCTCGGCCACCGGGAAGCCGGCGTCGGCCAGCGCGGCGGTAGCGGTGTCGAGCGCGAGCCAGTGGGTGAGATCGGTCGACCTGTAGGTGCTGCCGGCGATCCTGTGCGCGATGCGGTCGAACTCGTAGCCCTCCAGGACAGCGGCGTTGCGGGCGTAGAACCGGTCGGGGACCGTGGGGTCCGGGTCCCAGTAGTCGTCCAGGCGCATCCGCACGTCGGGGATCCGGCGGAAGGCGCGCCTTCCGGCCACCGCGTTCTCCCACAGTTCGCGTGGGGTGGCGGCATCGGGATAGCGGCAAGCCATGCCGACGATGGCGATTCTGCTCATGCGGACACCGCCACCTTCTTCTCACTCGCCGGCTGCTCACCCGCGGGCTTGTCGATGACGGCCGGCAGCGGTCCGGCGGGCCGTGCGGGGTTCACCTGAGCGGTCTGCTCCGCCCGCTTCTGGAGGTAGTCCAGTCCCCACAGGTAGCCGCCGCGGATCAGGCAGACCAACGCCGTGGCGAAGAAGATGCCGTACGCGATGCCGAGGGCCGTCAGCAGGCCGTACATCGCCGCGACACCGCCGCCGAAGGCGATCTGGGAAGTGCGCTTGGAGGGCGACGTACCGGGGTCGGTGACCATGTAGTTCGTGAACAGCACGAAGGCCACACCGGTCATCATGCCGAGCGCCGCGGGGATGGCGGTACCCATCACGAGGCCTCGGATGACGGCCTGCAGGACGAAGCCGATCAGCCACGCGCCGATCAGCCACATGCGGCCGGTCAACTTCGCGTTGAGCAGCGTGCCGAGGACGATGATGATCGCCGGAAGGACCCAGTCGGCGGGGCCGTAGAGGTACTCGGTGAAGTGGTATGGCGGGGCGATGCTGGCCCACGGGAAGAGCACCAGGATGATCGCGATGCCGAAATTCGACGGGTTCATGAAGTGCCGCATACGGCCCTTGAGCGGGGCGCGCAGTACCCACTTGGTGCCGACGGCGACGATGACTCCGAACACCATGACCCAGACGCGGTCGTTGACGTAGGTGAGCATGTTCACCGCGAGGCCGGTGATGTGTGCGGGGTAGAGGAACTCCATGACTCCGCGGCCGCCGTTGCCGGCGAAGCGGGGCTTGCGACCGTCCACCTGGGCGCTGATGGCCTCGAGGCCCATTTCCACCGTGTAGGCGGTGAACACGGCGATGAATGGCCACAGCCAGGGCTGTTCGAAACCGAGCACCGTGTAGCCGGCGATGTTGAGGACCGTGATCGAGATGGCGAATCGGCGAAGAGCGGTGATCACTTTCGCGTCATGCCGTGGGGCGCCGGGCGGCTGTTTGGTGGTCACGGTCACTTCTCCTTGGCGTTCGTGCCGAGCTGGAGCGAGTGCCAGCCAGGGCTCAGCTGAAGATCCTGGTTGCGTACCTTGCCGTTCCGGTCCCGCCAGGTCAGATGGACTTGGACCGGTCCGTCGGCCTGTGCGCCCAGGCCGACGTGCACGTCGGCGCTGCGCTTGCCGGAATGGCCGCCGCCGCCGTCGACACGGCCCAGGCGGGTGCTGCCGTCGGAAAGCGTCACCGTGGCCTGCGCTCCGATGACGGGCGAGCCGGCCGCGTCGGTGAGTTTCAAACCGAGGTAGTCTCCGGCCTTTTTGCTCGTGTTGCAGTAGAAGACGGGCTCACCCCACTGGCGGGCCACGGCCATGTCCAAGCGGCCGTCGCCGTCAGCGTCACCGGTGGCGATGCCCCGGGTGGGGATCGGGACGGCCAGGCCGAGCTGCTGGGACAGGTTGCTGTAGGCGTCGTCCTCGTTCTTGACGAAGAAGCGCAGGAACTGATCGCCCGCCAGGTCATCGCCCTCTCGCATGTTGGGCCACCACAGCGGGTCCTTGACCAGTGCGTCGTTGGAGGTGGCCAGTTCCTGCAGCTGCGGCCACCGGTTGGTCTTGCCCTTGACGAAGCCGGTGGCCTGGGTGATCTCCTGGTCGCCGTTGTTGTCGAAGTCGCCCATCTTCACGTCCCAGCCCCAGCCGGACCAGGCGAGGTTCAGCGGGGCACTCTTGTCCTTGAAGGGTGCCTCGCCGTCGCGGAGCTTCGCGCGCAGGTCGGCCTTGTCCCGGGCGGAGTCGATGAAGGCGAAGTTGGACTCCTGGATGCCGAACGAGGTGGTGATGTTGGAGACGAACGCGTCGTAGAGGCCGTCATTGTCGAGATCGCCGAAGTCGACGCCCATGCCCTTGAAGGAACTGCGGCCCATCTCCTTGGACTTGGGGACAGTCGCGGTGTGCCGGGCCTTGACCTCGGCGAACTCGATCTTGCCGGGGCGGGACTTGTTGTAGAGGAGTGCGGAGGTCCCGAAGTCGTGCGCGAGATACATCTCGGGCCGTTGGTCACCGTCGAGGTCATTGGCGGAGGCGCCGAGCGTCCATCCGTTGTCGATGTCCTTGGGAAGGACGCCCTCGGCCTTCTTGTAGCCCTGCTCGGTCCAGCGGAAGAAGTGGCCGCCGCCCCCGTTCTGGGCGTGCGACAGTGAGTCGTTCATGGTGACGCCGCCGTCCTCGGCGGGATCCAGGACGGGGCTGTCGGGGAAGTAGTTGCCGATGAAAATGTCGTTGTGTCCGTCCCCGTCGAAGTCGGCGACGGCGGCGGCGTTGGAGTTCCACAGCGGGCCGGTGTAGATGCTTCCGGCGTTGCCCTCGATCAGCTCGATGGGCTCGAAGGTGTCGGCGCCAAGCTCGGCCGGCTTCTTCGCGTCGGCCTTCTTGGCCTGGAAGATGACGGGCGTACGGCCCCAGTAGTAGACGAGGAGGTCGGTGGCGCCGTCCTCGTTGTAGTCGCCGGGGACACAGCCCATCGGGGCCATCGTCTTGCTCACCGGCAGCGGGGCGGGGTCGAGCACGAACGGCTCGTACGTCTCGCTCTGGCGGCCCGGCACCGGGGCGGGGGTGACGGCGACCTGGTCGATGCGCGGGTCCGTCACACACAGGTCGTTGGGCAGCGTGTCGCCGTCGATGTCGTTCATGGCGACAGCGGCGCCGACCGAGGATATCCAGGCCTCGATGTGCTTGTACGCCTGGTTCACGTCTCGCACGGTCTGCTGCTTGAATCCGCCCGGCATGGATATGGACATCGGTTCGAAGGCGAAGTTGCTCGCCAGCCGGTCATTCTCAGCCGCAGACGACGAAGGCAGCTTTACCGCGTAGAAAGTGCTCACCATAAGAACGAGAGCAACAACTCCGGGCGCCTGCTTGAGCAGCCAGGTACGTGGGTGTGTCATGCGATGGCACCTTTCTGCACGAGCGGGAAAGGAGTGATGGTGGCAGCGATCTGCTGCCGCCAGATCTCGAATGCCGGGGTGTCGCCCCCGTCGCAGGTTGCGGGCCTCAGGTCTGTGCACACCCGGGCGGCAGCTTCGGGGGTGCGACCGCCACACAGGACGCGGGCCGCGAGGTGGGTGTGGGCGGTCGTCGTCCCGGCCTTCTCCCGTGCCTCGGCGGCAAAGGCGGCGCCTTGCGCCAGTTGGGGCTGGTGCTTGCCTGCGTGCTCGGCGAACCGGCGAAGCTCGTCCTCGTCGGCGCTGCCCGCGTAGGTGGAGGCGAGTCCCGCGCCGGCGTACAGGTCGCCGTGGCGATGCTCGGGGTAGGCGGAGATAAGGCCGGCGACCACATCCGGGGCTGTGCCGCCGACGAACCACAATGCGCGGCCGATGCCCTGGTCGATGACCCGCGCGCTGTACGCGGCCGAGCCCCCGTCCCAGGTGAAGGGGTGCTCGCGGTGCGGATCGCGGACATAGTCGTCAGTGCGGAAGTACGCCTGGTGGAAGCCGTATCCGTCCAGGATCAGCCACCGCAGCACCGGGTCGGTCCCGGTGACATCGGGCCACAGGAAGCGCGGCAGCCGGGCCATCGCCCAGCCGATGCCGACGTAGACCATGTAGATGTGGTGCTGCCCCTGGCCGTTGAGTAGCCCAGTCAGCCGCTTGGTGCTGCCCGTCAGCGAGTCGAGCATGACGGCGCCCATGCCGGCGCCCTCGTAGGCGAAGCCCCGGTAAGCGCTGGGCACGGTCTCCAGCCACTGTTCGGCCTCAGCTGCCGAGCGCGCTTCCACCGCGTAGGCGTAACCCTTGAGGAAGGTCGCCCCGACAGTTTCCAGCTGTTGCTTCGCCTCCGGGCCTTTCACATGGAATCCGCGTGTTTCCAGCTGCGTTTCCCGAAGGTGGGGTGTGAGGAGTCTGCGCCTCAGCGCACGCAAGATGGACACGTAATAAACCGCCCCTCGTATTAATTTCCCTGCGCTTCCCGTGGCTGAAATTTGAATCTATCCAAGGGCCCTGCAGGGGCGTCTACTTCAGAAGTGCTCAAGCGGTTTTACGGGCATCTGGTCGCGCACTGCCCTGCGCCAGAGTTCATAGGCCGGCGTGCTGCTCGTGGGGACCGCTGCATCGGCGCAGTCATCGGCGAGTGCGGCGGCCGACTCGACGGTGATCCCGGCCAGTGCGAGCGTGGCGGCGCGGGTGTGGTCAGGCACGGTGTTCGAGAAGTGGCGGGCCTTTGCCGCGAACACAGATCCCTGGGCCAGATGGTCGCGGTGCTCCCCGGCGGTGACACGCAGCGTGGCCAGATCGCCGGGGGTGGAGGAGCCTGCGAAGGTGGCGGCCAGTCCGACACCGGACCACAGGTCTGGATGGCGTCGCGCAGCGAATCTGCCGACGCCGGCGGCGACATGCTCGACACGGGCGCCGTGGATGAACCACAGGGCACGGCCGATGCCCTGGTCGAAGGCACGCGCGAAGTACTCCGGGTCCCCCTCCCAGGCGTAGGGCTTGGGCAAGCGCTGCTGGTCGACCCAGCGGGCAGTGTCGAAGTAGGCGCGGTCGAAGCCGTAGCCGTCGACGGCCAGCCAGCTCATCTGCGGGTAGTACCTGGCGCCGTCGAGGTCGGGCATGACCTTCTTCCACAGGAGCCTGGGCAGGCGCGCCATGGCGAAGCCGATGCCGATGTAGTTGAGGAAGATGTGCCGCCGCCCGGCTCCCTGCAGAAGTTCCCCGGTGCGGCTGCCGCGGCCGGGGCCCATCGCGTCACGGATGACACAGGCCATGGTCGCGCCCTCGTAGGCGAAACCCCGCACCTCCGCGTCCACCATGGACAGCCTGTGCTCGGTCTCCCAGAGGTCGCGGGCTTCGATGCCCCACTCGAATCCACAGACGACAGCCTGCGGGATGGCTTCGAGCTGCCGGGTGGCCGCCGTCTCGGTGACCGGGAAACCGCGCTCAGCGAAGGTGACGTCGCTCAAGGACGGGGCCATGAGCAGTCTGCGCAAAGCGCCCGATGCGGTTGCCACGCTGTGCCTCCTCTCGTGACCACCAAGGGGGTGGTGGCGGAGGCTCATAGTCCGAGCGCGGTGAAGCGAGGGGCATCTTCGGTCGTGCGCAGTCCCTCGGGGAGGCCTGTGTTCGCGGGCCGAGGGCCGGTCAGTTCACCGGAGCGGGCGCACCACGACCTCTTCGTCGTGCACGGGGCGGTCGCACCTGTCGCACCTGAGGTGGACGTGCACGTGCCCGTCACAGCCCATCTGCTCGGCTCTTCGCGGAGGGCCTTGTTCCGTGGGCAGGTTCCGGCCGCCCCACTCCATCAAGGCAATGACGGTGCGAGTCAGATCGCGGCCCGTGCGGGTGAGCGGGTACTCGTGACGGACTGGCTTGTCCTGGTAGGAAACCCGCTCCATGATGCCCATCTCGACCAGTCGGCTGAGCCGCACGGTGAGTACGTTGCGGGCGATATTCAGATGACTCACGAAGCCGTCGAACCGTTTGACCCCCAGCAGCGCCGAGCGGACGATCAGCAGGTCCAGCGGTCCCCGATCACTTCGAGAGACCGGGCGAGGTTGCAGTCCTGTCCTTCGTGTGTCCGTGGCAACATGCCGTCACCGTGGCGCCGTTGAGTTGCGTCAAAGGACTCACTTGCCCCGGAACCTCAACTGCGCATGTAAGGAGAAGACCCTGCGGAGGCCGACTGCTGGGATGGGCGCCTGGACTTGAACTACGGAGGTTACCAATGTCAGTCGGCACGGCAGCGCCATACCGGATCCGAGGCGGCATCGACAGCCTCAACAGTAGGCTGCACAAGACCGGCTTGAGGGTCTTTCTCGTCATTGTCCTGGCCCACTGGGCGGAGCACCTCACCCAGGCAGTTCAGATCTACGCCATGGGCTGGCCGGTGCCCGAGGCAAGAGGCGTCCTCGGGATCCCGTTCCCCTGGCTGGTCACCTCGGAGTGGATGCACTACGGCTACGCACTGGTCATGCTCGTCGGATTCATCCTGCTGCGACCGGGGTTCAGCGGCACCTCACGCATCTGGTGGAACATCACCCTCGGCGTCCAGGTCTGGCACCACTTCGAGCACCTCCTGCTGCTCATCCAAGCGCTCTCCGGAGCGTATCTGGCCGGCCGCGCCGTCCCCACGAGCATCATTCAGCTGCTCGCGCCGCGGGTAGAACTGCACCTGTTCTACAACGCACTGGTCACCCTGCCCATGGTGATCGCCATGGTGGTGCACACCCGTACGGACGACGCGGCAGCGCGCTGCACCTGCGCGGTGCGGGCATGAACGGCGTGAAGGCCCGTTGAACGGCGTGAGGACCAGGAGGCCATCGGGCTTCGTGTCCCTTTTGCTGCTCATGACGGCGTGTCTCCTGCTGGGGATGTCGCTGCCCAATCTGGGTAACGCGATGCGCGCGGCGACAGCCGACGGGGTCAAGGGGAAGTTCACCGCTGGGGAGCTGTCCTGCATACGGCATCCGGGACATGAGACGTGCGAGTGGATTGGCTCGTTCCGCTCCGCCGACGGCATGCTCGTGCGCGAGTCCATCAGGCTGTACGGAAGCGGCCGCGACTCGCTGGAGGTGGGCCAGGAGATCGCGGCCCTGGACATCGGGAGCCCGGGGCGGGTCTACAGCTCCGGAACATCCCGCGAGTGGGTCTTCACGGGCATACTGCTCCTCGGCGGTTACGGCATCCTCGCCCTGTTGGCCAAGCGCCACCTGATGCCTCCGCCACGTACTGCCCCGAGGAGCGGTCCTGCAACAGCTTGACGGCGCCGGGTGGAGAGGGCAACTGCGCCCGGCGTCCCGCTGCCCTGTCCTGTCGTAGGTTTCCCGGCCCCGGCCGCAGACCGGATTTGCTGATACCCCGACAGTGCCCCTCGCTCGGCGGGCGAGCACATGGAAGAGCCTCGCCCTTGTGCTGCGGGGGATTGAGCACAAGAGCGAGGCAGACAGGGACCGCTGTGCGCGGATCAGGCCACCTGGTAGGCCCGAGTGGGCTCCACGGGCATCGTGGCCCGGAGCTGACTGTAGGCATGCGCGGCGGAGACCAGGGTCATGTGGTGGTGCCAGCCAGGGAAGGAACGGCCTTCGAAATCGAGCAGACCGAAGTCGTGCTCCAGCGTCTGCACGGTCCTGCGCGCCCGCTGCTGTAGACGGGTCAGTGCCAGCAACTGCTCTGCGCGGCCGTTCAGCATGTTGGTCAGCCAGATGCGGTCAGAGCGGCGCCCCGCCATGTGGCGCAACGCGAACAACCTGTAGGTGGGGGAAGGCATCTGGCGGGCGAAGCTGCTGTCGGGCAGGCGCACCAGCCCGGTCGTCAGAGAGGTGTTGCCCAGGCGTCCGTCCCCCACGGCCACGGTGTCCAGCCTGAGGTGGCTGTTGTGCTTCAGCTCGAAGAACCGTTGAGCGTCCATGGCCGCCGGCAGGTTTCGCGTGTAGGCGGACTGCGCGGACGACGCGCCGCCCGGAACCACTCGCATGCGGCCGGGCACCGCGACGACGAAGTTGCAGCCGCTTGCGCTGAGGCCTCGGACGAGTCCGACGACACCGGCGTACGCGCTCAGGTCTGCGACCAGGGGGCATGGGCTGAGGCTCGTGCTCTCGGTGAGCGCGTCGACGAGGTCGAGGGCGTGCTGCTCGATGGTGCGTGGGAGGACGTCGACAGGTATGCGAGCCCGCATGCGTCGATGTTCGTCTTTGAGCCACGCTCCAGGCAGTAACAGCCGCCAGTCGACTGGCACCGCGTCTGACTGTGTCGCCAGGAAAGCCCCTATGCCCACTTGGCAGTTGACCGAACGGCCCGATGCCGGGACGAAGCGGCGATGCACGCCGCAGGAGTGGTCCCCCCGCTTGCGAAGCACCGCCACGTCGAGGATCCACGCCTTGGGGTCCAGCCGTTGCTCGGCCCACCGCATCAGTTCCCCTCGGGGAGGGCCCCACTCCCACGGACTGGCGTTGACGAACTGGTGCATGGACTGGGACGCGGTGGGCGAGTCGGAGACGGCGGCGGCGAGACGGCGCACCGACTTCTTTCCCTCGGTGCGGAGCAGACCAGTCAGGTAGGCCTGAGCCCATTGCCGCTGGTCGATCCGGGGCAGGCTGCTGAAGACCCGCTCGGTGAACGTGAGGAGCGGCGGCTGCGAACGAGTCGGTTCGTGAGCTTGCATGGCACGTCCCTCCCTGGACCGACCTGTGCCGGGTCACACCGAAAAGAATAGCGAACGATTTCTTTTTTTCTACCAGCGGGGACTCCCCGCGGTACGCGGCTGACGCCTCCGCTGCGACTTCGCCATGTAGGAGCCCCGCGCCGGAGGAACGCCAACCGAACCGAATCCGGCTACTTGGACAACTCCCCGTTGCCCAGTTCCTCCTGGCCGGAGCAGGCTGGAACAGCCGCCACCCGCGTCCGGCGACAGATCCCGGCGTCAGCGTGCCGGTCCAGCGGACCGCGCTACGCATCCGCCCCTGGCCATTTCCGGAGAGAACATGGTGAAACAAGAGAGAGCGGCGAAGACTCGCAGCACCCTCGTGCTCGCGGCTGCCGAGCAGTTCGACCGCGATGGCTATGCGGGCACGTCGCTGGCGCAGATCAGCAAGGCGGCGGGAATATCTCTGGGCGCCTTGACCTTCCACTTCTCCAGCAAGGGCGACTTGGCGGACGCCGTGGAGACCGCCGGCCGGGCCACGACACACGATGCTCTGACAACGCTCGGACAGCGTGCCTGTTCAGCACTGCAACAGGTGATCGAGCTGACCCTCGAACTGGCCCGCCTGCTGGAGGAGGAGGTCACGGTACGGTGCATGGTCCGTCTCGCACGGGAGCGGCAGAGCGGCGAGCAATGGTCTGGCATGTGGCTGCCCCCTGTACGCATACTGCTTCACCAGGCCTACGCGGCAGGTCAGTTGCGTAGGAACGCGGAAGACGTCACAGCATTGGTCGAGCACCTGGTCGCGGGGACGGAGATGCACGTGCGCGAGCGCAGGGAAGGGCACCGCGCGTCGTCCGCGAGCACTGACGTAGCGCTGGAACTCATCTGGGAGCTCGTCCTCTCCGGCGTCTCACCGTCCAACAACTGCACCGGGGTCCTGCCGCAGGCCACGGGTGCAACGGACTGACGATCTCGCTCGTAGGGCGAACAGGTCACGTACTGCGAGCATCGGATGCGGCGGGACCCGGCCTGTCGCCCGAATGAATCGCTGAACTCGGGCCACGGGCCGACCTGTTGTGTCCATGCAAGGGAGAAGCGGCGCTGGGAGCACCCCCGCACCGGCACGGTGGTGGGGGCACCTGGCCGGCTCTCCCCCACCGCAGACACTCCGCGCAGACCCCACGCCTTGCATCGCCACCTGCGCCGGCGCAACGCCGGCGCCCACCTCCCCGAACGCTCGCCGCCCAGACCTGGTGCCACCGCTGCGCCAACCGCACACCGGCACCTGGCTCCCCAGCGACAGCAGAGCCGCTGGTGCCGGGTGTACGACGATCAGGTCCGCTGTGCGGACCGCTATGCGGCCGTCCAGCCTCCATCCACGGCCATCCCGGCTCCCGTCACGAAGGACGCGCGGTCGCTGCAGAGCCAGAGGGCCGCCTGCGCCACTTCTGAGGGATGGGCCATGCGCTTCTGCACGGAACGCGCAGTGAACGGACCTGCCAGCGCGGGGGTGTCCTGGAGAGCCTGCTCCATGAGCTCGGTCCGGGTGCTGCCGACGATCAGGGAGTTGACTCTCACGCCCTGCTGCCCGTACTCGTCTGCCGCGGCCTTCGTCAGTCCCACCACGGCATGTTTCGCAGCGATGTAGGGGGCCGCCGCTCCCGTGGCAAGGACTCCGGCAACGCTGGCAGTGTTCACGATAGAGCCACCGCGGCCCGACTTCAGCATGGCTGAGACCTCGTACTTCAGGCAGTTCCAGACGCCTCGCACGTTGACGTCCATGATCTGGTCGAACAGAGTGTCGTCGGTTTCGTGCAGCGGCGTCCCCGCCGTCCCCCAGCCTGCGTTGTTGAGGGCGGCGTCCAGCCGCCCGTAGGACTCGACTGCGGTGGCGACCGCTCTCTTGACGTCTTCGGGGCGGGTCACGTCACCGGGCTCGGCCGTCGCGCGCCCGCCCGCCTCGGCGATCTCCTTGACCAGCCCCTCCAGAAGATCAGCACGGCGGGCCATCAAGACCACTGCTGCTCCTTCGGCTGCGAACAGTCGGGCGGCACACGCGCCGATACCGCTCGACGCTCCGGTGACGAAAACCGCTTTGCCGTCCAGCATTCCTCGTACGCTCATGCCCGTCCTCCGGCTGCGCCGTAGGCAAGGTGCAGCCCACTGGCATGGTGTGGAAGTGCAGAATCGAACCTCAGATGTGCACGCTGAGCGTAAGCGATGTGAAGATTTTGCGAGTAGCCTTCGGGGGTCTGAAATCACATCTGTTCCTCGTCGCGCCCGGGAAGCCGGCAACGAGCGTGACGGAGTGCCCTGGCATCACACCAGCGACTGTCCCCCGTCGACCGTCAGGACGGATCCCGTCACATAGGGGTTGGCCATCAAGAACACGGCTGCAGCCGCCGCTTCCTCGGCCGTCCCGTAGCGTCCCAGCGGTAGCGTCTCCCCCGCCACGGCGACGGCTGCGTCCGCTCGGGCGGTGTCGGCATCATCGTCCCGCGCAAGAAGGCGACGCCGCAGCGCCGGTGTGTCGACCACACCGGAGCGGACCGCGTTCACCCTGATGCGCAGCGGTGCCAGTTCCACCGCGAGGGCTTTGGCAAGGCCCTCGCACGCCGCCAACGAGGCGACCGCTGCGGCCGCCTGGGAGATGGGGCGCGCGGCGTAGATGCCGGACATGTAGGTGATCGAACCGCCCGCAGGCAGGCAGGCTACCGCGGCTCTGGCCACCGCGTAACCGCCCCAGAACCGTACGTCGAAAGCGTCCTGCACCCGTGACCGGTCCCCCTCCGCCAGGGGAGCACGCGTGCCGGCGCCCGCCGTCACTAGCACATGGTCAAACGGGCGCAGACCCTCGAGGAGCCGGGGCAGCCGGTCTTCGTCGGTGACATCGGCCGTCACGGTCCGTACCTTCACGGCACCCGCCAGCGAGTCTGCTGCGATCTGCAGCCGAGCCGTGTCCCGAGCCACGAGGACGGGCGATGCCCGGACATCGACGAGCAGCCGAGCGGTCGCCAGTCCGATACCCGAGCTTCCGCCGACGATCAGAACGTTCTGCCCGGCCAGCGCTGCCGGGAGGGGGGAGCGAACAGGAACCGGATCGTTCACAGGACCTCCGAGAGGCGACGGCAGGCTCCGCTCCCAGCCCTCCGGCCGGTGCGCAAAAGCCCTCTTGCTCCGACATGGGCGATGGGCGGCGGTCAGGCAACCAAGTCGGTCGCCCGCTGGACGCTGGCGTCGATGCGCTGAACCGTACTGTCGTCGGCGATGCCCGGAAGCAGCACCTTCCACATCTCGACGATGCGCGCCGGAAGATCAGCACGCTGGCACACCAGGTCGGAGTAGAGCTGGACTCCCGTACACGCGCCGACCACGAACTCGGCCAGAGAGCGCGGAACCACGTGCTCGCGCAGTTCCCCAAACTCCTGGGCGCCCACGAAGCAGTCCTCGATGAGGTGTTCCCACGCCTCGTAGGACGCGGTCTCGCGCAGCCCGAACCCTACCTGCTCCACACCGAGGCGGACACCGGCACGCAGAATCGGGTCACGCTGGAGCTGGCAGGACCACACCAGGGTCATGTCGACGACCCGTTGCAGCCCTTGCGACGTCAGCCTCGGCACGACCGTGCCGGGCTGAGAGTTCATCACCGTACGGGCGAGTTCTTCCTTGTTCGGGAAGTGGAAGTACACCGCCCCCAGCGTCACGCCGGCCCGTTGCATGATCTGCCGCATGCTCGCGCCGTTGTAGCCGAACTCGTCGAACACCTCGGCGGCGGCGGAGATGATGGTCTGCCGCGTCTTCACTGCTCGGTCCTGCTTCAGGTGCGCCATGGGGGAATCCGAACTCTCTATCGACAAACAAAACGAACATACTTTATTTTCAAGACTTGGGTCAACGGCCGACAGGCCGTGAGGAGGCCCTTCCGTACACCTCCAGGGGGAGAGGCATGCTCGTACCGACGGAACGCCCCGTATCAACTCCCAACGCACTGACGACCACCGTGCCGAAGGAGTACGTCCACAGAGCGGCTCTGGCCGAGGTCTTCCTGACCGACTGGACCACGACATCACCGGACACCTTCACGATCACGGCCCAGTGGCCTCGCTGTCACGGCTTCTACGCCTCCGCACATGGGCTGTACGACCCGATGCTGCTGTCCGAGACAGTCCGGCAGGCAAGCATCCTGCTCTCCCACGCTGGATACGGCGTGCCGTTCGGGCAGCAGGTCAGCTGGTCTCGTTTCCAATACACGGTCAATCCCGATGCGATGCGCATCGAGCTCACCCCGGCCGAACTGCGGCTTGAGGTGACCTGCGCCGTCAGGTATCGCCGTGAGCTGCCGGCCGCTTTCACCATGCACTTCCAGATCCTGCGCGGCGCATCGCTGCTGGGTGAGGCCACCACCGTCTCCAACTGCCACCCCACGGCCGTCTACAAACGGCTGCGGGGCGGGCGTGACGTCGGACGGGTCTTCGCCGAAGCGCCTCAGCCCACGCCGCCGTTGCCCGGGGCGGACTGCGGACGCGACCGCCTCCAGGACGTCGTCCTGTCGCCGTGCGAGCAGCCACGCCGCTGGCAGCTGCGCGTCGACACGATGCATCCGGTGCTCTTCGACCATCCCGTCGATCACATACCCGGGATGCTCCTCCTGGAAGCGGCACGCCAGGCCGCGCACGCCGCTCCTCCCTCCGGAGGAGAGCGCTGGCCGGTATCGATGGAAGTGGCGTTCCACCGCTACGTGGAACTCAACACCCCATGCTGGATCACCGCCGACCCGGTCACCTCGCAGCTCGACGGACATGACAAGGAACTGCGGATACAAGCTATCCAAGGCGATGGAACCGCCTTCACCGCGAGGATCGCGGTCGCCCACGTCTCCGGTGGCACCGAGCGGGCGGCCTAGCCGGCACCACTGTCCCCACAGCGGAAGCCTGACTGGTCCACCAAGACGGGGCGAAACTCGAAGTAACCCACATGCCCCAGGGGTCCCTGCACTGTGAGCGCCCGATGAGGTCGCGTGTTCTGGTGCCGGGCATCGCAAGGCGCCGGAAGGCCCCCCTCCTGTTGGGGGTGCCCCCGCTCGAGCGGAGTCGAGAGTGGGGGCAGGAGCTACCAGGACTTTTCGGCAACCCGGCGAGGCTCGGTGCCAGACCACGCGACCCGGGCGCGCAGCATGCAAGGACCCTGAGCGGGCGAAGGTGTGCGTCCCTCGTGCCGACACGGAGGCACCCGTCACAAACAGCCCGCCGGGCGGCCAACTCGGCGGTCGGGAGGCCCCCTTTCGAGGCGCCTCCCGACCGTGCGATCAACGGGCCCCGCTGAACCTCGAAGCACTACCTCGGCCTCCCCATGCCTTCCTCACGGAGACGTTCAGATCATGGAGCAAAGCGCTGCTGTTCTCCAGGCCCCAGGTCACGGGAGACGGCTGGAAACCTCCCAGTCCGCACAGGCTTCCCCCAGAGGCTGCTTCTCTCAGAGCGATTCATCCACACCGCGGCGCCAGTACCGGGTCAAGGTCCCCATGCGGATCGTGGAGTCGGCGTTCTACTCCGACGCTGCGCTGAGCGTCTACATGAAGGTAAAAGCACTGTGCCGAAGACCCGAGGGCTGCACAGCGTCAACGGCCACCCTGGCCAGGTACCTGAGGTTGTCCACGTCCACGGTGGAGCGGGGCCTCGCCCAGCTGCGGCACCCAGCCCCGGACGGTGTGGTGGAACTCGCCGAGAGTACAAGGCGGTCGCTGCCCGGTGGGTACGGGACGACGGCACGCCGTCGCGTGCGGGCGATGACTTCCGCGGAGCGCTTTGTGTGGCTGCCCCTGAACGCGAGCGAGGAGCTGCGTCCCCGCCTGCTGCGCGCCCTGGCTGTGATCTCTCATGCCGTGATACGGAACATCCCCTTGACCATAGGTGAGTTGGCAGCGCGCCTGCGCCATCACTCGGGCAGGCAGGCGGGAAGTCCGATCACCGTGGGGGCCGCCAGCCGGATTGTGAACGCCTTGGAGGCGGCGCGCTGGATCGTCGTGGATCGTCGTGCCGGCCCGCAGGGACGTCACCATTTCCGCCTTCCCGACAGGGCGTGGCCACTCCCCCGTGAAGGAAGCGAAACAGGCGTTGGCACCGCTGCAGAATCCGTCGGTACGCGCGGATCACGTCCCACAGTTGATGAGGGATCGGGTTCCGCAACCGGTGACGGATCGCTCGCGTTCAAGGAAGACCACAGAATTGACCGACCTGACGACGGGGGCACGCCTTGCTCACCCGCCGTAGGCGAACCTCCCTCCACCGCGCCAACGCGCAAGGGCGTACGCGCCACCGGCGGAATGTCTGCAGTACCGAGCAGCGGCACCCCGGCCGCACCTGCGCCCGCACGGCCGGCACAGGATGGCGCGGACACCACTCCTCTCGCATCAGTGCGCCTTCCAGGACACTCCCGCGTCGGCTATCACGGGCCGCGGCTGACCTACAGCCACCGGGTACACGACATACTCGAGCCCGTCCGGTGGCTGCTGCCCCGCACCAACGTCTACGTGCAACGCCTGATCGGCCGGGAGATCGGCAGCCAGCTGCGCCAGGGCACCGAGGCCGGGCGGCTGCGAGCCCGGCTCACCACGCGCCTCGCCCAGATCATCGTCGAGGACATCCGCGACCCGGGCCGTTGGCTCCTGGGAGTGGCACTCCCCCGCTGGGGCTGCGCCGACCCCGACTGCGAGTCCGGCGTGCTGTGGTCCAGCGGTATGCGCTGTCGCGCCTGCGCGGAGGCGGCCGCGGACCGCCGGGCAACTACGGTGCGTGCTGCGCCCGAACGAGCGCGTGCACCCGAACCGCACGGTGATCTTCGGGCGTCGCCACGAGCCCCGGAGCACCGGGCCCCAGCCCCTGCTCGGGAGACATGTCCCGCATGCGAACGCCCCTACCGGGCCGGCGGCAAGGGCCTGTGCGCTGACTGCCGCCCCTCTCCCCTGCCGGCGGATCCGGTTGCCGCTGTGCACCCGCAGTGCCGGGGCACAGGGCCCGGCGGTTGCGGCCGTCCCACCGCCACCGGAATGTGCTGGCGCTGCCGCCTGAGCCGAGGTCCCTCAGCGGCGCGCTCAGCTCATCGCCCTGGGGGAGGCTTTGCCCCCTCGGTGGTTACTGCGCCCACGGGGCGATCGGGTACCACGGGATGATCTCTCGCCTGGCCAGCAAGCGGACGTCCCAGTACAGCAAGGTGAAGACACCGGCCACCAGGAGGGCGGCCGCGGTGACGACCGCCATCCGGCCCGGCTTCCGCGCCAGCCATGCGTGCAGTCGGCCACCTGCGACGAATGTCAGGACGAAGAAGAAGACCGCCATGACCACGATGTTTCCGAGGGACTGCAGCGCGAAGGCCGCCGCACCGTAGAGGGGATTGCCGCTCTCCGCTGCGTCTCTGAAGAGCTGGCGGAACAACGGAAAGGGACGGCCGATGAGGAAGCCACCGATCAGAATGCCCATGAACAGAGACTGCGCATGGGGGAATCTCACGGACAGCCGGGTGAACGGATCACGGACGTACCCGAGAGCGGCCAGGCCCATGTAGAGCATGGCCAGGCCGATCACCCCGAAAGTGATCATTGCCTGGACGGAGCGCCCCGAAAGAACGCCAGGCACCGACTCAGCCTGCGAGAACTGGGGCATCGATGTACCAGCCAGGCCGACGATTACGCCGTACAGGGCGGAGACGGCTACGGTGCCGAGCGAGAGCCATCCCAGCGGCCTGAGCGACTGCGCGAAGCGCTCCCATCGACCATGGGCCGAATCCATCATCGGGGCGACGGCGCCGAAGGCTGCGATGTTGCAAGCAGTGAAGGTACCGGCCAGGCCCGAGGCGAACGCGAACGCAATACCCGCCGCGACAGAGGTGAGTGGTGCGTCCTCCGCACTGTGGCCGAGGACCCCCTCCGCGATGGTGCCGCCGATCGTCTGATCCACGAACTTGGCGGACCACACCACCGTGAGCAGGAAGCCAGCCAGGCTGCTGAGGGCCAGCACGAGCCCTCGGCGCCGCACAGGCGAATGTCCGCTGAGCGGTTCTCCGCCGAGTCCCCGCGCGGCTTCTCGCACCGGCAGTGCTTCAGTCAGTTCTTCCATACGCGCCACAGCCATGCCTCTCAGTGCATCGTCCGACGGCTTCTGCGTCGGCAGGAGGTCGAGCCCCTGGGTCCGCCGCGTACGCAGCAGGGTATGGAAACTGAAGCGGTCGTCCTTCTTCCAGCGTGCCGAGCTCGGCACGGCACGCTGTCCTCGTTTGAGGTGCACCGCTCCCCCGGACTGCCGGGCCGTGCCTTCTCTCCTTCTATTACGGCGTAATAGAAGGTCTCTGTGACTGCAGTCTGAGGCGCGACCCCCAGCGGGCTGCTCCGCCAGCCCGGCAGCCTCATACGTTCCGGACCTGTTCCAGCGGGACTTCACCGCCACTGAGGGCGGAAGTACCGGGGCGACATCACGTATCTCCCGCTCGCAGGCGGCGAGTTCCTCTGCGTCGCGACCGTGCTGGACTGCTTCAGCCGCAAGGTCGCCGGCTGGTCCATCGCTGGCCACATGCGCACCGGCCTGGTCACCGACGCACTGCAGACGGCGGCCTCGACCCGTGACGGTCCCGCGGACAACGAGCAGTGGTGCACACGCTTGTGGGAACTCACTACTCGCCGCGAGGCCCAGGAATCGTAAGAAGACCCGCCCCCTGGAGTATTCGCAGGGGTGCGGGCTTCTTAGCGTTGACCAAGGCGTGAGGCCCACCCAGGTCTCGGGGCACGCCTTCCTCAGGGTTGGGAAGGCCACGGCAGTTATCGAGGCGGCCGGAAGGCGCAAGGCGGCGATGGGAACGGCGGCCGGGATCGGCCGAGTACCCGTCAGCCAGTCCGCGCGGCGGCTTGCTCAGCGAAGGATCGTGCCAGTTCACCGAGCCGCGCCGGGTCCCTGTCCAGTGCCTTGCTGCTGAGCAGTTGCAGGAGCGTGAAGAAGGCGTCGTCGACCTTCACCCTCGCGTCCAGCAGCATCGCGAGTTCACCGGGCCTGTCGAACGGCACCCGGCGGGCTTGCTGTTCCGCGCTGGTGTTCTTGCTCTCCGGTGAGGAGGAGTCAGCGCGGGGTTCTGGAACCGCCCCGGATGCTGCCTGGTTCGCCGGTTCGCCGTCGTGGCCCCTAGCTTCTCGCTGGCCGTTGGCAGGGATTGAGCCGCCTTCCGAGGATCCGGTGGTGATTACGCCGTAATCACCGGCGGACCTGTTTGCGGTGTCGTCCTTGCCTGCGTCTGCTGGCCGCTGCGGCGAGTGGCGCTTCGACGCGCGCGCCTCCTCTTCCTTCCCCGCCCGCTCCGCTTTGAGCTTTCCCAGGGCGGCTTGCTGCTGGTCAGCGGGCTTGTTGCCGACCGCGCGCAGCAGGTCGATGCGTTCCTCGCCGATGCGGGCTTGGAGTTCGGGACTGAGGTTGAGTAGAGCCAAGCGCTGGGAGATCCAGCCCTGCGAGCGGTGGAGGCGTTTGGCGAGGGCTCGCTGGCTGCCGTGAATTTCCATGAGCCGCTGGAGAGCTCGGGCTTCGTCGAGTTCCTCGAGGTCCTGGCGGTGGATGTTGGCGACCAGGGCGGATTCGAGGAGTTCTTCGGGGGTGGAGCCCTGGTCGTCGCTGACCATGACCTTGACGGTGGCGAGGCCGGCCTCGCGGGCAGCGGCGAGGCGGCTGCTGCCGTCGACGACGACGTGGGTGGTGTCCGGCTCGAGGTCGGCTTCGCGTTCCGGGTTGGCCTTGATGTAGGCGTCGCGGTTCATGACCGTGATGGCCTGCTTCTGGCCGTGGGTCTCCAGACTGCCCGCGAGGTCGGTGAGGTCGCCGAGGTCGGACCGGGGGTTGTCAGGGTTGAGGCTGACCCGGTGGACGGGGAGCTCGGAGGGCGCGGCGATGCCCTCAGTGGGGACGCCCGTGGCAGCAGCGACGGCCTGGCGGCGTGCGCTGACTGTGCGCACTCCCCCACCGAACCGTCCGGAGCCCAGTTGGTCGGCCTTGCTCACGAGACCTCCCTTGCCAAGGCGCGCATGCCGACGGCCTGCTGTGACTTGGGCGCGTAGGACAACAGGGGTTTCTTCACACGGACGGCTTCCTTCTGTTCCTTGAGGTCGCCGATGAGGCCCACCACCCTCGGATCCTTTATGTCCACCCATCCCTGGAGGGAGGAGGTTGCGATGTATCCGCGGCGGGAGTCGTAGAGGTTGACGACGATGCCGAGGTAGTCGATGTCGACTTGGAGGTCGCCGCGCAGGTCGTCGATCTGAGTGGTGAGCAGTTCGTAGGCGTCGGCGGAGCTGTCCTCGGCTTGGACGACGATGAGGGCTCCGGACTGGCCGGGCGTTTCGCCGTCACGTCGGCGGCCGTAGTAGGCGGCGGCGTCCATGCTGAGGCCGAGGCTGGGCGGGCAGTCGACGATGATTACGTCGTAATCAGCTTCGAGTGGGGCAAGGGCCCTCTCGAGTCCGGCTTCCCGGGCCCGGACGGCGGACAGCCGTACGTCGAGCAGGAAGGCGTCGTTGCAGGCGGGCAGGAGGTGGAGGCGGCCGCCGAACGCGTCGTCGTCGACGGACACGATGAGGTCGCGCAGGTCGCCCTTGGGGTCACCGGCCATGTGGTTGGTGAGGCTGTCACCGTTCAACGGCAGCGGGCTGGCGCCCAGCTGGTTGGTGAGGTGGCACTGCGGGTCGAAGTCGACGAGGAGCACCCGGAGTCCGAGGCCGGGCAGGTTCTCGATGTCGAGTGGGTCGGCTCCCGCTTCCGGTTCGTCGGTGTGTGTCTCGCTCGCGCGCAGGGCCTTGGTGAGGGCTTTGGCGACGCGTACGGGGTGCAGCTTGTTGGGGTCTTCGGCCAGGGCCTCGCCAAGTCCAGCGGTGATAGCGGTCTTGCCGACTCCGCCCTTCTGGTTGCAGACGACGATGCGCCGGGTGATCGCGGGGCGCTCGATGTCCGGGGCTGGGTTGGCGTCGAGCCACAACTGGACGGACTGGGCCAGACCCTGAATGAGGGAGACACGCCGGTCGGCGGCGATCTGCCGGAACTCCTCCCACTGCCCTGGGGGCAGGAAGGTGGAGAAGGAGTCGGCGCCGGCGGTATCGATGGTGTCGGGGGTGGAGGCAAGGCTGCACCAGTCGGTGATGCCTTGTTCGACGGCGGCCTGGATCTCGATGCCGTGCTGGGCGGCTCTGATTTTGAGGTTCTGCCGGAGCCATCCCGGCAGCTTGGAGACGACCTTCTCGCGGTCGTTGGAGGTGGCTGGCGAACTCATGAAGGACACCATACTAACGTCGTAGATCATCTACACCATCGACACGTTAGTTAGACCAACTTGATGAGCTTCGCCCGACGGCCGCGAAGGTACCTGGCAGTGGTGTCTTGCATGATCAGACGCATGATTCACGGCTCTCCCGATGCTCTGCGCTCCCTCGCCTCCGAACACCAGCCTCCCGGCATAGCCGAGAGGTGGTTGGAGCTGTTGCGACCGTCTGTACGACTCGGGCTAGTTGTTCTGTCCCGAGAGGTTGTGGACGGGTGAGGCAGGTCTCGGCTGAGGGATCTTGAACAGGTGAGGGCCTTTCGAGTTCGGTGTGGATTGCGACGTCGACACCGACCGAAAGGCCCTCGTGCCCCACCGTAATGCGCCCCTGACCGAGACCGGACGACTGCGCCTGGCCCGCTGCGTGGTTGAGGACGACTGGCCCCTGCGCCGGGCTGCCGAACGCTTCCAGGTCTCGCCTACCACCGCCCAGCGCTGGGCCGACCGCTACCGGACGTTCGACGAAGCAGGCATGAGCGACCTCTCCAGCCGCCCGCGCACCAGCCCGCGCAGAACGCCGACCCGCACCGAGCGGCGCATCATCAAGGCCCGTGTCCTGCGCCGTTGGGGACCGGCCCGCATCGCGCACCTGCTGCGGCTGGTGCCCTCGACCGTTCACCGTGTGCTGACCCGCTGCGGCCTGGCCCGCCTCACGCACCTGGGCCGGGCTACCGGCCGCGTCATACGCCGCTACGAACGTGAACGTCCCGGCGAACTGGTGCACGTCGACATCAAGAAGCTCGGCAAACAGCTGGGCAGGCGCTCGCGTGCTCTACGTACCGGAAGGCGCAGATGTACCGGAAGGCGCAGATATGCCGGATCGGGAAACGCCGGGGGAGCTCCAGCCGTATCCGCTCGTGCCGCTGACAGCGCGCGTGGAGATGACGGCGGCTGAGCCCTGGCATCCGCATATCCGGGAGACGTTCGCACCGGGTGCTCCGCTCGGGCAGCGCTACGACCATCCCGTATGCACTCAGGAGTCCCTCGACGCGCTGTGGGAGTTCGACGACACAGTGGGCCATCAGGTCGGCGGCTATGCGCACTCGGTTCAGAATCCGGTGGAGATTGAGATCGCAGAAGCTGTGCTGGAAGGGAGGCTGCCCTGGGAGGATCCCCGGCTGTCGGACGAGGCGGGCAGCCGGGTGCTGCTGGCGCAGTTCGACAGTGAGGATGCCGCGGGCATGATGTGGGGTGACTGCGGTGCGTTGTACTGGCTGATCCGTCCGCAGGACCTGGTCGATCGACGCTTTGACCGGGCGATGTTCACCTGGCAATGCACCTGATGTCCGCCAGACACCACCCTCGAGTCTCGGCAGCCGTCCTGCCCGGCCCTTGGCCTGGACGACGTCGGGTCGACCACCCATCGCTGAGACGCCGTGGGCAGGGGCTGGCGGCCTCCGGTTGATTACGCCGTAATCACCTCACCCACAGCAGGGCATCCACCGGCAGTGATTACGGCGTAATCACTCGCCCGGCTCCCGGTCGGTGATCAGTGCTGCTGTGGTTTCCAGCTGCTTGTAGGCGTGCTTGATCTGGCGCAGGGCTGCGCTGGTACGGTCCAGCACGCCAAGACGTAGCTGTTGGGGGGGGGAGGGCGCGTGGACTTTACTTCTACGAGCAGGACCAGGTCGTCGAAGACGACGATCCGGTCGACGCTGCGTCGCTCGTCCCGGTAGATGATCTCGGGGTGGATCTCGGCATCGGCAAGTTGGCCAAGCTGGCGTCCCGCGTACTGCTCGAAGAGGTCCCCGCGTTCCTTGGCGAAGTCGTTCCCGACGTGGGCGATGCCCATGTAGTACAGACCGAGAGGGCTGCCCTTGGGAACGATCAGGTGGGATGAGGGGGCGACGTAGCCCGCACCGAAGCCGGACAAGAAGGGGCGGCCGCGCAGTGGGTTGTACTCAAAGACCCGGCATGGATGCAGGTACGGCTGGGGCGATGGCTCGGCTGCATCGCCACCCAGAAGAGATCGGGCATGCCATGCGGCACCTGGAAGGTGACGATCTGCTCAGCTGAGGGCCGTGGCCCGGCCTGCAATGCTGACGCTACGGGAGCAAGAGCGCCGGGAAGACCACCACGGTGATGCAGCGCGGGCTGACACCCACAGGGCCCCGGACGGTTCCTTGGGTTCTAACGGTCCTCGCAACACCCGCGATCTGTGGGAGTTGCGAGGACCGTGGGCGGGGAATGGGACTGGGGCGTCAAGAAGACCGGCACCAACGCGCACCTACGCCGACGGGCGCCGTGTCGACTACGCGGCGGGAACCGTCACGATGTGCGGCGTGACCACGCCACCGGTGGGCCTGACGGCCCTGGAGAAGCAGCTTCATCTACGGTTTTTGACGCTCGCCACGCCCCATCACTTACCGGGAGTCCTCGTGGCCGTCGTCCTTCTGACCACCGCGCTCGTGATCGTGGTCGCACTGTTGGCCGCCGCCCCCGCGGGCAAACTCGCCCGCATGGAGGGCGCCACGTACCCCACCGCATTCACCCGGGCCGCCGCCTTCACAGCGGTCTTCACTCTCGCCGCGACCGTGACCGCGGCCCTCGCAGCACTGTTCGCTTGAATCGCCAGACGGATGTTGTCCTACTCGTACGGAGCATGTGTTGCACTCCCCCTGTGCGCGATTCATGAGCGATTAACGCGCGAAACAATGCGCGAAACAATGCGCGAAACAATGCGCGATTGGGATAGGATGTCTTATCGGAGGTGACCTCTGTGTCCACTGAGAACGAGCTGTTCAGCGCCGTTGATGCGCTGCTGGAGCAAGTCGCGCAGGACGATCTGCCGGTCCCCGCGGAGCGTAAGCGTCTGCGGGAGGCGGCCGGCCTGAGCCAGGCGCAGATCGCCAAGGTGCTGGACGCCCGCCGGGAGGCCGTGGGGAACTGGGAGACCGGCCGGACCGAACCGCGGCCGCCGAAGCGCGCCGCGTACGCCCGGCTCCTCGAGGGCCTCGCCGCCCGCTTCCCCGCCCCGGCCGCCGACGCGCCCGCCGCTGCCCCGGCACCCGTGGTTCCGCAGGCGTTCACCGGCCCGGCCCCGGAGCCGACCCCGGCGCCCGCCGCCGCGCCGCCGTCCCGCCCGAAGGCGGAGGCGAGCAGCACCGCCAGGCCCGCCCCGTCGTCGCGGCGCCCGGGTGCGAAGAAGGCGGTGGCGAAGAAGACCACGGCGGCCGCCGTCGACCCGCGCTTCGAGAACGGCCCGCTCGCGGTCATCGACGCCGACCAGGACGGGCAGGTGTCGGCGTACTGCGTCGGCGGCCTGGTCCTGGACGTGCCCACCAAGACGATTCCGGCGCTGGTCGACTGGACGCTGACCGAAGCCCTGCTCGGTCAGGCCCGGCTGCACCGCAACGGCCGCGACGCCGACCCGATCCTCGTCCTCACCGCGTCCGCGCTGGAGTGCTATGGCCTGCCCGCCGCCCTGTCGGAGGAGGAGCGGCGCCACGGACGGATCGCGGACAGCCACAAGGTGGTCAAGCAGATCAAGCGGGCCGGCCTCCAGCTCACCCAGCGCGGCTTCGGGCCGTGGGCGCGCGTCTACCGCGAGCCCGAGGGATCCAAGCGGCGCTGCGTCCAGCTGTGCATCCTGCCGTGGAACGCGCTGGACGCCCGGGAGTGGGACAAGAAGGACGACCCGCAGCTGCCGACGATGCACCCGGCCGACCTCGCCCGCTACCTCGGCCTGTACGCGGCGCGGGTGATGACGCCACGTGGCACCACCGCGACGACCGGCCTCGAGCTGATGGTCGCGCTGCGCCCGCCGACCCGGGCGGAGAAGGACGAGGCCACCGGCGAGTTCAAGCGGGCCTTCAACGACGACGCACTCACCGCCCTGTATCCCGTGGTGGAGTGCGAGGTTCCCGACGAACACCCGGTCCTCAAGGACAGGTTCGCCCGGCACCACATGCGCACCCCGGCCCAGATGCTGATGGAGGAGCCCTATGACTGGTGCCGGCCGCTGACCGATGAGGAGTGCGCGAACCAGTACCTGGTCACGGTCGACATCAACATGTCGTTCGCCGCGGCCGCGAACGGGCTCACGGTCGGGCTGAACGGGCCGACCCACCTGACCGGCAACCCGCAGTTCGACGCGTCGCTGCCCGGCTCGTGGCTGGTCGACCTGTCCCACGTCGACCTGTCCCGCGTCCGGATCAACGGCCGCACCGTCGACGGTGACCGGCTCCCGAGCCCGTTCACGCCGAAGGGTGAACGGCCTAAGGGTCCGGCCTGGTACGCCACGCCCACCGTCGGCTACGCAATGGAGCTCGGCTTCGACGTCGCGCCGATCGAGGCGTACGTGCGCACCCAGACCGGCCGCTACCTGGACGCCTGGTACAAGCGGCTGCGCGACGCGTACGTGGCGACGATGGCCGACATGGGCGTCACCACCGGCCTCGGGGGCCAGGAGTTCCTGGACGCGATGGCGCGGCGCAAGCAGGTCGACCCGACGATGGCGCTGCTGGAGACCGCGATCAAGGCGACGGCGAAGGGCGGCATCGGCAAGCTGCGCCAGCGCAGCCGGGGCCAGGTGCCGTACTACGAGCCCTACCCGGCGCTGGAGCGGGAGACGTGGCGTCCCGACATCCGGGCCGCCGTGCTGGCGAGCCAGCGGATCGGCCTGCACCGCAAGCTGATGAAGACGGCGGCCGCCGCCGACCTGTACCCGGTCGCGATCGGCACCGACGCGATCGTCTACCCCTCGCCCGGCCCGTCCCCGCTGGACATCCTGCCGCTCACCGACGAGGGCAAGCCGGTGCCGGGCACGTTCCGGCTCGGGGTCTCGCCAGGGATGGTCAAGCACCAGGGCACCCAAACCGTCCTGTGGGCGGAATCGCAGTTCGAGGAGCGCGGCGGCGTGTTCAACATCGCCAACCTCATCAAGACCGACCAGAGCGCCGGAGAAGGGGAGTAACCCATGGTCGACTCGGTCGGGGAGAGCCTGGACCGCGCGCTGGAGGGGGCGTTCACCCGCCGCATCCCGCAGAGCGCCCAGGCGCAGATGAAGTACCTGGTCAAGCAGCTCAAGGGCACCAAGGCCGCCGCCCAGGCGCTCGGGATCTCCCAGCGCACCGTGGAACGATACGTCGCGGGCAAGCTCAAGCGCCCCCGCCGCGACCTCCGGGATCGCATAGAGCGTGAGGTCAAGAAGCGGTGGCAGCCGCAGATCCGGGCGAAGGCGAGGAAGAAGGCGGCGTCCACGGGTGGACTGGTCGTCTCCACCCGCGCCCGTTTCGGCTTCGAAGCCGCCGGTGGTACGACCGACGACGCCCGGATCCGCGACATCACCCAGGCCCTGCCGCCTCAGTGGGCCGACCGCCTGTTCACCGCCCGCGAGCAGGGCGCCAACGAGCAGCAGCTCCAGCAGATCGCCGCCGACGGCCTCGCGCAGATGTACTTCCGCGCCAACAACAGCCGCGCGCACGGGCTGGGCGTGGAATTCACCGACGTGGAACGGCTCGACATCGAGCTGTAGGCCCGATCGGCGCAGACGCCTCGTCCCCGGCATTGAGGCTGCCGGAGGCGAGGCGGTGCGCATTCCCGCGAGGACCAGGTGGGCCCGGACGAAGGACGAGTTCAAGCCCGTCACGCCTCGGCCAGACTCACTTCCCCTCACCGAACCTCACTGGCGGGAACAGGAACAGCGGGAAGAAACACGCGTGCGACAGTGATTCCGCCTTGAGGAGTTGGTTTAACGGGTTTAGCCGATGTGCTTCCGGAAAAGAGTGAGCGTTTTCAGAGTGGCCACCGGTCGGGTGACGAGGTGGCCTCCCGCAACGCACGAGGCCCCTGTGCCGTTGAGAGAGGTGTTCGACGTCTCGACTCATCAGCGCAGGGACCTCGTTGGTTCCCTATCCTGCCGCACTCGACCTCCCGCACGCCCTGGTCGAGTGGGTAACCATGCTCATCGTCACCCGTGAGGGTGACCGCCGCTGCAAGCTCCCGCCTCACCAGCGTGCTCTCGTCGGCCTGGTCTGCCTTCGCCGGCACGACACCCTCGCCCAGATCGCCGCCGGTTTCGGCATATCCGTCGGCACTGCCCACGCCTACGTCACCGCCGTCGTCGGCCATCTGTCCCGCCGGGCGCCCGGACTACTGCGGGTCCTGCGGGAAACGGATCCCGATCACGTCCTGCTCGACGGAACGCTCGCCGAATGCGACCGGGTCGGTGACAGCCGGGCCGACTTCTCCCAGAAGCACCGCCGCCACAGCGTGAACGTGCAGGTCGTTGCCGACCCTGCGGGCAAGCTGCTGTGGATCTCGCCCGCCCTGCCTGGCCGCACCCACGACCTGACCGCGGCCCGCCCCCACCGCATCATCCGGATCTGTGAACGCCAGGGCGTGCCCATCCTCGCCGACCGCGCCTACATCGGGGCCGGCTCCTGGGTGACCACGCCGATCAGACGTCTTCCGCACCAGGACCTCACCGCGACCCAACGGACGATCAACCGGGCCCTGTCAGCGGCACGAGCACCGGTCGAACGAAGCGTCGCGAGACTCAAGTCCTGGCGCGTCTTCCGCAGAGCCCGCTGCAGCCCCAACCGCATGACGGTCATCGCCGCTGCCGTCCTTACCTTGGAGCGTCAACGCTGAAAACGCTCAGTGATGCGCATCACAGCTTGTGGCACCCAAGACCCATTGACCTGCGGCGTCAACCCTCCGACGTGCAGCGAGAGTTCGTTCAGCCGCTGGCCTCTGTCCACAGGGGTAGGGCCCGACGCTGCTCGGTATGGATGATCAGCAGCACGCCAGGGTGTCGGCCCTGCTCCGGCACAAGCCCTTCGACGGCCTCGGACGCGAGGAACGGACCCTGTTCACCCGTCCGACGCCGAAGTCAGCGCAAGCCCGGATGAAATTCCTCCTCACGCGCGCGAAGGGCTCCACCAAAGCAGTAGCCGAGCGCTTGGGCGTCTCCCGCCGCACCGTGGAGCGCTACCGCTCTGGTGCAGCCAAGACGCCGCAGAAGCGCCTCCAGGAGGCTCTGATGCAGGAGACCGAGTCACACCGGCAACCGCAGGTCAGGGCACAGGCGAGGCAGCGCGCGGGCACCTCTGGCGGGTTCGTCATCTCCTGCCGCGCCTACTTCGGATTCGGCCCCGAGGGAACCTCGGATGCGGGCCGGGTGCGGGACCTCATGGTGGCTGTCTCGCCCTCCCACGCCTCCGCCATCCTGGCGGCACAGGAGTCCGGAGCGACGGACAAGGATCTGCATGCACTGGTTGCGGAAGCCATAGCGGACGCCTATTTCCGCCAGGGCGGTGGCAGGCGCGCGAGCCTGGAGGTGCAATTCGCGGACGTGGAGTGGCTCGATATCAAGTTTTAGGCACGCCGAATTCAGGGCTGCTATAAACCTGTCTACGTGAGCCGAAGCGCGATAGTTGTCACATAGGCAGGCTCGTTGTCACCGGCAAGGCCGTAGGTGCGCACGGGTGAGACTTTGGCAACGACGACTTCGCCGTACTACACGGCATGAACGACCGGCCTGCGGGCCTGAGGTGAGCCCCGGCCGTGTGGAACCGGGCGCTCGAGGCCGCACGTCCTCCCGTGCATGCTGATCGTCCTGGGGATACTCTTCGCCGTCGCGCCCGCCGCCGTCTGGGCGACGATCGCCCGCACCCGCCCTGTCGGCTTCGCGATCGGCGGCGCGCTGCTCGCCGGAGCCGGTCTGCTGATCAGTGTCCAGCAGGGCTGGATCCACGCCCCCGGGCCCGACGCCCATCTCGTGTTCACGGCCCTGGCGCCTCTGCTCATCGCCTGCGGTGCGGGACTGGAAGGCCGGCACGAGGACTCCCCTCCCCCGGAATGGATTCCCCGCCGCAACGGAGCGATCGGCTTCCTGGGGATGCAGTTCGCCCTCACCCTCGTGGCCGGCCTCCTGTATGCGCTGATGATCAGCGAAGGCTCGGACGCCCCGCCGTCCAAGGCCCTCCCCTCATTGCCGCCAGGCATCAGCATGGTCAACGAAGGCACCAGCTGCGGTTCCGGCGGCTGCTGGCGCGTTGCGACGGTCACCAGCGGGGACGGCCTGTCCCGCCCGGAGATCATCCGCGAACTGGGCCTCCAGCAGGAGAGCTGCCGCTCCAGCGGCTGGCTGCTCGACTGGCGTGACGTGTGCGTCGGAGCCAGGAACAACGGCGAGAACGTCACCATCTACGCCGGCTGGGGATACTGAGAGGCCGTTTCTGGTCGGTCACGGTGGTCCTCAACGAGGACCTGTGACAAGCCGCGCGCCTCACTGGTGACAATCAGGCTGCTTCGACCGGTCTCCTACACCAGCTCAAGCAGCTCTGCCGGTGACAACTGCCGTGCCTCGGCACACTACGGCTGCCGCGCCCACCGCGCGGGCCGGATTTCCCGTCACCGTTTCCGCAACGATTGGGAGGCTCGTGTGAGCACCCCTGTTCCCCGATTCCGCCGACGTCCCCGCGCCCGGCGCGGCCGCGCCCCGCCAGCCGGTCGACCGGGCGAAGGTCGGCCGCGGCTGGGTCCGCCGGCGCGCCACCGGCATGACCGCCGCGGAGGCCGCGGCCGCGCTCGAGGACGCCTGGCTGCAGCAGCACATCGACCGCGGCCACGTGGGTGACGTCGACCGGCGGCGGCACCCGGTACGAAGACCTGACGGCCGACGGCGAGGTCCACGTCGACTACCGGCCCCCGCTGGGCGAACCATGGTTCGAGGGCGAGGACGACCCCGACCACAACCCCATCTGCCACTGCCCGCGCGTCCCGAAGCAGTTCTGTATGAAGTGCGCCGGCTGCGCCGTTCACGGTCCGTACCCCCTCCCGCAGGCCTCGCTCACCCGCACCTGCCGCGTCCCTGACCTGCGCAATCAAGCCAAGAGGGCCGCTTTGCCGCCAACCCCCGTCAACCCGGGCGCGGTCTTGGTCCTTTCGCGCTACACAAGAACACCGGAGTGAACGTGCGGTGCTCACAAGGCAGTCGTGGACTTACGGGAGGTCCGGGCACGTGATCGTGACCATCAACGTGGCGGTGCTGCTCGCCATCATCATCATCGTCGTGCAGCTGCGCCGCCCTACCCACTCCCGGAGCCGGTTCGACGAGAAGATGACCGTGGTCATCTGCCTCACGTTCGGGGTGCTGATCGCGCCGACCGCGTTCGGGAAGTCGATTCTGGACGTCGTCACCCAGCTCGCGGAAGGCCTCTCAAAGGCCGGCCAATGACCCCGGCCTGACCCGCCCGCCGGGACCCAGCTGCCCGTACGAACCTGGGTCCTGGGTCCGGTGCTTTCTCAGGCAGCCACGCACCCTACTAGGGGCCCGCGGCCGGTGCCTCGTCGCCTCCGGCGGCAACGTCGCGCGCGTTCGCTGGGGCTCTGCCCAGCCCACCCGGCCTCGGCTAGATTCGACCGGTGGAGCTCGCCAGCCTCGTCGTCGCCTCGCTCGCCCTGTTCGTCGCGGTGGGCGCCGCCTGGTACGCCCGGCGCCAAGCGGACAGCGCCCGCACGATGACCCGCATCGAGATGTCCCGGCACCGGCACGAGCGCACGCCCCAGGTCGAGCTGGAAATGGCGCCCGGCCCGCCTCTCAACGGCGCGTTCCCCTGGCGGCTGAGGCTGCGCCTGCTGGAACCCAGCCACCTCGCCCACTGCAGGCTGACCTGCGAGACACGTCGCGTCAGCTTCGAGTACCCGAGCTCCGGCAACAGCGTTGTCCTGCGACAACTGCGCCGATGGCAGACGATCGGGGTACCCGTGCGCATCAACGGGCGATCCGCCGAGCCCCTGGAGCTGCTCGTGCAGTGCGTCGACGAGAACGGCGAGGTGTGGGAGTTCCTCCAGGTCGTCCAGATGCCTCCGCTGAGTCGGCAGGAGCGTCAGACCCGCTAGTAGGCCTGCTGGGTCCTGGGTCCAGCCGGGGCCGCGGGGTTTGTGTCATCGGCGCCGATCTGTGTCATCGGGCGGGTTTCGTCCGTACCGCAGACCGGCGCCTCGCCCCGGCGATACCGTGAGAGCACACGCCAGATGACGCCCCGGGAGCCCTCGATGAGCCAGGAGCCGGCCGCCGCGCCCGACCGCCAGCCGCTCGACGAATCCGCCGCCGAATCGGTTCGCAAGTACGGACGTCGACCAGCGCGCGCGGGTCGACGTCCTCGCCTCCGTCCTGGAGGACATCGCAGAGAACGGCTACCCCTCGCCGGAGTCCGGTGTGCCGTGGGAGGTCGCCCGCGACGCCCACCTCGCCCGTCTCGCCGACGGGGAGCCCCGTGTCGCCTGAGCACGGCGCGCGGCGCTCCCGGGTCATCCTGGTGGAGCCCGCGCTCACCCAGCTGGCGAAGCTCACCGCCAACGAGACGCACCGCCTGGACCGCGCGATCGTCGCGATCAGCGTCAACCCCGCGCTCGGCACCGAGGTGCCCGGCACCCTGCTGCGCGACTAGGTCGACGACATCGACGGCGTGCGGGTGATCTACTACGTGACGGCCCTGGGGTCGATCACGATCGTCGCGTACGTGGAGGCGTAGGGCCTCCCGAGAACCCCGCAGCAGCGCCCCGGGCTCCGCCCTTGTCCGGGGCGCTGCTGCGTTGCGAGCGGGTAGAAGAGGGCGGCTGTGGTGACCGTGCCGCCGATGCCGCCGATGCGGCCGGCCGGAGAGCGATGACATTCCGAAGCCGCGGCGCGCACCGCCTGGTCCTCGAGGAGCCCTCCAGCACGACCAGCGGGCGCGGGTAACGGCGACACGGGCGCAGCGCGCGGGTTGTCCCCGTACGCGGGGACCTTTGCCCACGCTGGCAGGGATCTTTGGTGTCGACGCCGACACTCAGACACACGAACGGCGCCGCACCGCAGGGTGCAGCGCCGTGGTGCCGGCCGGGGCTGAGGTCAGGCGACGCGTAGCTTCTTGCGCCGTTCGCGGGCGAGCTGCTCGCGGTAGTCCTCGACGGCCTGGTGGTAGCGGGCGACGAAGTGCGGGTCGTCCATCCGGTCCGCGGGGTCCATGGCGTCGATGGCTGCCCGGGCGTCGGCGGGTGTCTCGTAGGCGGCAAGCATCGCGTTGATCCGGTACACACCGTTGCGCTGCTTCTTCACCAGGCGGGCGAGTATCAGTTCGCGCAGGCCGGAGGTGACGCTGGGGCGGCTCAGCCCCAGCAGGGCGGCGATCTGGCTCTGTCCCATCTCCACACGCCCGCCGGGCTCGCTGCGGGAGCGCAGGGTGAACAGGACGCGGTAGGCCGGCCCCGGCAGGTCCAGGGCCGCGACGACGCCTTCCGCGTTGACCGGTGTGACCAACATGCCCCTGCTCACCGATCGCCCTCCTTCTGCGTCGTCATCGCCTCGAACCGCTCCCGCCGTTCCCGGCGTTGCCGGGCCCGCTCCTTGCGGAACTCTTCGATCGCCTCGCGCATGTGCTGCAGCGAGGGGAACCGGACCAGGTCCGGGAGCGCCGCGGCCCGCAGCTCCGCGAGCGCGTCAGCCTGGTCCACCTGAACATACTCGGTAGTCCCGTCGGACAGCCGGACCAGTTCGGCCGCGACGTAGGAGTACGGCGGGTTGAACTGGTAGACGCCGCGCCCGATTTTGATCACGATGCCGTGGCTCATGATCTCGCGCAGCGACTCGTTCACCTTCTGGCGCGGCACATCCAGGATCTGCGCCATGTCGTCCTGAGTGAGTGGGATCCGCCCGCCGGCCCTCTGCCCGGCGATCAGCAGCAGGATCAGCCGCAGCGGCAGCGCCTCGCGGTAGTACTGGGCGATCACGAGGAAGAACTCCAGCGCCACCATCGCGAAGGCGTTGGGCCGGTCCGGGTCGGAGTAGAACTCCAGCTGCTGGCGCTGACGACCGATGCTGATCTCCCGGCCGGGGTACGCCCGCGCCAGATCGTCCAGGCCATCGATCTTCCGGAGCCGCTCACTGAAGACCCGCAGCGGATCGTCCGGCGCCAGGCCGGGGTTGGGCGCGGGTCTGGCGGCACGCCGACGGGGCTGTGACTCGGACACGAGCAGCTCTCCAAAGTTCCAAGATCCCGGGCGTGCAGCAACGTAGCAGAAGGTCAGTACTTCTGACCTCTAGGTCGGCATTACTGACTTCCGGCGCGTGTTGTGTCCCCCCAGGGGTGACACAACTCCTGCACGAACTCCCGCGCGCCGGGCATGTATGGGGGCGCCACAGCGGACTCGGCTTCCGGCGCGGAAAGTCAGCACCGCTGACCTTCCGCGCGCCAACAGGTCGGGATTCCTGACCTTCCGCGCGTGGCAACGTCAGAACTGCCGACCTTTCAAGGGCGATGTGTCTACCCACAAGGGACATATCAGGGGCCCTGTGTCACTGCTGAGGAGTCACAAGCACCCCACGCGCAACGCTGTGACCAGCAGAAACGCGGGCTCTGCTCCTATCTGATGTCGCACGAGAACCTGCGGGCCGGGCACCGTCGTGGCTGAGGCGGCTTCGCGTGCGGCTCCGTCTGCCAGCTGCGGACCGTAGGCGGCACCAGCGGCTCTGAGTCTCGGTGGTGCCGGCCTGTGACGAACAAGCAGCAGCAAGGCGTGGCTGAGGTCGGAACTCGGTTTCGCCGCCCGGCCTGGAGGCCGTTCGGCTCCGGTACCTCCGCACGCCGAATTTCGAGTTTCCCATATCCGCGGTTCCTTTCTGTGGCTAGGGTCAGTTCATAGGTCAGATTCTCAAGCCCCATATTCTGGGTTTTCCCAAGAAAGCGGCATCCGAAAATGTGAGGGGCCTCCCTTTTGCTCGTGCGCGGTGCGGCCTGCTAGTTCCAGACTCTATCTAGTGCTTAAAAATGAAGCACTAGATAGGACGGGGTGTCACCCGAACGGATCGCCTCGCTCCTGACCCGGGTCCCGGTCCGCACCCTCCGTCACCTCCCCTCTTTTTGCTGCTGCTTGCGCGTGAGCCCGGTGGGTGGCCGCGCGGAGCGTGGCACGCCTTGCCCGCAGGGGAGTTGGCGGGTCGACCGTGGGTGGCTGGAGCGCAGCGGAGGCCACCGGCTGGCCGGAGGCCGGCCGCGCCTCGCAACGCGAGGCGCCTGCCCTGCGGTTGGCGGTCGCGCGGAGCGCGTGCCGCCTGGCGGTGAGCGGAGCGAGCCGCATCCGCTCACGCGGAGCGGGAGCGGTCGGGGCGCGGAGCGCCCCGACTCGCTTCTTCGGGCGAAGCCCGAAGGGTGCCTCTTATACACATCTCCGAGCCCCCGAGACTAGC
>NZ_POUC01000140.1 GCF_002891435.1 Streptomyces cahuitamycinicus
CCTTCCAGGAGCCCTTCTCGTGCCCCTTCTCCTTGCCGTGCTCCTCTTCCTTGCCCTGGTGGTCGCCCTTGTCGCCGTCCCACTCGTCGTCGGAGTTCACCGCGGCCAGGGCTCCGCCACCGGTGTGCATCCCGCCGTGCGGCTTGTCGTGCTTGTCCTTCCAGGAGCCCTTCTCGTGCCCCTTCTCCTTGCCGTGCTCCTCTTCCTTGCCCTGGTGGTCGCCCTTGTCGCCGTCCCACTCGTCGTCCGAGGTCACCGCGGCCAGGGCTCCGCCACCGGTGTGAACGCCGCCGCGCGGCTCGTGGTGCTTGCCGTCCTTGTGGTGCTCCTTGCTGTAGGAACTGGAGTCGTTGTCCCAGTCACCCATCGCCTCGGCGTAGGCGGCGGGCGCGGTGATCGCGAGGGCGGCCGTGGCAGTGGCCGTCGCGAGCAGCATGCGGGCAGAGCGCATCGGTGAGTCCTTCCGTCGCGACCCGGGCAGCTGACGCCTCGCCAGCTCACGAGACCCGGTCTCGACGTGAACCACCGTCAGTCACACCGGGCCGTCCCACCATCCGGGGCGTTCACACGGGTTACGACAGCACTCCGACGGCGGCACGTCCCGCCCGTCCGGCCGTCGCCGGAAGGCCCCGGAGACCCTCCCTCGTCAGCGCCGTCCGAATCCCCGGTGCGCCATGCGGGCCGGGTCCGGGTCGGCCAGCTGGGCCGCCATGCCCACGAGGACCAGCCCGCCCGCGATGAGCAGCCCCTGAGCCAGGGCGATGCCGCAGGCCAGCATGGCCACGCCGAGTGCCAGCCCCCACCAGGCGCCGGTACGCCGGTACTCCCGGGGCCGGGCGGGGCGGCCGGATCTCATGGCCCGGGTGAAGCGGGGATCCTCCCGCTCGAGTCGTGCTTCGAGATCGACGAGGCGGTGGTCTTCGGACTGGGGCACGGCTTCTCCTTCCCGGAACCCGAGCGCTTCTGGGCAGGCACGGCCGGGATCATGACAAGTCCTGGGGTGTCGGGCCCTGCGGCGGTGCGGGGGGAGACGGTCCGCCGGTGCGGCCTGCCGGAGCTGTCTCACCAGGGCTTCAGCTTCTCCCTCCTCCAACGGCTTGCGGCATCGGGCCCAAGGCTCATTCTTCCCGGTGGCCGACCCTCATGAACGCCGGGACGGCAGGCGGGTGTTCGGGGCGGGGACGCGTGCTGCCCCGCTCGTCGGCGCCGGACTCGCCCCGGGGCCCGGCCCCGTGCGGAGGCACCGAGGTCCGCCCACCGCCCGGCCTGGCCGTCATCGACATCGTCATGCCCCGCCGGACGGGCCCCCTCCTCCGGAAGCCCGGCCTGAGGGACCGCCCGCTACGCCGTTTGCGCCGGGTCGAGCCCCCGGCGCAGCTAGCGCTCGGCCTCGGCGTGCTGAGGCTGGCGGCACCGCCCGGACCGCCGCAAGGACACCCATCCTCGACGGAGCGCCGCCCGTCACACTTCCCGGTGGTCGATGCCCAGCAGGCTCGCCGCCGCCCGGAAGTCGGCCGTGTGGTGTCCGACCGCGAGGGACCAGTGGTGGCCGATACCCGTGGCGCTCCAGGCGTCGACCCATTCGCCGGGGTCACGGCCGAAGTCGACCCGGCTGGTGGTGTTGCCGATCTCCAGCAGCGGTCCCGGTACGACGGTGCCCTCGGACGTGACGAAGGACAGGCTGCCATCGGCGTCCTGGCCGAGACCGAGCAGGGTGACGGGCCCGTGCCGGACGTCGAACTCGACGCTCACGCCCCAGCCGCGTTTGCCGTGGTACACGCCGAGGCCGCGCAGCAGCGGGTCGCGGGCGCCGACGGCGAGGTGGGCGGGGCCGTCATGGCCCATCTCCACCACCCCGTCCTCGAAGTCGAGGGCCTGGATCTCGGTGAAGGAGCCTCCGGCGCCGACGCTCTGGGAGGCGAGCTGGGCTACGGACGTGCGCAGTTCGTACTCGCCGGCCGCGGGCACCCCCCGGGCGGTGAGCAGGGAGGCGCCGAGGATCATGCCGGCGCCGAGCCGCTCGTGCAGTTCACCGTCGAGGCCGCGGTGGTAGTAGGCGAGGCTGTCGAGCTCGAAGTCGGCCACCAGCCGGTCCAGGGCGACGGACACGGTCGCGCCCCAGGCGAAGTCCTCCTCCACCACGCTCTCGTCGAGGGTGAAGACCTGCCGGGCGAGTGCCATCCGCTCCCGGGTCTCGGCCTCGGTCACCCGTTCCACGCGGTGCCTCAGGTCGTCGAACTCCAGGACCTCCACGTGCGAGCCGAACGTCGTGGCCAGCAGCGTCGGATCGGTCTGCACGTCGAGCATGCCGGGGTACACGTGCCCCATGAGGCCGTGCCGGGCGTGCCGGAGCGCGGCACGGATGTGCGCGGCACGGATCCACTGCTCGATGCGCCGCCAGGCGGACTCCTGGCGCAGCCAGCCCGACACCGACCGGAAGGGGATGCCGGCGCGCCGGAAGACGTTGCCGACCTCCGGCACGGGGCACTGCCCGCAGTAGGCCAGCCAGGCCCCGGTGTCGAAGGCGGCGTGGTCCATCCTCTCGGACGGCTGGAGGTCGATGACCAGAACCGGCGCGTGCGAACGCTGAGCGATCGGCAGCACCATCGAGGAGGTGAGGTACGTCGTCAGGAACAGCACGATCAGATCGCAGTCGGCGCGCCGCAACCGCTCGGCGGCGCGAGCGCCCTCCTGTGCGTCGGAGACGAAACCGGCGTCGGTCACCTCGGCGTCCATGGCCCGGAACCGCTCGGCGGCATAGGCGGCCGACTCCTTCAGTTGCGGGAGGAGTCCGGGGAACTGCGGCCAGTAGGTGCCGAGTCCGCCGGCGACCAGTCCGATCCGGGTGCGGCGCCGGGTGACCGGCGGGAGCAGGTCGTGCAGGGCGGCGGCCCGTACGGCCGTGCGGTCCGCGGTCGTTGCCATGGTCAGTGCTCCTTGTCGAATGGGCCGGTGGGCGAGGCGCTGGGGACGCGGAGGTCCGCTCCGTCGGGCACGGCCCTCGCGGAGCGCGGGACCAGGACGCGGATGATGAACACGCCCGCCAGCGCCGCCGCCGTCATGCACGCGGTGATCGTCCAGAGCAGGACGGACGGGCTGTGGTCGGCGAGGGCGGGCGTGAAGAAGGCGGCGACCGCGAAGACGCCCCGGGAGAGGGCGTAGGTGAGGCCCTGGGTGGTGGCGCGGGTGTCGGCGGGCAGCGTGAGCTGCGACCAGACCTTGTAGTTGGCCTCTCCGGCGAAGGGGTTGGAGAGCTGGTACAACACGAAGAAGACGAGCATGCCGACGAGTGCGCCCGCGGTCAGGGACGCGATGACGAAGGCGAGGATCTGGACCACAGCGGCCACGTGGAACAGCCGGTCGCGCCAGGGGCTGTCGGCGACGCGCACGAAGGCCAGGGTCAGCAGCACGCCGATCGGGATGAACGCCATGTTGATTCCGGTGGCGAGGCTCTGCGAGGCGTCGCTGACGGTGACGAGCAGGTAAGTGCCGAACTGTCCGAAGGTGTTGGCTCCGAGGCCCCAGGTCACGTAGAAGAGGAACGTCGCGGTCATGGGCAGCAGGGCGGCTCGCGTCCACACCCCTTTCAGGGAGATGGCTTCCGGGGTGGCGCCGGTCTCCGTCTCCGGCGGCTCGTCGGGCAGTTTCAGGCGGGACCGCAGGGCCCAGGTGACGAGTGCGGCGACGGCCAGTTGTCCCGTGATGAGCCGGGCCCCGGTCATGCCGGTGGTGGACAGGACGAAGCCGAGGAAGATGGCGACGGTGATGCCCAGCATCCACATGACCTGCGTGAACGCCACGAGTCTGCCCCGGGCCCAGGAGGGCGCCGCGTCCGAGACCACGGCCAGGGACGTCGGCAGGTCGGCACCGGCCGCGAGCCCGGCGACGAGAACACCGACGAGCAGGGTGATGTCGTCCGGCGCGAGCGTGATGACGAGGGCGCCGACCGCGAAGCAGAAGATGTCCCAGTTGTAGACGCGGCGGCGTCCGAAGAGGTCGGCGAGCCGTCCGCCGACGAGGGATCCGACGGCGATGCAGCCGGTGACGATCGCACTGATCGCCCCGGCCATCCACACGCCCATGTCGTAACTGTCGCGGTAAACGGCCAGGTTGACGGAGATGCTCACGATCAGCCCGGCGTCGAGATAGGAGGCCATGCCGGACAGGGCGGCGGCCTTCCAGAGCGGTGGGGGGATAGGGCGGGTACCGGCCATGATGCGACTCCGTCGTCTGGTGACATCGCGGTTCCGGGTGCCTGGTCGAGGCGAATATAGAGCGGGAAAAACGTTGCAACAAGGTGTCCCGCACGCCGGAGTGACATGCCGTCGGCTCTCCCGATCGCCGGGCGGGGATATGGCGTCGCCGCTCCGGCTCGCCTACCGTGAGAGGGCCTAAAAACGTTTTAGGGGAAGGACCGTATCTGTGATCTCCCCCGAGCTCCGGCAGTTGTTCGACGACCCGCCCCGTGCCTTCGGCCCCACTCCCCTGTGGTGGTGGTCGGGTGCGAAGGTCACCCGGGACCGACTCGCCTGGCAGCTGCGGGCGTTCGCGGAGGGCGGGGTCCACAACCTGGTCGTCATCAATCTCGCCCCGGCGGGCCCGGCGTTCGGGGCCCGGGCCGACGATCCGGCGTGGTTCGGCGAGGAGTGGTGGGAGCGTTTCACGGACGCCTGCGCGATCGCGGCGGAGCTGGGCACAAGACTGTGGTTCTACGACCAGATCGGGTTCTCCGGCGCCAATGTGCAGGGCAATGTGACGCGGCGTCACCCCGGTGCGGCCGGACTCGCCCTGCGCTGCCGGGACGCGAGCGTCTCCCGGGGCAGGGTCGCCCTGCCGGACGCCGAGACACCGCTGGCCGCGTACTCCCGTCAGGGCCGACGGCTCGACCTCGCCGTGGACGGGCACCTCGCGGCCGCCGACGGGACCTGGGTGCGGCTCGTCACCGCCGTGCCCACCGCGTTCGACTACCTGGACCCGCGGGCCGTCGGCCTGCTGATGGACACGGTGCACCACGAGTACGACCGCCGCGTACCCGAGTACCTGGGCACGGTCATCGCGGGCAGCTTCCAGGACGAACTGCCCGCCACCAACGCCTGGAGCCACCGTTTCGCCGACGAGTTCCGCGCCCGGCGCGGCTACGACCTGCTCGACCACCTGTCGGCCCTCTTCGGCACGGACGCGGGCGTACCGGAGGGGAAGATCCGCGGCGACTACTACCGGGTCCGCGCGGAGCTGACCGAGGAGGCCCTGTTCCGGCCGCTCGCCGCCTGGCACCGCGAGCGCGGTCTGCTGCTGGGCAGCGACCAGAGCCACCCCGCCCGCGCGGGCTACCCGGCCCAGTCCACACAGATCTACACCGACTACTTCCGCACCCACCGCTGGTACGGCGCCGCCGGCAGCGACCACCACGGCGACGCCAAGGTGCACTCCTCCATGGCCCACCTCTACGGCCACGAACGCGTCTGGATCGAGGCGTTCCACTCCTCCGGGTGGGGCGGCACGCTGGAGGACACCTACGGCTGGCTGCTGCCGTTCCTGCGCAGCGGCGCCAACCTCTACAACCCGCACGCCAGCTACTTCGGCACCGCGGCCGGCTGGTTCGAGTGGGCGCCGCCCTCCACCGACTGGCGCCAGCCCTACTGGAGGCAGTACCCGGCGTTCTCCCGGGCGGTGGCCCGGATCTGCTCGATCATGTCCTGGGGCGGTTACGCGGCCGACGTGGCGGTGCTGCACCCGACCGCCACCATGCAGGCGCTCGTCCCGCTGGACGCGCCGGTCCTGCACTTCGGCGACGGCAGGCTCGGCGACAGCCACGCCCTGGCCGACGAGACGCAGCGGCAGTACCTCGACCTGTGCGGCTCGAACAACTGGCTCGGGCCGCACGCCGGTGCCCTGGACCGGCGCGGAATCTCCTTCGACGTCGTCGACGACGACTCGGTGCAGCGCGCCCGGGCCACCGAGGGTGCCCTGCGCCTCAGCAACCTGGCGTACGGCGCGGTGCTGCTGCCCTCGGCGAGCGTGCTGGAGGAAGGGACGGCGCGCCGGCTGACCGAACTGCTCGACACGGGAGGGCGGGTGCTGGTCGTGGGCCGCCCGCCCGGGAGTGCCGCGGGCCGGTCCGGTGACGACTCGGTGGTGGCGGCCCTGCTCGCCCATCCCCGGCTGGAACGGGTGCGCGGCCCCGGGGCCGCCGCCGAGGCATTGGCCGACGCGGCCGGGCACGCGACGGGCGATGTCCCGCTGCTCGTCCGGCGGAAGGGGAATCAGGCGGTGGCACTGGTCACGGCCGCCTTCCCGGAGATCGGCGCGCATCCGTTGCGCCCGTCCGGCTCCGCCTCTGAGCCCGTCCGCGCCTCGTCCGTCACCGTCCGGGCGGGCGTCGCGGAGGCCGAGGTCTGGAACCCGGCGACCGGCTCCCGCGGCCCGGCCCGCGTCACGCTCTCGGACGACGGTGCCCTCTCGGTCATCGAGGTGCCGCTGGACGGCGCCCCGGCGGCCCTGGTCGTCTGGCGTGAGGGCCGTCCGGGCCCGACGCCCGCCGCGGATGGGAGGACGGTCCGGCTGCTCGACGTCTCGGCCGGCTGGCACGGCCGGCTGGTCCCCACGTTGGACAACACCTGGGGCGATCTCGCCCTGCCCCCGGGAGCGTCCGTGGCGGAGCCGCAGATCTGGACCATGGAGTGGACCGAGGGGGCGGTGTGGGAGCGGAGCCGGGTCACCTACGGCAACCGCGTCCGGGTCCTGCGCACGGTGCCGCCCGACCGGGTTCCCGAGCCGCTGGACGCGGCGTGGGCGGAGCGGATCCTGGCCGGTCAAGTGCCTCTCGTACCACCGGACTCGGACTGGCACCCCGCGGTGTACTCGTCGAGCCGCGGCATCCTCGACCAAGACGGGCTGCTGGGCACCAAGGGGCTGGTGAACGAGGAGTTCGTACGCGTCCCCGTGCCGGCCGACGGTGCGGTGGCCCGGGTCCGGGCGATCGTGGAGACCGGACACCGGGGGCCCGCCGAGCTGCACGTCGGCGCGGAGGCGGTCAAGCGGGTGTGGTGGAACGGGGAGCCGCTGAGCCCGTACGGCGGCGGCTACCTGGCCTCCGCACCGGTCACCGTGCGCCGCGATCGCAACGTGCTGGAATACGAGCTGTCGGACGCCCAGGACCGGCCCTCGTCGATCTCGGCAGCCGCCGGCACACCGCTCGGCAGCTTCTTCTGCCTGTCCGAACCGGGCGGGTTGGGGCCCCGGCCGCGGTTCATGCGCCCGCCCGACGGAGTCCGGCCCGACGGCCGCGTCACCTACCGCGCGGGGTTCCGGATACCGGCCGGTGAGACGCGGGCGGTGCTCGTCGTGGGTGCCGCCTCGGCACTGGCCGTGCTGGTCGACGGCGACGTGGTGGCGCGGCAGGAGAAGGCGGAGTACTACGAGGCGGACTGGGGCGCCGTGCCGATGTTCTTCCGGCACGAGCCGGAACTCGCGCCGGGCGGGCACACGCTGGGGGTGGTGACCGACAGCGCCGATGTCCGGGACGCGGTGTTCGTCGATCTGGTGGCCCGCTCGGGAAACGGGGTGACGGCCCTGGTCAGCGGATCCGGCTGGGAGGCCGAGGCGGGCGCGTGGCGGGGCCGGACCGTCGAGGACGAGCGCAGGCGGGGCGAGTTGCAGCACTGCCACGCCGCCGTGCGGCCGCATCCGCTGCCGGACACCGCGTGGCTGGGCGGCCGTCCGGTGCTCGGCGGTGCCGTCCTGCCGTCGCGGTCCACCGATGACGTCCGGGCGTCACCTCAGCGCTTCCGGTTCACGGTGCCGCCGGGAACGGTGTCGCTGGAGCTGCCGTTGGCGCTGCGCGCGCGCGTGCGGATCGGGGACGGAGAGGAACTGGCCTTGACGGGCGACCGGCTGACCCTCCACGAGCCGCTCCCGGCACCCACCCGGGTCGAGGTGGTCACCGAGCCCACGGCCGTCCTGCGGGGCGGCTCCGCCTGGCACGGGCCGGTCCGGGTGCGGACGGCGCCGGCGCCGCTGGCGTTGGGCGACTGGCGCGAGCAGGGGCTGGGCGGCTGGAGCGGGGGTGTGACGTACGCACGGGCGGTGGAGGTGCCGCCCGGGCCCGATCCCGTGCTGGATCTGGGGCGGGTCCGGGGCAGCGTGGAGGTGTCGGTCGACGGGGAGTTCGCCGGGGAGGCTTTCTGCGCGCCGTACCGTTTCCCGCTGCGCGGCGCCGCGGGGCGGACGGTCCGGCTGGAGGTGACGGTCCGGGGCACGCTGGCGCCGTACCTCGCTGAAGCCACCCCCACCGCCTGGGCTTTCCCGTCCCAGTTGCCGTCGGGGCTGTGGGGGCCGGTGACGCTGCGGATTCCGTCCGGTGGCTAGGTGCGCTGTTCGGACCGGTGGTAGGTGCGCTGTTCGGACCAGTGTCTAGGTGCGCTGTTCGGAGCGGTCGGTGACGCGGCCGGCTGCGGTGGGGCACGCACATCCGCCGCGTCGTCGTCGCTCGCCGGCTCCCCTCGCGCCCGGCTGCGCTCGCGCGGAGGGACGCCCATCGCGTCGGCGCCCTCCTCCGCCTTGCAGCGGCACGCACCCGACCCCGCTCACCGGCATCGGCCGGCACCGTCAGTCTGCTGCGGCCTGGTCCAACGACTGGCCCCGGTCGTCGGTGCGCGGCCGGGTCGAGTCGCGCAGGACCAGGCCGGGGGCGAAGACGCGGGTCTCGTGGAGGTGGTCCGCGCGGGCCTCGATCTCGTCGAGCAGCATCTCCACCGCCGCCCGGCCGAGGTCCTCGACGGGCTGCCGGACCGTCGTCAGGGTCGTCGCCCCGAAGGTCGCGACGTCGAGGTCGCCGTAGCCGACGACCTGTACGTCCTCGGGGATGCGCACGCCGCGTTCGGTCAGCCCCCGGCACAGGCCGGCGGCGAGGAAGTCGTTGGTGCAGAACACCCCGTCGGGCAGGTTCTTCAGTCCGCGCGCGATCTCCGTGCCGTGGGCGACGGTCATCCGCTCGGCGACGACCTGGTCGAGCCGGGCCTCGCGGTGGCTGCGCACGGCCTGCCGGGCGCCCTGGTAACGGTCGGCGCACTGGCGTATGCCGCGCTCGCCGTTGACGACGAGGATGTCGCGGGCCCCGCTGTCGAGGAGGTGCTGTACGGCGATGCGGCCTCCGGCGATGTCGTCGACGGAGGCCGAGCAGCCCTCCCGGTCGGGCATCGCGCGGTCGGCCAGGACGAGCGGGATGCCGCGCTCGCGCAGCCGGGCCAGCCGGCCCGGGTCGGCGCTGAGCGGTACGACGACGACGCCGACGGCCCGCTGCTCGGCGAGCATGCTGAAGTACCCCTGCTCCCGTTCGGGGGCGTCCCCGCTGTGGCACAGGACGAGCGAGTAGCCGTGGTCGTAGGCCGCGTCGGCGGCGCCCCGGGCGATGCGCGCATAGAAGGAGTTGGTGACGTCGGGCAGGACCAGCCCGATCGCGGAGGAGTGGCCGGTGCGCAGACCAGCGGCTCCCGGATGGGGGACATAGTCGAGCGCGGCGACGGCGACGCGGACGCGCTCGGCGGTCTGCGCGGTGACCCGCTCGGGCCGGTTGAGCACGTTCGACACCGTGGACACCGAGACACCGGCGGCGGCGGCGACGTCCTGGATGCGGGCGGGGCGTGCCGGAACGGCGTCCACCCCCCTCGCTGTTGCAGCCGCGCGACCAGGCACGACGATGGCCTTCATGGGCGCGGCAAGTATACCGTGGCCGGGCGTGGAACGTTTTTCCCGCCCGGCCTCCACGGGCCCTCGGCTCAGGCGGAGGGCGCGCCGGCGAGGACCTCCACTCGGCCGGTGTCGAGCGAGTAGTAGGCGCTGACGACGGCCAGGTCGCCCTTCGTCACGAGCGGCCCGAGGTCGTTGTTGTTCCGCAGGTCGGCGGCGGTCTGCTTGGTGTGGATCCGGACCATCGCGTCGACGGGGTCGGCGTGCTGCCGCTTGACGGTCTCCCGGTAGGCCGGCCGCAGGGCTTCGGCGATCGACTGGAGGTTGCCGGGCAGGGGCTTACGGTCCCTCAGTGCTTCGTACGCCGCCTTGACAGCGCCGCATCGCTGGTGGCCGAGGACCACGACGAGCGGCGTGCCGGACGTCATGGGGCCGTACTCCACGGAACCGACGACGACCGGTTCGACGACCTGTCCGCCGGTGCGCATCACGAACAGATCGCCGAGGCCCGTGTCGAAGACGAGCTCCGGCGGCACGCGGGAGTCGATGCAGGAGAGGATGACGCCGTACGGCTCCTGCGCCTCGGCGACGAACTCGCGCCGTTTCGGATCGCGGTCGGGGTGCTGGAGCTTGCCGTCGACCCAGCGCTTGTTGCCTTCCATCAGCCGTGCGAACGCGGACCAGGGCGAGTCCGGTCGCGCGGCCGCCGCGGGAGAGGGCGAGGGCTTGCCCGCCGCGGCCGCGGCCTTGCCCGTGCCGGCGGTGTCCTTCGACGAGCAGGCGGTGAGCAGCGCTGCGCCGGCAGCCAGCCCGCCGGTCAGTATGGCCCTGCGCTGTGGTGTGTTGGCGGTACCCATGTGGCCGTCCCCTTTCGGTCGCCGCTCTCCGTGGTGGGAAGCGGTGATTCCACTCTTGTGGGAGGCCGGTTAGCGCCCGTACAACGCTCGTGCAGCGCAGGAGAAGGACTGATCCAAAACGCGGCACGCGGGCGTGTCCGAACCATCGGTGACCGGGGTCAGGGGGACTCCCTGCCCTGTTGACGAGGCCGGTGCCGCGCGGGATGGGGAGAGGGAGCCCCAGCAGGTCCCTCCCCTCAGGATCGCACCGTGCCCGTCGCCGCACGGCTCGGCGCCTCCGCCGAGCCGCTCCCGAAGCGGATCCCCTTGGCCTCCTTGCCGAGCACGCTCAGCAGGATCACCACGGCCAGGGTGGGCACGATGGTCCACGCCATCGCCGACGGGTAGCCGTGACGCTCGGCGAGGAACTCCTGGAGCGGCAGGTTGAGTGCGGCGATCAGGTTGCCGAGCTGGTAGGTGACGCCCGGGTAGAAGCCCCGGACGGCGTCGGGGCTCATCTCGGTCAGATGCGCCGGGATGACGCCCCACGCGCCCTGCACGCACACCTGCATGAGGAAGGACGACAGCATCAGCCAGCCGACGGTGGTGGACAGCACGAAGAACGGCACCACCACCAGGCCCGCCGCCGCAGCGATCATGATGGTCCGGCGGCGGCCCAGCCGCTCGGAGTAGGCGCCGAGCAGCACCCCACCGATCATGGCGCCGATGTTGTAGACCACCGCGATCGCGATCGACGTGTTGGCCGACAGGTCCAGGCCCTTCTTCACGAAGGTCGGGTAGATGTCCTGGGTGCCGTGCGACATCCAGTTGAAGGCGGTCATCAGCGCGACGAGGTAGACGAAGCGCCGCAGCACCGCGGGGTTCCTGAACACCCGGTGCGCGGGGGTTCGGTTGAGCGCGACGCTCTTCTCCCACACCTCGCTCTCCTCCACCCTGCTGCGCACCCACAGCGCGACCAGGGCGGGCAGCAGGCTGAACGCGAACAGGCCGCGCCAGCCGAAGACGGGCTCGATGAGGAAGAACGCCACGGCGGCCAGGAGATACCCCAGCGAGTAGCCGCTCTGCAGCAGGCCCGACCAGAACCCACGCCGTTCGGTGGGGATCTTCTCCATGGCCAGGGCCGCGCCCAGACCCCATTCGCCGCCCATGCCGATGCCGTAGAGCAGGCGCAGTACCAACAGCACGGTGTAGTCGGGCGCGAAGGCGCAGGCGAAGCCGACGATCGAGTAGAAGACGACGTCGACCATGAGCGGGACGCGGCGGCCCCGGCGGTCCGCCCACAGGCCGAAGATCAGAGCGCCGACCGGCCGCATCACCAGCGTCGCGGTGGTGAGGAAGGCCATGTCGGTGAGGGAGACATGGAAGTCGTCCGCTATCTCGCTGTAGACGAGCACGACCAGGAAGTAGTCGAACGCGTCCATGACCCAGCCGAGATAGGCGGCGACGAAGGCGTTGCGCTGGTCCTTTGTCAGACCCGCTGCCTGCCCTCTGACGGTTTCAAGCACGGTGGCCTCCCGAAGTTCGCAGCCGACGCTAGGGACGCGACGAAGGGAATCGGGCAAAGCACGAGCCAGTTTTGGGCCAAGATCGCGACGGCCGTCAACGGCGGCCGGGCACCCGCCGTCCCGGCGTGGCGACGCCGCCGGACGCCGCCGCGTCGATCAGGCGGCGGAAGGTGCCGCACTCGAGATGGCTGGGTGCGGGGCAGGCGGCGGCATGCCGCAGGGAGTCCCGCAGGACGCCCAGTTCGCGGATCCTTCTGTCCAGTTCGTCCGCCTTGGCGGACAGCATCCGCCGGTCGATCCGGGGCTGCCCGTCCGGGGCGAACATCTGCGCGATCTCGTCGAGCGAGAACCCGGCCGTCCGCCCCAGCGCGATCAGCGCCAGCCGCTCCAGCACCCCGGGGTCGTACTGACGCCGCAGCCCGCGCCGGCCGGTCGAGGCGATCAGCCCCTTCTCCTCGTAGAACCGCAGTGTCGAGGCGGGCACACCGGCGCGGTGCGCCACCTCGGCGATGTCCAGGTCTGTCATTGTCTTGACCTCAAGTCGACTTGAAGTAGAACGCTGTCATTCCGACCCGGCGAAGACAAGCAGAGGGAGAGACGACGATGGACGCCTCACGTGCATCCGACGACCAGCAAGCCGCCCGCTGGAACGGGCCCGCAGGCAACGCATGGGTGGATCTCCAGGAGTTGCTGGACGAGATGTTCAGGCCGTTCGAGGAGCTGCTCGTCGACGCGGTGGCCGCCGAGCACGCGGGAAGTGTGCTCGACGTCGGCTGCGGCACGGGCGGCATCACCCGGGCCGTCGCCCGCAGGTCCGGTCACTGCGTCGGTGTGGACATCTCGAGGCCGATGATCGAGACGGCCCGGGCGCACGCCGAGCGGGAGGGCGTACCGGCGTCCTTCATCGAGGCCGACGCACAGGAGTACGCCTTCGGACCCGGCGCCTTCGACGCCGTCGTCTCGCGCTTCGGCGTCATGTTCTTCAACGACCCCGTGCGGGCCTTCACCAATCTGCGGAGCACGGTGAGGGACGGGGCCGGGCTGCGGTGCGTCGTGTGGCGGGGCCCGGAGGAGAACCCGTTCATGACGACGGCCGAGCGCGCCGCGGCCCCCTTCCTGCCGGATCTTCCCGCCCGCCGGCCGGACCAGCCGGGCCAGTTCGCGTTCGCGGACCCGGAGCGTGTCCACCGCATCCTGGCGGAGAGCGGCTGGGCCGGGATCGACATCCAGCCGCTCGACGTGGTCTGCGGCCTGCCCGAGTCCGACCTCGTCACCTACTTCACGCGGCTCGGGCCGCTCGGCACGGTCCTGCCCGGGGCCGACGAGCGGACCCGGGCTGAGATCGTCGAGGCGGTCCGGCCCGCCTTCGACCCCTTCCTGCAGGGCACGCAGGTGCGTTACACCGCGGCCTGCTGGATGGTCTCGGCGCGGGCCGCCGCCGCGAAACTTTCGTGAGGTCCGGCCCTCTTTTCCGAGCGCGGGCGACCGGCGCATAGTGAGATCACGATGACGCAGAAGAGAGCCCTGGTGGTCCGAGGCGGCTGGGAAGGGCATCAGCCGGTCGAAGCCACGGAACTGTTCCTGCCCTTCCTCCGGAGCAACGGGTACGCCGTCCGGATCGAGGAGTCGACCGAGATCTACGCGGATGCCGCCGAACTGGCCGCCACCGACCTGGTCGTGCAGTGCGTGACGATGTCGGAGATCACGCGCGAGCAGCTGGCGGGGCTGACCTCCGCGGTCGTGGCCGGGACCGGCTTCACCGGCTGGCACGGCGGCATCGCCGACTCGTTCCGCGCCTCCTCGGACTATCTGCACCTGGTGGGCGGCCAGTTCGCCACACACCCCGGCAAGGAACCGTGCGAGCGCCGGGGTGCGGCGGACGACAACTTCCTGCCGCACACCATCACGTTCACCGAGGCCGGCCGCACGCACCCGATCACCGCGGGCATCGAGGACTTCGCCCTGGACACCGAGCAGTACTGGGTGCTCCACGACGACCTCATCGACGTCCTGGCCACCACCACGCATCCGGTGCGGCCGTGGGAGCCCTGGCACCGGCCGGTGACCTCACCGGCGGTCTGGACCCGCCGGTGGGGTGCCGGGCGGGTGGTGGTGACGACTCCGGGGCACAGCGTCGACGTCCTGGAGAACCCCGACGTCCGCACCATCATCGAGAGGGGCATGCTGTGGGCGACGCGCACCGCGTCGGGGTCGTAGGACTCGGCGTCATCTCCCGCGCGTACCTGGACACTCTCGTGGGCCGTCCCGGTGTGCGCGTCACCGCGGTCGCCGACCTCGACGCCTCCCGGTCGGCCGCGGCCGCCGCCGAACTTCCGGACGCCCGGGCGCTGTCGGTCGAGGAACTGCTGAGCAGCCCGGACGTGGACACGGTGCTGAACCTGACCACCCCGGCGGCCCATGCCGGGATAGCCCTCGGGGCGATCCGCCACGGCAAGAACGTCTACGGGGAGAAGCCGCTGGCGGCGGACCTGGCCGACGCCCGGTCCGTCCTGGAAGCCGCCGCGCGGGCGGGCACCGGTGTGGGCTGCGCCCCGGACACCGTCCTGGGGACGGGAATTCAGACGGCGCGGGCGGCCGTGGAGGCGGGGAGCATCGGACGCCCGCAATTCGCCTCCGCCGTGATGGTCACCCCGGGGCATGAACGCTGGCACCCCCACCCCGACTTCTACTACACGGCCGGCGGCGGCCCGCTGCTGGACATGGGGCCGTACTACCTGTCGTCCCTGGTCCATCTGCTGGGGCCGGTGCGCGCCGTGACCGGAGCGGGCGGGAGGCTGCGCGCCGAGCGCGTGATCGGTTCCGGGCCGCGCACGGGCGAGCGCATACCGGTCGAGGTGGACAGTCATGTCTCCGGAGTGCTGGAGCACGTGGACGGGACGCTGACGACGCTCACGACGAGCTTCGACGGCGTGGCCACCACGGCCGCCCCGATCGAGGTGCACGGCGAGAACGGCACCCTGTCGGTGCCCGACCCGAACCGCTTCGACGGCGAGGTACGCCTCCACGCGCTCGGCGACACCCGGTGGCGCGCCCTGCCGGTGTCAGCGGGCTACGCGGACGGCGCACGCGGCGTCGGACTGCTCGACTTCCTCACGGCCGACGCGTCGCGGGCGCCGCGCGCCGACGGTGAACTCGCCCTGCACGTACTGGAGACGATGACCGCGCTGCTGCGTTCGGCGGTCGAGGGGCGCCGGATCGAGCTGACGACATCGGCACGGGTGCCCGCACCGGTGCCCCTGACGGCCGCGGCGCAGTGGCACGGCCGGGCCGCCTGAGGTCAGTCCACGGGCCAGGTGTGCGCCGGCGCGTTCATGTGCATGTAGTCCATGTACGTCCTGGTCATCTGCCGCAGCGCCTCCCGCCGGTCGGAGATGCCGGCCTTCTCCAGGTGGTGCACCATCTCCGCCTGCCACAGGGCGCCGTTGCGGCCGGTGACGCAGCGCTGCTCGATGATGCCCAGCAGGGGTTCGCGCCAGGCGGCGTCCATGCCCGTCAGCTCCAGTCCCCTGTGCGCCAGGGGCAGCAGACGCCGCAACACCAGTTCCGTGACCGGCACTTCGCCCACGCCGGGCCAGTACAGGCGGGCCTCGATGCCGTCGCGGGCTGCGGTGTGCAGGTTCTCCTCGGCGACCGAGAAGGACATCCGCGTCCACACCGGCCGGTCCTCGTCGACGAGGGCGCGCGTCAGGCCGTAGTAGAAGGCGCCGTTGGCGATGATGTCGGCCACGGTGGGGCCGGCGGGCAGCACCCGGTTCTCGATGCGCAGATGCGGGCCGCTGTCGGTGACCGCGTAGATGGGGCGGTTCCAGCGGTAGATCGTGCCGTTGTGGAGGGTCAGTTCGCCCAGCTGGGGGACGCCGCCGCTGTCCAGCTCCCGCTGCGGGTCCTCGTCCTCGCACAGCGGCAGCAGGGCCGGGAAGTAGCGCACGTTCTCCTCGAAGAGGTCGAAGACGCTGGTGATCCAGCGCTCTCCGAACCACACCCGGGGCCGTACGCCCTGGGCCTTGATCTCCTCGGGGCGGGTGTCGGTGGCCTGTTCGAACAGGGGGATGCGGGTCTCGCGCCACAGCTCCTTGCCGAACAGGAAGGGCGAGTTCGCCGCGAGGGCGATCTGCACGCCGGCGATGGCCTGGGCCGCGTTCCAGTAGTGCGGGAACGCCTTCGGCTCGACCTGGAGATGGAACTGGGTGCTGGTGCAGGCGGCTTCGGGAGTGATCGTGTCGGCGTACGTCGACAGGCGCTCCACACCGTCGACCCTGATCCGCAGGTCCTCGCCCCGGGCCGCGAAGATCTGCTCGTTGAGGAGCCGGTACCGGGGGTCGCCGGAGAGCGCGGACTCGCTGACGTCCGACTCGCCCAGGGTCGGCAGGATGCCGACCATGATCAGGTGCGCGCCCACCGCCGCGGCGCGGTCCTCGGCGTGGTTGAGGGCGTCCCGGATCGCCTGCTCCCAGGAGCCGGGGCCGCCTGCCGTCAGCTGCCGGGGTGGGATGTTGATCTCCAGGTTGAAGCGGCCCAGCTCGCTCGACCAGGCGGGGTCGGCGATCGCCTGGAGCACGTCGGTGTTGCGCATCGCGGGCAGCCCGGCGTCGTCGACGAGGTTGAGCTCGATCTCGAGCCCGACCTGAGGGCGCTCGCTCTCGAACCCCGACTCGTGGAGCATCCGGGCCAGCACCTCGAGGTCGGTGTGCATCTTCTCCCGGTACCGACGGCGGTCCTCCCGGGTGAACACCAGGGCCGGCACGTCACGTCCCATGTGCCCTCCTGCGCTCCTTCGGCGGATACGTCCGCACCTCAGCGGATGGGTCTCGTCCCAGAGTCGCACCTTGTCCTCGACACCGCACCCACCTAGCCTGCGTTTGTGCCGCAAATAAACAAACCTCGAACGCACAATGACGTGCCGGGCCACAGCAGCTCCCTCACCCGGCTGAGGATCGCCCTCACGGTCTTCTTCGCCCTCGACGGCTTCGTCTTCGCCGGCTGGGTCGTGCGCATCCCCGCCATCAAGGCGCAGACCGGCGCCTCCGCCAGTGCCCTCGGCCTCGCCCTCCTGGGCGTCTCCGCCGGGGCCGTCGTCACCATGACCCTGACGGGGCGCCTGTGCCGCCGCTTCGGGAACCACCGGGTCACCGTCGTCTGCGCCGTCCTGCTCTCCCTGAGCGTCGCCCTGCCGCCGCTGACCCACTCGGCGCTCACGCTGGGCCTCGTCCTGCTGCTCTTCGGTGCCGCGTACGGCGGGATCAACGTCGCCTTCAACAGCGCGGCCGTCGAGCTCGTGGCCGCACTGGGGAGGCCGGTCATGCCGAGCTTCCACGCGGCGTTCAGCCTGGGCGGCATGGTCGGAGCGGGGCTGGGCGGGCTGCTCGCCGGGGTCCTCTCCCCCACGCGGCACCTGGTGCTGCTCACCCTCGTCGGCCTGCTCGTGACCGCCGCGGCGGGCCCCACACTGCTGCGGCACGAACCGCCGAAGCCTCCGGAGCGGGAGCTGCCCGCCGAAGGCGCCCCGCGCCGCCCGGACGGCCGCACCCGCGGACTGGTGATCGTCTTCGGCGTGATCGCGGGGTGCACCGCGTACGGCGAAGGGGCGCTGGCCGACTGGGGCGCCCTGCACCTCGAACAGGACCTGCACGCCTCGGCGGGTGCGGCGGCCGCGGGCTACTCCTGTTTCGCGCTCGCCATGACGCTGGGACGCCTGACCGGCACGACGCTGCTGGAACGCCTGGGGCAAACCCGGACCGTCGTCGCCGGCGGCAGCACCGCGGCGGCCGGGATGCTGCTCGGCTCCCTCGCCCCCACCCTCTGGGCGGCCCTCCTCGGATACGCGATCACGGGCATCGGCCTGGCGAACCTCTTCCCCGTGGCGGTGGAACGCGCGGGCGCCCTCGCCGGCCCGAGCGGCGTCGCGACGGCCTCGACTCTGGGCTACGGGGGCATGCTCCTCGGCCCGCCCGCGATCGGCTTCATGGCGGACTGGTTCACCCTGCCCGCCGCACTGACCAGCGTGGCGGTGCTGGCAGCGGTGGCGGCGGTCGTGGGGGCACTGGTGGGGGCGGCCGCCCGGCGCGCGGCCG
>NZ_POUC01000141.1 GCF_002891435.1 Streptomyces cahuitamycinicus
CGCCCGGGCCGCGGCCCGAGCAGCCCGCTCTTCGCTTCGACGCCCTGCCCTGACTCCGCATCGAACCCCCCGGCGCCGGGAACGCCAGCCCCGGATGGCAGTCACCACACGACGTCGTCCGAGTACTCGACGCCAGGAGGCCGCGCGGAGGCGAGCCACAGAATGAGGCTGGCCTGGACTCTTCTGAACTGCGCCCGGCATGGCCGGGGCGGCCCAGGCTGAGCTGCCGCGCCCCGGTCACGCTGCGAAAGCAGGTGGTGCAGGCCGAAGGCGCCGGGGCACAAGAACCCGGGCCAATACCCCGGCCCGGCACAGGACCGGGGTCGCGAGCAACACGGGCCGGCCCTGGCCCGTGACGGTGTGTCAGTCGTGGCAGCGCCGGATGTCTCCACCGCAGGTCCACCAGCAGAAGAATCCGAACAGGATCCCCGCCACGGCTATGAAAGCGGCGACCCGTCCGACGAGGCCGAGGGACTCCTCCGCGCTCGATCGCGTTGTGCGGCTGGTGGGCTTCCCAGCCCGGCCGGTGGGACTGGGCGGATCAGCGCAGTCCGGCGAAGAGATCGGTTTCGGGTACGGCCGCGCCGGTGGCGTCCTGGACACGTACGAAGGTCTCCATGCCCATCAGCTCGCCGAACCTCTTCTTGCCCATCCTGAGGAAGAAGATGTTCTCGCCCTGGCTGGCGTGCGCGGCCAACGCGTCGAACTTCTGGCCGCTGAACGCGGTGGTGTCCACCCACGTGGTGATCTCATCGTCGGGGAGGCCGATCTCGGCCATCGCGGCGGCCTCGGCAGGATCCGGCTCCGGCATGTCCTCACCGAACTCGCGCATGATCTCGCCGAACCGCTGCATCATCGAGCGGGGCATCGTGGTCCAGTACACCTTCGGTGTCAGCGCGGTCATTTCCAGCGCCGCCATCGTGATGCGGTGGGCCTGGATGTGGTCGGGGTGACCGTAGAAGCCGTTCTCGTCGTAGGTGACGACCACATCAGGTCGGTAGTGCCGCATGAGTTCCGCAAGTCTGGCCGCGCCTTCCGGCACTGGGGTCTGCCAGAAGGATCCGGGGGCGTCGTTGCTCGGCCAGCCCGCCATCCCGGAGTCGGCATAATCCAGCATCTCCAGATCGCCGACCTTCAGGACGTCACAGCTCGCCTCGAGTTCTCGACGGCGCATCTTGGCGACCGCCGCCGGATCGTGCCCGGGATCACCCGGCTTGACACCGCCCGGTCCGTCACCGCAACCGCCGTCGGTACACGTCACGAGAACTGTGCGGATGCCTTCCGCCGCGTACCGGGCGAGGACCCCTCCGGTTCCGGTTGCCTCATCATCGGGGTGGGCATGTACGGCCATGAGCGTCAAGGGCCGGTCAGTCATGAAACGTCCTCCTGCAGAAATACGTCCTGGTCCGAGTGCGCGGCGGGCGTACCGCGATCCCGGGGCCCGGATCCTGGTGGGGCCGACGTCCTTGGTCTCCGTGTTCCCCGCTCGTGCGGCGCCGGTCCCTCGGTCGGTGTAACCGTGCGGGGCGGGCCGGCTGTTCCCGGCGTGGCCGCCTGCCTGTGATCAACGGCCGGCCTGTGCAGCGACTCGCGGTCGGTGTCGGCCAGGTACTCACTCGCCATTGCTCTCTGCCACCAGGTGACTCCTCCCCGTTGTGAGGGCCAGGGTAGAGGAGCCGTCGGCTGAACGCCCACGAAGGGTTGCCGAACGTGTCCGAACACCCTCGGGCGTTCAGCACCCGCAGCATCTGAACAACTGACCACGCTGACCCCACCCCGCCACCACGGTAGAGCGCACACCGACGATGTACTCGAGCGGGCGCCGGCTGAACGGGCAGGTCGAGGAGGACGGTCAGCGCTCCGTCGGGACCACCGGCGGCGCTTCTCGGCGGAGCGCGTTCCACTGTCGGACCCTTGTCCTACCCCCCATGCTGAACTGTGGAGGTGACCGTCAACTCGCTGGTAATATACGCTCACTTGGGCGAGAACAGGTCGCTTTGCGGGAGGGGACCAACACGTTGGCGCAGCCGCCGTGTCGCGCAGCCGACTGGCCGCCGGCGTCGTCGCGGTACCTGGGCGGCAGGCGCAGAGTTGTTCGCCCGCCCAACCGGCCCTCGCACCCCACTCGTCGGCGGCATCACCGACGATTGAAGAGCGGACTTGATCTCCCAAAGGCCGACGGCAGTACTCGGGTACGGGACAGGTCGCCTTGTCCTGACCTGTATCGCACCTTTCCATGCCTAGACGATTTTCCAGTTGCCGTCCGTGCGTCGACGGCAGCCCTGACGTGGGAGAGACTCAGATGACCAAGACAGACGGCGGCGGCAGATCTCGGGCCGTCGCCACTGTTGTGCTCGCCGGGCTGCTCGGCAGCGTGCCGGTCCCGAGCGCGCACGCCGCCGGGGACACCGTCCCTGCGGACTTCAATGGCGACGGCTACCGCGACGTCGTACTGCGGGTGCCCGCCGCCGACATCGCCGGACGCGAGGACGCGGGCGCCGTGATCGTCCTGTACGGCTCCGCCTCCGGGCTCTCGCCGAAGTCCCGCGCCCTGATCACCCAGAACTCCCCCGGCGTCCCCGGAAGCGCCGAGCGGGGCGACTACTTCGGTGCCTCCACCGCCTCTGCCGACCTCGACCGGGACGGATACACCGACCTGGTCGTCGGCGCGCCCTACGAGGACCTCGACCAGGGTGAGGACAAGGGCATGGTCACGGTCCTGTGGGGCAGCCGATCGGGCCTGGTGTCCGGGCGGACTCTGCCGACGTCCGGCAGCCCCGAGGACTTCGACCGCATCGGCCGGGACGTGGCCGCCGCGGGCAAGGGAATCTCGTCCACCAGCCTGGTGACGGTCGGAGGCTGGAACTACACCCAGACCTTCCGGGGCCCCTTCACCCGATCGAATGGGCCCGCCTCCGCGGGAATGGGACTCGGCGAGTGGTTCGGCTCCGTCGCCGCCGGCGACCTCGACCGCGACGGGCGCGCCGACACGGTGGCGGTGACGGGGCGGGCCGGCGGGTACACCGGCGGCCGGATTCACGTCAACGCCGAAAACCAACCGCAGTGGAGCGTCCCACTGACCCACGGCGACGCCCTGGTGGCCACCGTCGGCGACGTCAACGGCGACGGATACGGCGACATCGTCGCCGGTGACCCCGACGAGCCCCGACAGCGCGGCGTCGACGGAGAGCACGGCGGGCGCATCCTCATCTGGTACGGCAGTTCGGCAGGGATACCGACCGACGCCACGCCCGTCGCGATTTCCCAGGACACCACCGGCGTCCCCGGATCCGGGGAAAAGGGCGACAAGTTCGGCGCATCGGTCGTGGTCGCGGACTTCAACCGCGACGGCGTCGGCGACATCACGGTGGGCGCGCCCGGCGAGAAACTCGGCACCATCGCCGGCGCCGGCATGGTGACGGTCATCCCCGGCAAACGGACCGGCACCCCGGGCTCCGGCGCCTACTCCTACACCCAGGACACCACCGGCGTTCCCGGCGGCAGCGAGAGCGGCGACCACTTCGGCACCACCATCTCGGCCGGTGACGTGAACCGCGACGGGCGCCCCGAACTCACCGTCACCGCGCACGGCGAGAACAACTACGCCGGCGCCGCGTGGGTCCTGCCCGGAGGAACCACCCGGCCCACCGCAACCGGCAGCAAGATGTTCACCACCTCACAGCTCGGCCTTCCCGCCTCCGGATGGCAGCTCCTCGGCGGCGACAGCCTCCCCCTGCTGTGACCACATGACGCAGGACGGCCCGGCCCCGGGGCCGGGCCGCATACCGGACACCCCGCGAACCCCTGACGTCGAGCGAGCACCTTGGCACCATCACACGCGGCCGCGCGGCGTCACCATCGCGTTCGATGCCCATTTCTGCAGGTGCCCGACAGCCACAACCGGTCGGCTCCAGCCGCTGAGGAAACGCCGGACGCGGCTGTTGATCCTGCGGTTCCGGCTGAGTTGCGGAAGGGCGCAGCCGCCCCTCAGGAGTTGCGCGGGGCCACCAGGCCGGATTGATAGGCAAGGACCACGAGCTGGGCGCGATCACGCGCATGGAGCTTGGCCATGGCCCGGTTGATGTGGGTCTTGGCGGTCAACGGGCTGATGACCAGGCGGTCGGCGATCTCGTCGTTGGACAGGCCCTGTGCGGCCAGGGCGACGGCCTCGCGTTCCCGGCTGGTCAGCCCCTCCAGCCCGCTGCCGGCGCGGATGAGGGGCGGCTGGGTGACGTACCGGTCGATGAGCTTGCGGGTGATCGCGGGCGCGAGCAGGGCGTCGCCGCGGGCGGCGACACGTACGGCGTGCAGGAAGTCCTCCGGCACGATGTCCTTGACGAGGAACCCGGCGGCGCCGGCGCGCAGCGCGTCGAAGACGTACTCGTCCATGCCGTAATTGGTCAGCACGACGACGTGTACGCCGGCCAGGGCCGGGTCCGCGGCGATGCGCCGGGTCGCTTCGATCCCGTCCATGACGGGCATCTGGATGTCGATGAGCACGACGTCGGGCAGCTGCTCCTTGATGAGCGCCAGGCCCTCTCGTCCGTCGGCGGCCTCGGCCACGACCTCGATGTCGTCTTCGAGGTCGAGCAGCGCGCGGAAGCCGCTGCGGATGAGCGGCTGGTCGTCGACCAGCAGGACCCGGATCACGACGCTCCGTTCGTGGGGAGTTCGGCCTGGACGGTGAAGCCGCCGGCGCTGCGCGGCCCGGTGCGCAATCGGCCGCCCAGGGCCGTGACGCGTTCGCGCATGCCGAGCAGCCCGAGGCCGGGCGTCGGCGCGGGGAGCGGGGTGGCCTTTCCGTTGTCGTCGACCCGGATGGCGAGGGCGTCCGGCCGGTATTCGATGAGCACCGAGGCAGTGGTCGCGGCGGCGTGCCGGGCGACGTTGGTGAGCGACTCCTGAACGATCCGGTAAGCGGTACGGCCCACTGCGGCCGGCACGGCGTGCGGATGTCCTTCGGTCGTCAGCGTCGTCTCGAGGCCGGTTGTCCGAAACCCCTTCACCAGGTTCGAGATGTGGTCGAGTCCGTGCGGCGGGGTGGTGTCGTCGTCGCGCAGCGCCTCAAGGGTCGCGCGCAGTTCCCGGCTCGCCTCCCGGCCGGCTTCCTGGATCGCCAGCAGGGCCTCTGGCACCCGCTCGCCGCGGCGCCGGGCCACATGGACGGCGACCTCGGACTGCACCTTGATGACCGAGATCTGGTGGGTGAGCGAGTCGTGCAGCTCCCGCGCGATGCGCAGCCGCTCCTCGTCGGCCCGGTGCCTGGCGGCCTCCTCGCGGGTGCGCTCGGCCTCGTCCGCCCGCCGTTCGGCCTGCCGCACCGCCTCCCCCGCGGCGAAGGCGGCGATCAGCCAGGCGATCTCCAGGGTGTTGCGGGCCTGCGCCACGACCTCGCGCGCGGGCCCGTCGTGGAAGACCAGGGCGGTGAGGTGGAGCACGGCCACCAGGCCCACGGACGCGACCACCGCGACGGCGCGGTGTCCGGCACGTACCGCGCCGTAGACGGCGACCAGGTAGGAGACGGCGAGCACCTCGAACCCGGCCGCCAGGCAGCCCACCGCGGCCAGCCCGGTGACGGCCAGGACCACGAGCGGTGCCCGGCGGCGCGCGGCCAGCGCCAGCCCGCCGGCCGCCAGCAGCACGCAGCCGAGCAACCCGCGGCTCCCGGCCGGGAGTTGCCCGGACAGCCCGGTGCCCAACAGCAGCGTCGCCACGCCGACCGCTACCGCCCAGTCGGTGACCGGGGCCGGGAGAACGAACCGTCCTGTGTCCATGGGTGCACGGTAACCGGGTGCGGTCGTGGGCGAGTCCGGCTCCTGGACGAGCGATCGGCTACCGCGTATGCGGTACCGGCGCGCCGCCTGCCGCATCCGCGGTATCCGGATGCCGCGGATGCGGCAGACGAAAGTGCCCGCGTCCGCTGGACGATCGGCACGGGCCCGGCGCGCATGCTCAAGACGCATCGAAAGACGCATCGAACCTCGCAGTCAGCGACGGAGAAGGAGGAGAGCGGCATGAGTGCTTCAGCAGTGCTGATGGTGGCCGCCGAGGGCGGGATCATCGGCGACGGACGGACCGGGGCCAACCTGGCTCTGGCGGTAGGGCTGCTCGGCCTGGCTGTCGGCTGGCTGGCCCTGGCCCGCGCCGGCGGCCGGATCAGCATCGGCAACGCGCGCACCGGCGGGATGTGGGCCATCGCGGTGGGTCTGGCCGGCACGGCCCTCGCGGTGCTGCACCTGGCCACCTCCAGCGGCGGTCCCGGCACCGGCAACGGGCTCGTCGGCGCCATCGTCGCCCTCCCGCTGGGGCTGGGCGCCGCGCTCCTCGGCCGCCGGGCACTGACCCGCTCCCGCGGCGCCGGCCGGCCGATCGATCGGATGACCGTCTGACCGCCACCGGGGCACGGCGTGCGTGCGGCCACCGCGCGCCGGACCCCGCAGAACCGACCATGTGCAGCTCGCCAGTCGGCCTTGCTCGGTGAGGGCGCGCAGGGTGCCTGCGACCGCGGGGTGGCTCTCCGCGCCGCTGTGCTTCCAGGCCTCGCCCAGCTCGGGGAAGCGGGACTCAGCCGACGTCGAAGACATTCGGCAGGCGGAGGCGGTACCGGGTGCGGTCGTGCCGCTTGAGTGCCTCCAGCTCGGGGGCCCGGTACAAGGGGGTCACGGTGCACCGCTCGGCGGTCGAGCCGGTCTGTTCCAGCAGGGCGTTGACGGCCTGCCGGGCCGAGGAGTTGGCGCCCTCCATGGTCGCGAGATCGATGGGCACGGCCACGTAGTCGCCGGCCAGGGAGAGGTTGGGGATCCTCGTGGCCGACCGCGGGCGGTGGTGGAAGGTCCCCACCGGATGGATGAGCAGTTGCTCCTCGTTGACAGGGTGCGGGGTGCCGAGTCCGTCCACGGCCGGATCGAGGAACCAGGAGTGCAGCACGGAGTCCTTGAGGACCGTACGGCCGCTGTCGTTGAGCGCCGCCTTCAGCTGCGCCCACACCTCGCGGGCCACTTCGGTACGGGTGCACTGCTTGGCCGTCCTGCCGTACAGGATGCCCGGACGGTCCCACTCGGAGACGTCCACGGACAGACAGTCCGCGACCGTCCCGTCGCCGAAGTCGGCCGGGAAGTCGTGGCCCGGCCAGTGCTGGGCCTGGGCGATCGCGGTCAGCGACCACGGGGAGTCGATGAGGTCGAGGTGGCCGTGCAGGATCGGCGTGCGTTCGGTCAGATAGAACTGGATGCCGGTCATCCAGTCCGTCTCCAGCCGGTCACACTCGGCCAGTTGGGGGTCTGCGGCGCGCACGGCGGAGTTCCATGTGCGGCGGGCGTGCTCGACCGGCATCGCCGAGATGTAGTGATCGGCGGTGACAGTACGGCGCGCGCCTCGGGGGTCCTCCACAACAGCCCCGGCGATCACACCCCCGTCCAGGGCCAGGTCCCGTACGGTCCAGCCGACGCGGAACTCGACCCCCAGTGATCCCAGGTACGTCACCCAGGGGTCGATCCAGGCCTCGTTGGTGGGGGCGTTGAGGATCCGGTCCAGTGGTCCGTCCGCGCCGCGCCCGAGGAGGTTGAAGGCGAAGGCCTCCAGCAGGGTGGCGACCGTACGGGTGCTGGCCTCCTCCGCCTTGGTGGCCACGATGTTGCGGGTGATGCCGACGGCGAGTATCCGCTGGTAGTCGTAGGACATCCGTCCGGCCCGTACGAAGTCCCACCACGGCGTCCTCTCCCATACGTCGTCGCGGCGCTCGTCGCAGCTGGTGAGGAAGACCAGGAAGCGGTTTGCGAAGTAGAGGGCCTCGTGGAGGGGGAGGTTGAAGGCCGTGTCCAGGACCGAGGTGAAGGCGCGGCGGATCTCGTCGGGGGTGAGTTCGGCCGGGGTGTCGCCGGGCCAGGGGAGCGGGATCCGGATGTCCTCCCGGCCGCCCGACCGGGCGAAGAGCATTTCCTTGGGGGCGACGAGGTTGTCGTGGACACCGCCCGGATTGCCGGGGAACGGGATGCGCCGCATGGTGTCGGGCAGGTTGTGGTAGATGCCGGGGATGAAGCGGAAGCCGTGCTCCCCCGGCAGGGGGCGGCGGCCGCCCGTGCCGCTGCCGGGTACGTCCATGCTGCGGGCCTTGCCGCCCAGTGCCTTGCGTTCGTAGACCGTCACCCCGAAGCCGCGCTCGGCGAGTTCGTGCGCGGCCGTGAGCCCGGCGACGCCGCCGCCCAGTACGGCCACGGTCTGTGCCGCCGAGCCGTTCCCGGCCGAAGCCCGCTGAGTCGTTCCGAGGGCGACCCCGCCGGCAGCCGCGGCAGTGCCCAGGAATCTTCTGCGCGTGGTGCCGCTCATCGCTTCCCCTTACCGTCGGTAACACGGGCGCACGACGATAAGGGTGAGGTGACGATCCCGGAAGGTGACCGGCGCGACTTTGGCTTGATGACGCATCACCCGGCGGCGGTGTCCCTCCCGACGCGGCCCCGCCCGGGCGGGCTGCGAACAGCGGATTGCCGAAGAAGCGGCTGCCGGGAAGGAGACCGGGCCACCACGGTCCTCCGTGACGTGCGCGTCAGGGGACGGTGATGGCCCGGCTGGAGGGGGCTCAGCGGGTGAAGGTGACCCGGTGTTCCTTCAGGGAACCGCAGTTGGAGCCGTACACCTGCACGTACGTGTTGGCGATGCTGCCGCCCCAGTCGACGCAGTGGCCCTTGCCGTAGGCGTACGTCGGTCCGGCGTACGACGTGAACAGGCCCTCGTCGTAGTGGCTCTCCTCGGTGTCCGGGACATAGATCCAGGCCGACATGTTCACGGCCTTGCCCGGGTTGTTGCGGATGGTCGCGACGCAGTTCTGGCCGTTGGAGGCGTTGTAGGTCAGGTAGACGGTCCCCAACGAGCCGACGGTCGCCGAGTTGACCGTCTTGTAGCCGCTCCCGCAGACCTTCTGCGGTGTGGTGTTGGGCGCGGCCGAGGCCGGCGACGCCAGGGCGGTCATGGTCCCCACGGACAGGGCCGCCACGGCGGACGCGGCCAGGACGGAACGGGTGAATCGCATATTTCCCCCTTGCAACTCTTCGAGGTGGTTGCTCCTGCATGGTGTGACCCGCCGGGCGTGCAAAGGGTTGTGCGTCAGTTCGCAGAAAAATTGGGGGAGTTGAGGTCGGGTGCGAGCGGAGGGCGCTGGGGGTGACCGCGGGTGCCACAGCGTTCCCAGGCTTCGTCCCTTTTACTCGCGAGTCACTTGTGGCACACGTGAGATCCAGAGGATCTGTGCAGGGGTGTCACACAGACTGCACACCACCCTTCCAAAGTCTCGTTAGCGTTACGGCTCGATCCCACGTGCGAACGTGACCAGGTCGCGGCCGGCGAGCCGCCGGAACAGCCAGATCGGGAAAAGCACACATGGACTACTGCTCGTCGTGCCGTCGCCACCTCAACGGCGCCCTGGTCTGCCCGGGGTGCGGCGCCTACGCCCCGGACATCGACCCCGGTGCCGTCGACGGCCGGCCGGGCCTGGCCCTCGCGCCCGCCACGGCCCCGGGCGCACCGGCCGCCTGGGAGTACCCGGCCGCCACCGGCACCTGGCACGACGGCACCGTCTGGGACGAGATCCCCGCGCGTTCTCAGGAGGACCCCGGCTCCGGCTCGTCCGAGGCGTACGCCCCCCCGGACACCGACACCGACTCGGCCGAGGGTTTCGAGGCCCGGCCGCAGGGGCGGGCGGCCCGGCGTCGCCAGATGGCCCGCTGGAAGAAGAACCAGCGCCGGGCCGTGGTCGCGACGGCGGTCGCGCTCGTCGGAGGCGGTCTGACCGTCGCCGCGATGAAGGGGAACGCGAAGCCCGGCGTGCAGGCGGCCACGACGCCGCAGGACACGACCATGGGCGGCTCCGTGGGCGAGGCGCCGACGTACACCGAACCGACGTCGAAGCAGGCCGAAACCCCGCGCTCCGAGTCCGCCCCCACCACGCCGTCCGGCGCCGACCGGGCGTCGCGCCACCAGCAGTCCCGGGCCGCCGACCCCCGCACCACGCCGGCCGGCCCGCGGACGGACGCGGTGGCCACGCCCCGCGAACTGCCGCTGACGACCCCGCCCCGGCGCAAGACCGTCACGGACACCGTCGACACGGCCACCGGCGACGCCGGTTCCGCCGCGTCCGCGGCCACCGAGCCGACGACGGAGCCGGCCGCCGGGTCCGGGGGCTCGGACGCGCAGCAGCCGCAGTCCCCCTCGACACCCCCGCCCGCGGCTACCGCTCCGCCCGAGACGTCTCCCTCCGACACCAAGCCCAAGGAGCTCTGCCTGCTCGTCATCTGCCTCGGCTGAGAGCACGCGGCCGCCGATAACCGGTGGCCGCGCGCGACCGCCCCGCCGAACCGGAACCGCGAGGCCCCGTACGACCGTCTCCGAACTCGTCGCGCACCGCCGGGAAACGCCCCTGAGGCGGCCCGGCCTGCTGCGCGGCAGGCGGAGGCCGACCGTACAATCCTCGCGACCAAATCGGGGGCGACATCAGCGGGGGAGTCCGCGTGGAAACGATCATCGTGCAGTTGCCCGGTCCCACACAGTGGGGTGCGCGGGAGACGGGCAGTCCCGAACTGATCCACCTGGGACCGGGGGACATCGCGGACTTCGGACGCGGCGGGACGGGAGTGCGCATCGTGCTCACCGACCCCGGGATCTCCCGCCGGGCCGGGCAACTGGAAGCAGCGGGTGACTACTGGAGGCTGTCCAACTTCAGCCGGAGCGTGTCGTACGTGGTGGAGAACCTGGAGGGGGCGGGCGAGTACCTCACCGTCGCACCCGGGCGGCTCGGGGCGCCCGTGCCCTTCGAGTTCTCCCGCGTGGTGCTGCCCGCCCTGTCCGGCACCGCCACGTTCAAGGTGTTCGCACCCCAGCACGCCTATCTCGGCGAGCAGTCCGTGCCGGGCGGCGGCGAACAGACCGTCCACCCCTTCGCCCTGGACCCGACGTCGAAGTACTTCCTCGTCCTGGTCGCCCTGTGCGAACCCCGCCTGCGCGACCCCTCCGACTCGGCGCTGCCCGGCGTCGGCCAGATCGTGGAGCGGCTGCGGCCCCTGGAGTCCTGCCGGGACCTGACCCGCTCCGCGGTCAACTACCACATCGACTACCTGGCCTTCGCCAAGCTGCGCCTGGACCTCGGCGAGGAAGCCACGACGGCGGCCGACGGCGGCCGCACCGGCGCCAAGCGCACCCGGCTCGCCTCCGTCGCCCTGCGCTTCGGTCTCGTCGGCGAGGAGCACCTCGGCCTGCTGCCGCCGCGCGGCGCGGGCCGCCCCTTCGACTCGCAGGAGGCCCGGGCATGACGACGCCCGAGGAACGGGACGACGAGCTGGAAGCGCCCCGCCCGCCCGGGCTCCCGGAGGGCTTCCGCATCGAGGGCTGGGAAGTGGGCGCGGTCATCGGCTCCGGCGGCTGGGGGACCGTGTACGAGGCCCGAACGGTCGCCGACGGCACGCCCGTCGCGGTGAAGGTGCTTCCGACCGGCGCCCTGGGGCCCGGGCAGCGTGCGGCGCTCGGTGAACTCGTGGCGCGCGAGGTCCGGTTCAGCGCGGAGGCCGACCATCCCCACCTCGTCCGCACCCACGCCGTGTGCACCGTCGAGGCACCGGGACTGCCCGCCCTGGACGGCGCGATCGCGCTGGTCATGGACCGGGCCGAGGCCAGCCTGAAGGACGTACTGGACGCCGCCGGGACGGGCGGGCCGATCGCCGACGCCGGCCGCGTGCTGCGCGGAGTCGCCGCCGGACTGGCCCACATGCACGACGCCGGATGGGTGCACGGCGACCTCAAACCCGCCAACGTGCTGCTGGGCCCGGGCGGCCGGGTGTGGCTGGCCGACTTCGGCCTGGCCACCGAACTCGACGGCACCCACGCCCACCTGCCGCCGCTCGGCACCCTCGACCACCTGCCGCCCGAGTGGTGGTCCCAGCGCACCGGCACCCAGGGCGCCGTCGTCCGGCCCACCGCCGACATCTGGGCCTTCGGCGTCCTCGCCCACCAGGTCCTCACCGGCGGGCTCCACCCCTTCCCGGGGGCGACGGCCCGGGCCCGCTCGCTCGCCGCCCAGGCCTACGCACGCGGCACCGCGCCCCTGCGGCTCGACGCCGGCCTCGACGAGGACATGCGCCGGCTGATCGCCGACTGCCTGGCCCCGGACCACGCCGCCCGTCTGCCGCACACGGCCGGCAGCGTCGCCGCCCGCGTCGAGGCCGCCACCGCCGGTCCGCACCGCCGCCGAAGACGGGTGCCCGCCGTCGCGGCCGGGCTCGTCGTCCTGACGGCCGCCGCGGTGGCCGGGGCGGCCCTGCTCGGCGGAGGCGAAGGGGGCCTCACCCGGGACGACGAACGCGACCGCGGCACCCCCACGGCCGCCGGCACGCCCAGCCCGCCGGCCGGTGAGATCCCTGAGAACTCCGACGTACCCCGGGCGCTGCGCCCCGTCATCGCCCGCGCGGCCCACCGCTGCACCGACGAGGAGATCACGCCCGCCCTGCTCGCCGCGCTGATCAAGGCGGAGAGCAACTTCGACGCCAAGGCCTCCCGCCCGGAGAGCGAGGAGTACGGCATCGCCATGTGGACGCCGTCGGTGTTCCGGGCCTGGGCGATCGACGGGGACGGTGACGGCGACAAGGACCACATGTCACCGCCGGACGCGATCTCCACCATGAGTCTGTACGTGTGCTGGCTCGACCAGCGTTTCAAGCAGGAGGGTCTGCCGAAGAAGGACCTTCCCGCGCTCGTCGCGGCCGGCTACCGCACCAGTGACCGCACGGTCATCGAGGAGCGCGGCGTGCCGGAGCGGGTGCGGCCGCACGTGGACAAGGTGCTGCGCTACCTCGCCGAGTACGAGGGCTGAGACGTACCGACGCGAGCGGTGGGCGGGGCCGCAGCCCCACCCACCGCTCGTCCCCCGTTCCCGTCACGGCCGCGGCGAGCCGCACTCCGGGACGTTCGGCAGCCGGTTGTCCGGCGAGCTGATGTAGATGTTGGAGATGTAGCCCCCGTACTGGGGCAGATAGGCCCACCAGTCGTTGGTGTAGGGCGGCACGCTGACCACCTCGCCCCGGGTCTGGCAGCCCACCAGCACCTCGACCCCGGCGGGGAGCCGGGTGATCCGCTCGTCGCCCGTGGCAGGTCCCTTGCGGACGTTGACGAGCTCTCCCCAGGTGCCGAACCAGGTACCGGAGGGCCGTACCCCGCCCGGCACGTTCAGCGAGCGGGTCAGCCGGCCGATGTCGGTGTACGCCTTGCCGTACGACGTGCCCGCCGCGTGCAGGGTCAGCACGGCCACGATCGTGCGGTCGTCCGCGCCCACCGTGCCGGTGGTGTGCAGTGCGGGGCGGATGAGGTCCACGGCGGCGGCGCCGGGAGCGGCGGCTGACTGCGCGGTCGTCGCCGAGGGGGTCGCCTGGGATCCGCACGTGCCCTTCGCGTACTTCCCGGACCAGCCCTGCTTCACCGCCCAGGGCCGGTCGAACGACCCCGCGACACCGAAGTGCTGATCGAAGTGGTCGGTGGCGGAGCAACGGGTGGAGCGGCGCAGGTTGTCCATGATGAAGGTGCGAACGGGCGCGGGTGCCTTCTCCAGGATGTACCGGTAGACGGCCACCGTGTCCCGGGCGGACATGGCCGTGTAGCCCCAGAAGCCCGCGTACTCGGTGGGCGGTGCCGCCGTGTCGCGCAGACCGACCTCGGGCCGGTCGAGCATCCGCTTGATGATCGCCGGGCCGCCGTACGTCGACCAGTAGTGGTTCGCGGCGTCGTCGTCGCTGCCGCGCAGCATGGGCTCGAGCCGGGCGCGGTCGGCCGCGGGGATGACGTAGTCGGGCCCGCGATTCCACAGGAAGTCCAGCGCCAGCAGGAGTTTGACGACCGACGCGGACCGGAACCGCGCGCTGTCGTCGACACGTTCGGTGAACGTGCCGGTCTGGCGGTCGAAGACGGCGACGCCGGCGGTGACACCGGGCGGGATCCGGGCGGCTGCTGAGCTCTGGACGGTCCCGGCCGCCCTTTCCGTCAGGGGCTGTGCCGCGGCACCGCTCGTGAGTGACGCGACCGTGACGACGGCCGCGAGCGCGGCGGCGCCGCGCAGGAGCATGCGCATGGTTGCCCTTCCTGGATCGCCCGGTTGTCCGGCGGGACCTCGGCCCGCGGCGCCACGATAGGAGCCCTGTCGGAGCGGGCGCTCCTGACGGATGTCAGGGCTGCGGCCGAGCGGGTGACCTGAGGCTTCGACCCTGATAGGTGTCAGGTGTCGGCGGTGCGGTGACGCCCCGTACGGTCACGGCAGCGAGCGACGGCCGGCCCGGGGGGCCGGCCGCCGTGCTCGACCTGACCACCCCACGGCAACGAAACGAAAGAGGGCTCATGAGCCGCCGATCACTCACGACACTGCTGGCCGCCGGGGGCACCGCCGCGGCGATGGCACTCCTTCCGACCGCCGCCCAGGCCCAGGCGTTCTCGGGCGGCAACTACGGCCTCTACGGCATGGAGGGGCAGTACCCCACCACCTCGTTCTGCTCGGGTACGTTCCGGCAGATCGGGCCCACCAAGCACGCCGAGGGCATGGCCCTGAAGTACTTCTACTCCGACAAGTGCGGCTCGTTCGCCCGGATCGAGAACTCCCGGCCCGGCTGTGCGGCCGTACTGCAGCGTTCCAACAACAGCACGGGCCGGAACGACGGCTGGGTCTCCGAGACCGTGGACTCCGGCATCAACTACGCCTACACGCAGATGGGTAACAACCTCAACGGCCGGGTCTCGCGCGCCCTGCTCTCGTGCGACGGCCACGACCTGGTGAACACCGCCTGGTACTGACCCCGGCACGCCACACGCCCGCGGCGGACCACCGATCTCGCGGTGGTCCGCCGCAGGCGCGTTCAGGCGACGGTGCGTCAGCAGTCCGGGACTCCCGCGATCTTCTGGCCGCCGCGGATGTACAGGTTGTTCAGCCAGGCGATGTCGCTGCCCGAGAACTCCATGACGGCGGTCCACCAGTTGTTGGTGCCCACGGCCGGGTCGTGCACGGTCTGGCCCTGCTTCTGGCAGAGGGCGTCCCCCCACCACTGCGAACGGACCGCGAGCCGCGGCGACGCGGTGGTCGGCTGCTGACGCAGGTTGACGTCGATGGCCCAGATGTAGACGTCGGTGAGGGTCGGGTCGCCGTTGCCGGCCGTGGCGGCCGGGGCCGCCTGCGCCGAGGTCGCGAGGCCGCCGACGGCGAGCGCGGTCACGGCGAGGCCCATGGCCGCACGGCTGATCAGTCGCTGCATGTGTCTGTCCCCCGAAGGACGAAGGTGAATGGTCTCCAGAACCGTAGGGGGAGCACGGGCCACACGGTCCTGACAACTGTCAGGACCGGCTGCGACACCAGGGGCGGGCGGGGCCGTCCCGGCCTCGAATACGGCCGAAAACCGCTCGACGACCGCGGCGGGCCCTGTCTACGATCCACCGCGCGGCATCGCGTGCCGGTCACCGTCCGGGTGAGGCATGGAGGCGCCGCGGAGATGCCCGTGGAGGCATTCAACCGTGTCAGTCGAGTTCAATCACACCATCGTCCTGTCCCGTGACGGGGAGAAGTCCGCTCACTTCCTCGCGGAGATCCTGGGACTGGAGGTCGGGGCACCGACCGGCGTGTTCCTGCCCGTGACGACCGCCAACGGCGTCACGCTGGACTTCCTCACCATCGACGCCGACATCCCCCTGCAGCACTACGCGTTCCTCGTCTCCGAGGACGAGTTCGACGACGCGCTGGACCGTCTCGTCAAGGCCCGCGTCCCCATCCAGGCCGACCCGCACGGCAACCACCCCCGCCGCATCAACCGCAACGACGGCGGCCGGGGCGTCTACTTCCTCGACCCGGCGGGCCACGGCCTGGAGATTCTCACCCGCCCATACGGGACGGACCCGGCCTCCGAGTTGAACGGGGTCACCGAGGACGTGCCCGGGGCGGTCTGACCCACCCCACGGGGCGGTCACCCGGCACCCGGGGCGGTCTGACCCGGCCCCCGGATCCGGTCAGCCACCGTCCGATCGCACTGCCACGGAGGCCGGTTCACCGCCGGTCTCCGTGGCGTGGTCCCGGCGGGGGAGCAGCAGCGGCGTGACGAGGAGCAGGGCTCCGGCCAGCGCGATGGCCGTGCGGGGGCCGGTCATGGCGGCCAGTACGCCCCACAGTGCGGTCATCGTCGCGGTGGTGGCCTTGCCGGTGGCCGACCAGGCGGACAGGGTGCGGGTGACCCGGCCCGTGGGGGTGCGGTCGAGGCGGTGTGTGGCGAGGACCGGGTTGTAGACCGCGCAGCAGGTGATCAGGCCGAACTCGACCACCATGACCAGGGCCAGGCCGGGCGTGCCGGGGCCGGTGAAGACCAGGCCGATCGGCCAGCAGGCCCGCAGCGCCCCCGCCGTGACCAGGACCCGGTGCCGGCCGTGGCGGGCGACGAGGCGTGGGGCCAGTCGGGAGCCGAGCAGGCCGCCGGTGCAGGGCAGCGCGAAGGCAAGGGCGTACTGCCAGGGAGCGAAGTGCAGGTCGTCGACCATCAGGATCAGCAGCGGCGGAGACGCCGCCATGATCAGGGAGTTGACCAGGAGCGTGTTGAAGAACAGCGGGCGCAGTGCCGGATCGGCCAGGATGTGGCGCCAGCCCTCCAGCAGGTCGCGGGCCCGGGTCACCGCGGGTTCCGGTCGTGCCGGGCGCTGCTCGGCGTCGCCGATCGCCCGGATGCCGGCAGCCGAGAGCAGATAACTCACCGCGTCGGCCACCACCGTCGTCACCGGACCGAACAGGCCGATCGCGGCCCCGCCCAGCGGCGGACCGACCATGCTGGCGGTCCAGGTCGTCGCCTCGAACCGTCCGTTCGCCACGAGCAGGTCCTGCCGCGGCAGGAGGTCCTTCAGGAACGCCCCGGCCGCCGCGCCGAAGGTGATGTCGGCCGCCGCGACGGCCACCGACACCAGCAGCAACTGGCCGAAGCTCAGCCGGCCGAGCGCGAACGCCACGGGGATGCTCAGCAGCACCACGCACCGGACCAGGTCCGTCGCCATCATCACCGGCCGTTTGCGCCGGACTTCCACCCACGGCCCGAGGGGCACCGACACCGCCGCGCCGACCGCCGGTCCGACCGCGGCCAGCAGCGACACCTGCGCCGGCCCGGCGTCCAGGGCCAGGACCGCGATCAGGGCGAACGCGTCGAACGCGAGCCATGTGCCGGCCGTACTGACCGCGTACGCACCCCACAGCCACCCGAACCGCCGCCCCAGCGACCGTCTGCCCGCCATACCCGGCGCACTCCCCGCTCTCCCGGACAACCCGGTGTTGTCCGGGAGTCATCCAAGCGAGAAGCACGCAGGCCGGGCAAACAACCGTCCAGCCCCCTTCCACAACCAACCGTTGTAGTGCGGGCGAGGCGGGGTGAAGGCTCAGCGCTGGTACAGCCCCACCAGCGTCCCGTCCGCGAGGCGGTGTTTCTCGACCTCCTCGTGCACCTGGTCCGCGCGCGGCGCGTCGGGCAGGACGCACGGCTCGGACAGGGCGTAGAGCCGGAAGAAGTAGTGGTGGGCGTCGTCCCCCGGTGGCGGATGGGGGCCGCCCCAGCCGTGCTGCCCGTAGCCGTTGACGAGTTCCGTGCCGCCCGGTGGGCTCTGCCCGGCCTCGACGCCGTCACTGTGCGGGTCGATGCCGACCACGACCCAGTGCGCGAAGGTGCCCGACGGGGCGTCGGGATCCTCGCACAGCAGGACCAGTTCGGCCGCGTCGTCCGGCACACCGCTCCAGGTCAGCGGCGGAGAGACGTTCGGTCCCTCGTACGCGTGCCGGCGCGCGATGAAGGAGTGGTCGTTGAACGCGTTGCTGCTGAGTTCGATGCCGGTCATGTGCCGCGGGGTACCCCCTGTTTCTTATACACATCTGACGCTGCCGACAAACTC
>NZ_POUC01000142.1 GCF_002891435.1 Streptomyces cahuitamycinicus
CGCCCAGACCCCGCAAGCCCACCCGGATCCCCCGGGGCATCAACGAACGCCGGCTGCGGGAGAAGAAGCAGCGCTCGGAGACGAAGCGGGGGCGCGGCGGGCAGAACTGGTCCTAGGTTCTAGACCAGCTCCATGACGCCCACGGTCTGGCCTCCGCTGGTCTCCCCGTTCGGGCGGAAGCCCAGTCCGAGGTAGAAGTTCTCCGGGCCGTCGGGCCCCGGGTGCCATGTGACGTAGAACTCCTCGCCGCCGCGCCGGCGCAGTTCCTCCGCGACCGACTCGACGGCGAACCGGCCGTACCCCCGGCCCTGCTCACCGGCCGCGATGTTCAACCGCCACAGGCCCGAGCGGCGGACGCCGCCGTTCTCGTACCAGTCGATGTCGAGGAAGGCCATCAGGAAGCCGACCGGGCGGTCGCCGTCGAGGATCAGGCGGGGCCAGGCGATGCCGGGGTGGACATAGGCCTCGGCGAGGGACTTCACGACCGGGGCGACCGCGTGCTCCTGGTCGGGACGGACGGCGATGCCGAGGGCGGCGTCGAGGTTCCCGGAGGTGATTTCTGCGAGGCGCATGCCGGTCTCGGTCATGCGCGCACCCTAGGAGGGCGGCTCACCACCGGGCCAACGATTTCCTCAGCCCAACTGCCGGTACCGGCCCCGGAAGTACGTCAGCGGCCCGCCCTCCGCGCTCGGCACCCGCGCCGTCAGGACGCGGCCGATGACCAGCGTGTGGTCGCCCGCCCGGACGCGCTGCTCGCTGCGGCACTCCAGGACGGCCAGGGCGCCGCCGACCAGCGGCGCGTCGGTGTACTCGCCGCGGGTGTACGGGATGTCGGCGAACAGCAGCCGGTCGCTGAGGCGGCCCTTCATCGCGAAACGGCCCGCGATGTGCCGCTGGCTCTCGGACAGGACCGAGACCGCCCACAGCTCCTGCTCCTCCAGCAGATCGTCCATGCGGGAGCCCTCGCGCAGGCTCACCAGCACCAGGGGCGGGTCCAGGGACACCGACATGAAGGCCGTGGCCGTCATGCCCACGTCCTCGACATCCGGCGCCGAGGGGTCGTCCGGGTCGAGCGACGCCTCCTGCGCGGTCACCAGGACCACACCCGAGGCCAGCCGGGACATGGCGGCGCGGAACTCGTCGTTGCTCACCCCCTCAGCATGCCCGGAGGCGGGCGACGGAATGATCGGGGACGTGGCAGCGGGAGTGTTCGGCACGCTGGAAACGCTAGTCTCCGCCCCGCACGTCCCGCATCGGACTCCCGCCCGATCACGGTCCTAGGACTCCCGACGGACCCTGCGCGGCACGCCGGAGAGCACGTAGGAAAAACGAGCACGTAGGAAAAACATGTGCGCAACCTGACAAAGTTTGCGTTCGTGGCCGCACGTGAAGAACGCAGAAACTCCACTCAATTGTTCAGGTTTGCCTGTGACTTGAGTCACAAGGGGTAGGAATTGTTGACCCTGTGTACCGAGTGAGCAGCGCGCTGTGATTCAGTGGCTGGGAAGCTGCCAGGACGATACGCCGATGAGAACCCTTGATTCGCTGCGAGGTCTCGGGGGGAGGGCGAGCATGGAGAGCGAGTCGGAACCCTACGTCCGCCTTGCGTCCCTGCGACAACTGCACCAGGTCATGGCCGACATGAACACGGCCCGCAGCCTGGCGGACACACTGCAGACCGTCGCGGACGGCGTCGTCGCGGCCCTCGGGTACGAGCTGGCGTGCGTGAACCTCGTACGGCCGGACGGCGACCTCGTCGTCGCCGCCTTCGCCGGGAACCCCGCCGCCGAGGCCCTCATCACCGGCCGTGTCGGCTCGCGCGAGTCCTGGGAACGCCGCCTCGGCATGGGCGAGCACTGGGGCGACCTGGTGTTCATACCGCACACCGAGGGCTGGGTCCTCGACGACGACGACGTCCCGCAGTGGTACACCGACGGCCCCGCCCCCCGCTTCGAGGACGAGTGGCACCCGGCCGACCGGCTCTTCGCGCCCATGTACGCGCCCGGCCCGCAAGGCAACGCGGCGTGCGGCGAGCTGATCGGCGTGCTCTCCGTGGACCGGCCGCGCAACGGCCGCCGGCCCGGCGCATGGGGCCGTGAGGCGCTCCAGATGTACGCCTTCCAGGCCGCCATCGCCATCAGCAACGCCCGGCTGCGCGCCAACATGCAGCGCGCCCTCGTCCGGCTCGAGCGCGAGCAGCAGGCGCTGCGCGCGAGCGAGGAAAGCTTCCGGCAGGCCTTCGAGTACGCACCGTCCGGCATGGCCATCGCCGAGATGGGCGGCGACCAGCACGGCCGAATCCTGCGCACGAACGACGCGCTGTGCCGGCTGCTGGGCCGCCCCGCCTCCGCGATGCGCCGCTACTCGTTCTCCGACCTGGTCCACCCCGAGGACATAGGCACCCTGCTGCGCACCTCGGCCGAGGGCGGACGCGCGGAGCTCCGCCTCGGCCGCCGCGACGGCACGTATGTGTGGGTGTCGCTGCGCAACAGCGTCGTCGCGGACGCCGCCGACGGGCCCCGCTTCCTCCTCACGCACGTCGAGGACATCGAGGAACGCAAGCGCCGCGAGCTCCAGCTCGCCCACCGCGCCTCGCACGACTCCCTCACCGGCCTGCCGAACTCCGCGGAGCTGCGCTCGCGCCTGTCCGCCCGGCTCTGTCAACGCGCGTCATCCCCGCACGCCGCCGTGGAATCCATCGACGCGGCCTACGGCCACCCCGCCTTCGACGTGGTCGGCCCCGGCTTCGACTTCCGGCAGGGCGCCGAGCCGCTCGACGCCTACGACCACCACGTGCACACCATCGCCCCGGACGGCGACGGCGACCACGACGACGGCACCAAGGGTCTCGCGGTGCTCTTCTGCGACCTCGACGGCTTCAAGTCGATCAACGACCGGTTCGGGCACAACGCGGGTGACGCGGTTCTCATCGAGGTCGCCCGGCGGCTGAGCAACGGCGTCCGCGACGGGGACACGGTCGCGCGGCTCGGGGGTGACGAATTCGTCATCCTGGCCGACGGGCTCGGCCGGGCCGACGCCCAGGACCTCGCGGTCCGGCTCCGCAACGAGATCATCCAGCCCATCCGTGCCGAGGGGCGGGCCGTCCGGGTGGGCGCCAGCTTCGGCATCGGATGGGCACACTGTGGAATGACGGCGGACGAAGTGTTGAAATCCGCTGACGAGCGGATGTACGTCGAGAAACGATCTCGTCCCAAACAACACAGACGCGCCGGGTGAAGCCCTGGTCAGTGAGTTGATGCGGTCTGAGTCACCCGTTTGGGTCTCCGGGAGCGGGTAGGCTCGCTTACTCACCCGTGTACCGCATGCACCGCACCTGACTGAGGAGACCAAGGGATGACGCCCGGCAACAACGGCGCGAGCACGCCCGAGGACGACGACCCGTTCGGCTATCTCTACGCCGACGGGCAGGCCAACGGAGCCCAGCCGCCGTCCGGTGGCTACGGCTACCCGAACTCGGTCAACCGGGTGCGCGCGGTCGGCACGCGCCAGTACGGCCAGCAGTCGCAGACCGCCCAGGCGGCGCCCTACGGCCAGGTCCCGCAGCAGCAGGGCACGCCCAGCCGGCCGAACGCGCACTACGCGGCGCCGGAGACGCTGCCGGGCGGTGCGCAGACGGCGCAGCAGCAGGTGCCGGGCGGCGGTGGCGGCGGCCGGGGCGGCCGCGGCCCCAACACCAAGGGCCTCCTGATCGGCGCGGTCGCGGTGGTCGCCGCGGTCGTCATCGGCATCGGCGTGGCCATGCTGGGCGGCGACAAGGACAAGGACGCCGCCTCCGACAAGGTGGGCACGAACCCGACCCAGTCCGAGGAGTCGAAGCCGAGCCCGTCGACGAGCAAGGCGGGCGAGAGCAAGGCGGACCTGCCTGAGATCGACGCCAAGGCGCTGCGGCTGGGGGGCGGCGCGAGCCTCGCCCAGGACGTCAAGGGCGCCCAGTCCGACGGCGGCATCTACGTCGGGAACCTCAACCAGGTCGGCTCCTCCGTCACCTGGACCGTCAACGGTGTCCCCAAGGACGGCACCTACACCGTCTTCGCCCGCTACAGCACGGTGGACGAGGACCAGGAGATGACCCTCACCGTCAACGGCAAGCCGTTCGGCAGCAAGATGAACATGGGCAACTTCACCCATACCTCGGACGGTGATCTCACCAAGGGCTGGACGAAGACCTACGCCTGGCCGACCTTGAACAAGGGCACCAACACGATCACGCTGTCCTGCGGGGACGGCGACAAGTGCAACGTCCTCCTGGACCAGTTGTGGCTGAAGGCGGGCCAGGTAAAGGATTGATCGGGAAACACCGCCGGCTTCGGTAATCCGGCGGTGTTCCGAACTGCGTGTGGGCTATTCGTCAGGCCCAGTCGGTGCAGGAATTAAGCAGCTTCTCACCTTCAAACCTGGCCACTTGCACGCCGATTTCGAAAAGCCCTGCATCATCCGAAGCGCTGCTGGTCCAGTTCTCGGTCGTTCCCGACCCGCCGAAATTCTTCCTCCAGGGCCAGTTCACTCTTTTACCGTTGTACTGCTCGCTGACCAGCCGTATCCGCACGTGGTGGTCGTCTGGGCTGATGTCGCTCAGGTTGAACTCAAGGCCGACCTTCGCGGCGGGCCCGTGCCAGTTTGTGATCTTGACGGCCCCCGAGGTGCCAGTAGTCGTGCACCCTGCGTAAGCCGTTTCAGCAGCTTGTGCTTGTGCCGGACTGGTTGCGAATGCGGCCAGCAGAAGAGCTGCTGCGCCGGTACAAGTTGCTACGGTCCTCTTTTTCATACCCGCCCCTTTGTGAGATTGGCAGTGCATCGTCAACTCATGTTGGCGATCACAACTGTGGAGAAAAGGGCGGTAGATTGACTGAAAGCTACTCTGCAGTGTCCAAATGGCATCGCAGGCGCAGCTGCACTGCGTCAGGCCGCGCTGATCTCCGCCGAGACCGTCACCCTCCCGAGCAGCTCCTCGTACACCCCCCGGTCGAACTCCCCGGCCACCGGTGCCTGCACCGTCGCCGCCGACAGGGCGATGGCCCGGGCCAAGCGGTCCGGCCAGGGGAGGTGTTCCACCAGGCCCGAGAGCAGGGCCGCCACCACCGCGTCGCCCGCGCCCGTCGGGTTGCCCCGTAGCGAGGTCGGTGGGGTCGCTCGCCAGCGGCCCTCTCGGGTGGCGGCGAGGAGGCCCCCGGGGCCGAGGGAGGCGACCACCGCGCCCGCGCCCCGGCGGCGGGCGTCCTGGGTCGCGCGGAGTGGGTCGTGGGAGCCCGTCAGTTCCGCCAGTTCGTCGGCATTCGGCTTGATGATGTCGGGGCGGGCCGCGACGCCCCGGCGCAGGGGTTCGCCGCTGGTGTCCAGGAGGACCGGGAGACCGAAGGAGCGGGCCGTACGGATCAGGCCCGCGTACGCGCCCACCGGGACGCCCGGCGGCAGGCTGCCGCACAGGGCCACAGCGGTGGCGGAGGGGAGCAGGTCCTCGTAGGCCTCCTGGAACGCCGACCACTCGGCGGGCAGGACCGTCGGACCCGGTTCGTTCAGCTGGGTGGTGTCGCCGGTGCGCTCGTCGACCACGGCGACCGTGCGGCGGGTCGCGCCCGAGAGGGGGACCAGCGCGTCCATCACGCCCGGTACCGCCGCGAGCTTCTCCTGCACGACCCGGCCCGTCGCCCCGCCCGTGAATCCCGTCACCGTCACCTCGTGCCCGAGGGCCGCGAGGACCCGGGCCACGTTCACGCCCTTGCCGCCGGGGCGTTCCGTCACCTCGGAGACGCGGTGCGAGGCGTGCGGCCTGAGGGACCGTACGCGGTAGGTGATGTCGAGAGCGCTGTTCAGCGTGACCGTGAGGATCACCGGGACGACCTCCCCGCAGACGCGCTTGTTGCCGTGAACGTTCCCTGATCATGTCAAAGAGACGGCGGCCGGCCCAGTCCTGGAGTCGGCCACCGTCTTCGACTGGGGGATGGATCAGCCCAGTTGGGGACCGACCACCCATTCACCCCGGCGCATCACGCCCTTCACCTCGTACGCGGAGTCCAGGATCAGCAGGTCGGCGTATTTTCCGGGCTCCAGTGAGCCGATCGTGTCGGCCATGCCGAGCAGCCGGGCCGGGGTGGCGGACAGGGCCGTCACCGCGTCCTCGACGGACAGGCCGTCGACCGTGACCGCCCGCTGGAAGGCGCGGTCCAGCGTGAGGGTCGAGCCGGCGATCGTGCCGTCCTCGACCAGCCGGGCCACGCCGTCCGCGACCTCCACCTCCAGCGGGCCCAGCCAGTAGCGCCCGTCGCCGAAGCCGGCCGCGTCCATCGCGTCCGTGATGAACGCGACGCGGTCCGCTCCCGCGTGGTGGAACGCCAGCTGGAGTGCCGCCGGGTGCAGGTGCGTTCCGTCGTTGATCAGCTCGACGGTGACCCGGTCGTCCTCCAGGAGTGCCGTGATCGGGCCGGGGGAGCGGTGGCCGAGCGGGGGCATCGCGTTGAAGAGGTGGGTGGCGACCGTGGCGCCCGCGTCGATGGCCTCGACCGTCTGCTCGTACGTGGCGTCCGTGTGGCCGATCGCCGCGATCACGCCGTGGTCGGCGAGGAGGCGTACGGAGTCCAGGCCGCCGGGGAGCTCGGTGGCCAGCGTGAGCATCTTCGCCCGGCCCCGGGCCGCGTCGATCAGCTTGCGGACGTCCGCGGGGTGGGGGTCGCGCAGGAGGGCCTCGGAGTGGGCGCCCTTGCGGCAGGGGGAGATGAACGGGCCCTCGAAGTGGATGCCGGCGACGTCGTCCTGCTCGGCGAGTTCGCTCAGCAGGCCGGCCCGCCGGGTGAGGAAGTCCATGTTACCGGTGACGGTGGAGGCGACCAGGGTGGTCGTGCCGTGCAGGCGGTGGGTGTGGATGCCCTTGAGGATGTCGTCGACCGAGCCGGAGGTGAAGGAGGCTCCGCCGCCGCCGTGGTTGTGCAGGTCGACGAAGCCGGGGATCACGTAGTGGCCTGTTACGTCGATGACCTGGGCGTTTTCCGGGGCGACCCGGGTGATGCGGGTGCCGTCGACAACGACCTGGCCTTTTTCGACGGTTCCGGTGGGGAGGACCACGGTCGCGCCGGTGAGGACCGTGGGGTGTCCGGCCGTCGCGGGGTGCGGGTGCGTCGTGGTTGTTCGCGCAGTTCCCCGCGCCCCTGAGTCGGCTGCCATCAGGGCGTTACCTCCGTGCGGTCGGTGTTGTCGAGGAGATCCCAGGCCAGGAGTCCGGCGCCCAGACATCCGGCCACTTCCCCCAGCGCCGCGGGGACGACCGTCGGCTGCTTCTGGAAGGTGACGCGGCTGCGGATCGCTTCCCGCAGGGGTGTGAAGAGGGTTTCCCCGGCCTCGGCCAGCCCGCCGCCGATGATCAGGGTGCGGGGGTCCAGCAGGGTCACAGCCGTGACCAGGCCGTCAGCGAGGGCGTCGATGGCGTCCTGCCAGACCGCCCGGGCCTTCGGGTCGCCGGAGTCCACCGCCTTCGCGCAGTCCGCCGCGTCCGCGCCCGGGTCGCCGGAGGCCGCGGCCCAGGCCTCGGTCACGGCCGCCGCCGAAGCGAAGCGCTCCAGGCAGCCGTACTGCCCGCACGGGCAGGGGGACCCGCCGGGGCGTACGACGATGTGGCCGATCTCGCCCGCGAAGCCGTGCGCGCCCGCCTCGACCCGGCCGTCGACGCCGATGGCGCCCGCGATGCCGGTGCCCAGGGCCACGAACAGGAACCGGTCCGCGCCCCGGCCCGCACCGACCCGGCCCTCGGCGAGGCCGCCGGTGCGCACGTCGTGGCCCAGGGCGACCGGGACGCCGAGGCGCTGCGTCAGCAGCTCGCGCAGGGGGACGTCGCGCCAGCCGAGGTTCGCCGCGTAGACGGCGACGCCGCGCGCCTCGTCGACGATGCCGGGGACGGCCACGCCGGCGGCGGACGCGGGCGTGCCCAAGTGCTCGGCGCCGTAGGCGCGCAGCTCGGCGGCGAAGTCGAGGATGCCCGCGACGACGGCGCCCGGCCCCTGGGCGCGTCCCGTGGCCCGGCGGGCCCGGTGCAGCACCTCGCCCCCCGGCCCGGCCAGGGCTGCCTTCATTCCGGTGCCGCCCACGTCGAGGGCGATGACATGTCTCACGGACACAGTGTGACCCGGGGACCCGCAAGAGGTCTAGTCCACTCACGTGGTGTAGACCTTAATCCGGATATCGAAAAGCTTCAAAGGCGGCGACGCCAGGGTTGGGGAAGAGCAGCGGTGCAGCGGCGGCGAATGGCAGGAACGATCGCGGCGGCGTCCGCACTGGGCATGACGGCGGTTCTCGGCGGCTGCGGCATCACGGGCGGTTCCCAGGACGTGACGCTCAAGCTGGTCGCCGCCGACTACGGCGACAGCCCGGCCAACAGCTCGAAGAAGTACTGGGACAAGCTCGCCGAGGAGTACGAGGCCGACCACCCCGACGTCTCCATCGACGTCAGCGTCTACTCCTGGAACGACGTCGACCGCAAGGTCAGGGAGATGGTCGCCGCCGGTGACCCGCCGGACATGGCGCAGATCGGCGCCTACGCCGACTACGCGGCCAAGAACCAGCTCTACAAGGCCGACGACCTGCTCTCCATACCCGTGCAGGCCGACTTCGTCGGGCAGCTGGCCTCCGCGGGCCAGGTGAAGGGCGTGCAGTACGGGATGCCGTTCGCCGCCTCCACGCGCGTCCTCTTCTACAACAAGACCCTCTTCGCCAAGGCCGGCATCACCCCGCCCGAGTCCTGGGACGACCTGGCCGAGGACGCCGAGGCGCTCAAGGCCGAGGGCGTGACGTACCCGTACGCGCTGCCGCTCGGCCCGGAGGAGGCGCAGGCCGAGACCATGCAGTGGATGCTCAGCGGCGGGGGCGGCTACACCGACAGCGTCGACAGCTACGGCATCGACTCCCCGGAGAACATCGACACCTTCACCTGGCTGAAGAACGACCTGGTCGGCAAGGACCTGACGGGGCCGGTCGCGCCGGGCGAGCTGAACCGGGCCGCCGCGTTCGCCGCCTTCGCCAAGGGCGAGGTCGGCATGCTCAACGGCCACCCCTCGTTGATGAAGACGGCCGCCAAGAGCGGCGTCAAGTACGGGATGGTGCCCACACCGGGCAACGAGGGCCCGAGCAAGTCCACGCTCGGTGTCTCCGACTGGATGACGGCGTTCCGCGCGAACGGCCACCGCGACCAGGTGGGCGACTTCCTGGACTTCGTCTACAGCGAGAAGAACGTGCTGGCCTTCTCCCGCGAGTACGACCTGCTGCCGGTCACCTCCTCCGCGTCCGGCACCATGGCCGACTCCGACGAGGACCGGCACCTCAGGCCGTTCCTGGAGGAGCTGCTGGCCTCCGAGCTCTACCCGGTCGGCAAGACGTCCTGGGCCGACGTCAGCGCCCAGGTCAAGCAGCAGATCGGCAAGGCCGTCGCGCCCGGCGGCAGCCCCTCGGGCGTCCTCGGCCACCTCCAGGCGGCGGCCGGCCGGGCGGAGAGCGCGGAGTAGCTCCGCTGTCGGTGGTGGGCGTTACGGTGCCGTTCATGGATGAGGACGCGGGTGAGCAGGGGCTTGGGCGTCTCGAGCGGGACGTTCTTGCTCTTGAGCGGCGGGGGTTCTCCGGGCCTGGCGTGAAGGAGCGGGCCGTTCGTGAGGAGTTGGGGCTGGCGCCCGTGCGGTATTACCAGCTTCTCAATGCGCTGCTGGATGATCCCAGGGCTTTGGCCCATGACCCGGTGACGGTCAATCGGCTGCGGCGGGTTCGGGAGCGGCGTCGGGGCGAGCGGTGACAGGGCTTTTCGGTTGTTCGCCGGGTGCGGGTGCGGGTGCGTGGGGGTTGATCGCGCAGTTCCCCTCGCCCCTGAGGGGGCGCCCCCCTCAGCCGATTCGATCGGCCAGCACGGACAGCAGCTCCACCACGCCCTCCGGGCCGTCCACCACCAGATCCGCCCGCTCCCGCAGTTCCGTCACCTCGTCGCTGCCGCTGCACACCAGCAAACCCGGGGTGCCGGACGTGCGGAGGGTGTCGACGGCGGCGTAGGCGGGCAGGTCGCCCAGGTCGTCGCCGGCGAAGAGGACCGACCCGGCGCCGATCTCCCGGGCGAATCCGGTGAGGGCGGCGCCCTTGTCCATGCCGGGCGGGCGCAGTTCGAGGACCATGCGGCCGGGCTCGACGATCAGGCCGTGCCGCATCGCCAGGCCGGTGAGCGGCTCGCGCAGGGCGTCGAAGGCGGCCTGCGGGTCGGCGGCCCGGCGGGTGTGCACGGCCACCGCCCGGCCCTTGTCCTCGACCCAGGTCCCGCTCCCTTCGAGCAGCCCGGGCAGCTCGGCGCGGACGGCGTCGACGCCCGGGTGCGCTTCGGGGGCGGTGACCTCGCCGCTGCGGGCGTCCCACCGCTCGGCGCCGTAGTGCCCGAGGACGACCAGGTGCTCAAGACCAGGTACGCCCGCGAAGCCGCCGTTGCGTACGGCGACCTCGGCCGGCCGGCCGGTGATCACCGCGACGGCGGCGACCCTCGGGGCGAGCGCCACCAGCGCGCCCAGTGCGTTCGGATGGGCCCGGGCCAGCTCCGGGTCGGCGACGATCGGGGCGAGCGTGCCGTCGAAGTCCAGTGCGACCAGCGCCTTGCCGGGATCGGCGAGCAGGGCGGCGAGCCCGTCCTGCCCGGCCTTCGTGACCGGCGCGGGCAACGCGTTCGTGCTCATCGCCCCTCAGCCCCTCAGCGCGTCGAGCTGGTCCACGAACCACTGGGCCGGCGGCAGTGCCGTCGCCGCCGCCGCCAGGCGCTTGCAGCGCTCGGCGCGCTCCTCCGGGCGCATCGACAGCGCCTCGTGCAGGGCCGCGGCCGTGCCCGTCACGTCGTAGGGGTTGACCGTGATCGCGTCCTCGCCGAGCTCCTCGTGCGCCCCGGCCTCCCGCGACAGCACCAGCGCGCAGCCCGCGTCGGAGACGACCGGGACCTCCTTGGCGACGAGGTTCATGCCGTCCCGGATGGGATTGACGAGCGCCACGTCGGCCAGCCGGTAGGCGGCCAGAGAGCGGGCGAAGTCGTCCTTGAGGTTGAGTACGACCGGCGTCCACCCCGGCGTCCCGTACTCGGCGTTGATCTCCTCCGAGAGCCGCCGCACCTCGGCCGTGTAGTCCCGGTACACCGCGAGGTCCTGCCGCGAGGGGTACGCGAAGGCCACGTGCACCACCCGCTCGCGCCACTCGGCGTGGGTCTCGAGGAGCCGGCGGTAGGCCAGCAGGCCGCGCACGATGTTCTTGGACAGCTCGGTGCGGTCGACCCGGACGATGGTGCGGCGGCCCTCGCCGATCTCCTGCCGCAGCGCGGCGATCCGCTCCTCGACGTCCGGCTCGTGGGCCCGCTTGCGCAGGAAGTCCGCGTCGGCCCCCAGCCCGTGCACGCCGATCCGCGTGCCGCCGAGCCCGCCGGCGAACCGCTCGGCGCACGCGGTGAACGCCTCCGCCCAGCGCTCGGTGAGGAAGCCCAGCCGGTCCGCGCCGAGCATGCCGCGCAGCACCTGCGCGGCCACGTCGTCCGGCAGCATCCGGAAGTACTCGGGCGGCGCCCACGGCGTGTGCGAGAAGTGGCCGATGCGCAGGTCGGGCCGCAGCTCGCGGAGCATGCCCGGCACCAGCGTCAGGTGGTAGTCCTGTACGACGACCGCCGCGCCCCGCGCCGCCTCCTCGGCCAGCGCCTCGGCGAACGCCCGGTTGTACGTCTCGTAGGACGCCCACTGCCGCCGGAACTCCGCGTCGAAGACCGGCTCCAGGGGTGTCTGGTAGAGCATGTGGTGCACGAACCACAGGACCGAGTTGGCGATGCCGTTGTACGCGTCGGCGTGCACGTCGGCCGGGATGTCCAGCATCCGTACGCCGTCCTCGCCGACGCCCTGCCGGACCGCCTCCCGGTCGCCGTCGGACAGCGCCGAGCACACCCACAGCGCGTCCGCGTCCGAGCCGATCGCGGAGAGGCCGGACACCAGCCCGCCGCCGCCCCGTTTGGCGTCCAGCGAACCGTCCTCACCCACCGTGTAGGAGACCGGACCCCGGTTGGAGGCCACCAGCACCTGCGCAGCACCGTACGTTGAAGCCATAAGCCTCAACCTAGCCCGGCCCGGAAACGCTCAAACGTGCGGATCTGCCGTACGCGGCCGAAAACGGCCCCGGTCAGGCCGCCCTGCGCGCCTGGTACTCGGCGATCTCCACCATCGGCGGACGCTCCTCGGTGTCCACCGAGTACGTTCGCGGCTCGAAGCCGTCCTCCCCCCGCTCGAACTGGGTCAGGGACGGCCGGATCAGATGCCCGCGGGCCAGCCGCAGCTGGGCCGTGCGGTAGATCGCGGCGGCCATCCGGCCCAGCGCCTGCCCGTCCTGGTGCCGGTGCTTGCGCACCCCGACGTCCACCTGGGCGAGGGCGTCCAGGCCCACCAGGTGCAGGGCGTCGACCAGCATCCCCAGCTCCACGCCGTAGCCGACGGGGAACGGCAGCTGCTCCAGCAGTGAGCGGCGGGCCGCGTACTCGCCGCCGAGCGGCTGCACGAAGCCGGCCAGCCGCGGCCAGTGCATGTTGAGCAGCGGGCGTGCCATCAGCTCGGTGACCCGGCCGCCCTGCCCGGCGGCACCGGAGAGCGGCCGGTCGTACATGGCCTTCACCAGGTCCACGTCCGGGTCCGTGAGCAGCGGGCCCACGATCCCGGAGACGAAGTCGGACGAGAAGTCCCTGAGGTCGGCGTCGACGAAGCAGACGATGTCCCCGCGGGTGACGAGCAGCGAACGCCACAGCACCTCGCCCTTGCCGGGCACGGCGGGCAGACGCGGCAGTATCCCGTCCCGGTGCACCACCCGGGCGCCCGCGGCGGCGGCCACCTCCGACGTACGGTCGGTCGAGCCGGAGTCGACGACGACCAGCTCGTCGACGAGCGGGACCTGCCGCATCAGGTCGTGGCGTATGACGGCGACGATGTCGCCGACCGTCGCCTCCTCGTCGAGGGCGGGCAGCACGACGCTGACCGTCCGGCCCGTGCGCTGCTTGGCGGCCAGGATCTGGTGGAGCGGGCGATCGTTCGCCGACCAGGAACGCGCGCTCAGCCAGCGCTCGACTTCTTCCAGCACAGTGGCGGCTCCTCTGCGTGCTCTCGGCGGGACGCACTGCCCGCCGCGGTAGCGGCTGACGGGTACAGTCATCTCGCGTTTCGGACGACTATCTCAACTGTCCTGGTCGTCGGTTACAGTCTTGAACGAGGCGGATGACCATCGCATGTCCGGCGTCACCCGCCGCCTACAACCACATACAGCTCATCCAGAGGGGCAGAGGGATACGGCCCGATGAAGCCCCGGCAACCCTCCAGCCGATACTCGTAGGTCACTGTCGACCGCTCCGCGAGGTCCCGGCTCGGGAAGGTGCCAAATCCGTCTCACGGCGAGATGCGTCGTGAGGAAGATGAGGAAGGGCCTCGCCTCACATGGCTGTGCAGACTGTCGCAAACACCACTGACTCCACCGTAGACCTCGGTCCCGCCGCGGCGCTGAGCTGCCGCGAGTGCGGTCACCGCGTACCCCTCGGACCGGTCTTCGCGTGCGAGGAGTGTTTCGGCCCGCTGGAGATCGCCTACGACTTCTCGGCCTACGACACCGAGGAGCTCCGCAAGCGGATCGAAGCGGGCCCGGCGAACATCTGGCGCTACGCCCCGCTGCTGCCGGTCCCGGCCGACGTCGCGGACAAGCCGAACATCAATCCGGGCTGGACCCAGCTCGTCAAGGCCGACAACCTCGCGCGCGAGCTGGGCGTCGACGCCGGCAAGCTGTTCATCAAGGACGACTCCGGCAACCCGACGCACTCCTTCAAGGACCGTGTCGTCGCCCAGGCCATCGAGGCCGCCCGCGCCTTCGGCTTCACCACGCTCTCCTGCTCCTCCACCGGCAACCTCGCCGGCGCCGTGGGTGCCGCCGCGGCCCGCGCCGGCTTCCGCTCCTGCGTGTTCATCCCGCACGACCTGGAGCAGGGCAAGGTCGTCATGGCCGCGGTCTACGGCGGCGAGCTCGTCGGCATCGAGGGCAACTACGACGACGTGAACCGCTTCTGCTCCGAGCTGATCGGCGACCCTGCCGGTGAGGGCTGGGGCTTCGTCAACGTCAACCTCCGGCCGTACTACGCGGAGGGTTCCAAGACCCTGGCGTACGAGATCTGCGAGCAGCTCGGCTGGCGGCTGCCGGACCAGCTGGTCGTGCCGATCGCCTCCGGCTCGCAGCTCACGAAGATCGACAAGGGTCTCCAGGAGCTGATCAAGCTCGGGCTGGTCGAGGACAAGCCCTACAAGATCTTCGGCGCGCAGGCGCTCGGCTGCTCGCCGGTGTCCACGGCCTTCAAGGCCGGGCACGACGTCGTACGGCCGCAGAAGCCGGACACGATCGCCAAGTCGCTGGCGATCGGCAATCCGGCGGACGGGCCGTACGTGCTGGACATCGCGCGGCGGACCGGCGGTGCGGTGGAGGACGTGAACGACGAGCAGGTCGTCGAGGCGATCAAGCTGCTGGCGCGGACCGAGGGTGTGTTCGCGGAGACCGCCGGTGGTGTGACGGTCGGCGTGACGAAGAAGCTGCTGGAGAACGGGCTGCTCGACCCGTCGAAGTCGATCGTCGTCCTGAACACCGGTGATGGTCTGAAGACGCTGGATGCGGTGGCCGGGACCGGGCTCACGGCGACCATTCGCCCCAGCCTGGAGTCGTTCCGGGACGCGGGACTCGTCTGACCGTTGTTCGCTGCGGGCCGGTGGGGGGCTGGTCGCGCCCACGCGGCGGAGCCGCATATCGGCACAGCCCCGCGCCCCTGGAAGCAGGTGCGTCACCCAACCCGGAGGTTTTGAAGTCATGAGCGTCACCGTCCGCATCCCCACCATCCTGCGCACCTACACGGGCGGGCAGGCCGAGGTCGCCGCCGAGGGCGCGAACCTCGGTGAGGTCATCGCCGACCTGGAGAAGAACCACACCGGGATCGCCGCCCGGGTGCTCGACGACCAGGGCAAGCTGCGCCGGTTCGTCAACGTGTACGTGAACGACGACGACGTGCGGTTCGAGCAGGGGCTGGAGACGGCGACGCCGGACGGTGCCGGTGTGTCGATCATTCCCGCCGTCGCCGGTGGCTGAACGGGTCGACCGGCCTGTTTGTTACCTTCGGTAACGACGATTACCGAGAGTTCATCGAATTGCCCCCTCCGTGAGAGAAGCGGAGGGGGCAATTCTGTGTGGTTGAGCGGGGTACAGTTGGGGAACGCGATACCGATCCGCTGATCGGAACCCTGAATTCCTGCCGCGAGTCCGACAAGATGTAGCCAAAGTGTGCGCGTCTTTCGAGGCTTTTGTTCCCTTTGTGGAGCCCGACTTGCCCTGAATTCAGGCGAATTCTCCCCACATTCCGGACCCTGCGCGTCCAGAATTCTCGTCCGATTGACCTGTTGCAGACGGCAGTTGGACAGATACATTCGGCCGCGGTCGACGCGTTCCGGCGCACGCCCCCAACCGTGGGGGGTGAGGTCTGACCCGGATCCGCGAAGTGTGGATCTGTGCAAGGGCCAGTAATAGGGGAGTTAGGCATGGCTCAGGGCACCGTCAAGTGGTTCAACGCGGAGAAGGGGTACGGCTTCATCGCGGTCGACGGTGGTGCGGATGTTTTCGTCCACTACAGCGCGATTCAGATGGACGGCTACCGCACCCTTGAAGAGGGCCAGCGGGTCGAGTTCGAGATCTCGCAGGGCCAGAAGGGACCGCAGGCCGACATGGTTCGCGTCGCTGCCTGAACGCGCACCACGACCAACGCTCACGCGACCGGTCTTCTCAGAAGGGCCCGTGCCCCCCGGGGTGCGGGCCCTTCCGCGTGGTCGAACGGCCTGGCCGGCGGTGGTCGCGGGGGCCGACGCCCGTGCCCGGCCCAAGGGGCGCTCGCGCCCGCCCGTCACCCCTCGGCTCACCCGATCGCCACCCCTCGACGAGCGCCCGCCACGCGAGCGCGCCTTGCACTCTCGGGGGTCGAGTGCTAATCATTGCGTTAGCACTCTGAAGGTGAGAGTGACAACGTAAGGACCGGGTCGGTGAGGCCCGCAGGCCGGGTGGGAAGGAACCACGAGGCAGGCGAGCCGTCCGTCGCGGGCGCGGGCGCGGTCCGAAGTAATCACCCCCAGTCCTGGAGGGACCACTTCACATGGCCAAGATCATCGCGTTCGACGAGGAGGCGCGGCGCGGCCTCGAGCGCGGCATGAACCAGCTCGCGGACGCCGTGAAGGTGACGCTCGGCCCCAAGGGCCGCAACGTCGTCCTCGAGAAGAAGTGGGGCGCCCCCACGATCACCAACGATGGTGTCTCCATCGCCAAGGAGATCGAGCTCGAGGACCCGTACGAGAAGATCGGCGCCGAGCTGGTCAAGGAAGTCGCCAAGAAGACGGACGACGTCGCCGGTGACGGTACGACCACCGCGACCGTTCTCGCCCAGGCCCTGGTCAAGGAGGGCCTGCGCAACGTAGCCGCCGGCGCCAACCCCATGGCCCTCAAGCGCGGTATCGAGCGTGCCGTCGAGGCCGTCTCCGCCGCCCTGCTGGAGCAGGCGAAGGACGTCGAGACCAAGGAGCAGATCGCCTCCACGGCCTCCATCTCCGCCGCCGACACCCAGATCGGCGAGCTCATCGCCGAGGCCATGGACAAGGTCGGCAAGGAAGGCGTCATCACCGTCGAGGAGTCCCAGACCTTCGGTCTGGAGCTTGAGCTCACCGAGGGTATGCGCTTCGACAAGGGCTACATCTCGGCGTACTTCGCGACCGACATGGAGCGTATGGAGGCCGTCCTCGACGACCCGTACATCCTGATCGCGAACTCCAAGATCTCGAACGTCAAGGACCTGCTCCCGCTCCTGGAGAAGGTCATGCAGTCGGGCAAGCCGCTGCTGATCATCGCCGAGGACGTCGAGGGCGAGGCCCTGTCGACCCTGGTCGTCAACAAGATCCGCGGCACCTTCAAGTCCGTCGCCGTCAAGGCCCCGGGCTTCGGCGACCGCCGCAAGGCGATGCTGCAGGACATCGGCATCCTCACCGGCGGCGAGGTGATCTCCGAGGAGGTCGGCCTCAAGCTGGAGAACGCCACGATCGACCTCCTGGGCAAGGCCCGCAAGGTCGTCATCACCAAGGACGAGACCACCATCGTCGACGGTGCCGGCTCCGCCGACCAGGTCCAGGGCCGGGTCAACCAGATCCGCGCCGAGATCGAGAACAGCGACTCGGACTACGACCGCGAGAAGCTGCAGGAGCGCCTGGCGAAGCTCGCCGGCGGTGTCGCGGTCATCAAGGCCGGTGCCGCCACCGAGGTGGAGCTCAAGGAGCGCAAGCACCGCATCGAGGACGCCGTGCGCAACGCCAAGGCGGCCGTCGAGGAGGGCATCGTCGCCGGTGGTGGCGTGGCCCTGCTCCAGGCCTCCCAGGTGTTCGAGAAGCTGGAGCTCGAGGGTGACGAGGCGACCGGCGCCAACGCCGTGAAGCTCGCGCTGGAGGCCCCGCTGAAGCAGATCGCCGTCAACGGTGGTCTCGAGGGCGGCGTCGTCGTGGAGAAGGTCCGCAACCTCCAGGTCGGCCACGGCCTGAACGCCGCGACCGGTGAGTACGTCGACATGATCGCCGAGGGCATCATCGACCCGGCGAAGGTGACCCGTTCCGCTCTGCAGAACGCCGCCTCCATCGCCGCGCTGTTCCTCACCACCGAGGCCGTCATCGCCGACAAGCCGGAGAAGAACGCCGCGCCCGCCGGCGGCGGCATGCCGGGCGGTGACATGGACTTCTGATCGACCCGGTCGATCACGTCCTTGCCGAGGGCGGCACTTCCTGTTCCGACAGGGGGTGCCGCCCTCGGGCGTGTCCGGGATGCATGCGGGGCGGGTGCCCGGGGGCTGTCTCTTATAAACATC
>NZ_POUC01000143.1 GCF_002891435.1 Streptomyces cahuitamycinicus
GAGGGGGCCCTCGCCCTCGCGGAGAATACGGAGAAGGCGTGCAGTACCTGCACCTCGCAATCCGCTGCCTGCTCGTGGTGATCTTCCTCGTCTCGTCGTTCGGCAAAATCTCCGGACGCCGTGCCTACGGCCGTTTCGTGACGTCGGTCCGGGACATGGGGGTGCTGCCGGCGCCGCTCGCGCGCCCCGCGGCGGCGTCCGTGGCGGCCGCCGAGACCGTCGTATGGCTGCTGCTGCTCGTCCCCTCGCCGTCGGCCGCGCGATCCGGGGGCGCCATCGCGACCGGCCTGCTGTGTGCGTTCGCCGCGGCGGTCCTGGCGTCGCTGTGGCGGGGCGTGCGGACGCCGTGCCGGTGCTTCGGCACCACCGCGGCCCCGCTCGGAGCCCAGCACGTGGTGCGCAACAGCTGTCTGGCCGCCGCGGCGGTCCTCTGTGTGATCACTGCCGAAGCGGGAGGGCCGGTGCACGCGTCGGGGGCCGTGGTGGCGGTGTCCGCAGGACTCCTGGGAGGTGCGCTGATCGTCTGGCTGGACGACATCCTCGGCCTCTTCCGACCGGTCGGCGCGCAGACCCGTTGATCCATCGACCCACCGATCCATCGACCCACCGACCCACCGATCCATCGACCCACCGATCCATCGACCCACCGATCCATCGACCCACCGATCACCGATCCGCCGATCACCGATTCATCGTCCAGCCGAGCCGCCCATGTATGCGCAGAGATTGAAGGAGGAACCATGCCCTACCTCATCGCCGCCGTGGTGCTCGTGGGAGTCCTGTGCGCCCTCGACCTCGTACTCACCCTCGGCGTCGTCAAGCGCCTGCGCGAGCACACCCAGCTGATCGCGGGGGTGCGCGATGCCGGCCGGACCTGCAAGGGAGTCGGCGAGGAGATCGGAGAGTTCGCGGTGACGACCGTGGAAGGTGAGCCGCTCACCCGCGAGGCGCTGGGCGCCGACACACTGGTCGCGTTCTTCTCTCCGACCTGCCGCCCGTGCAAGGAGAAGCTCCCGCAGTTCGTGGAGTACGCCCGGACGGTACCCGGCGGGCGTGACCGGGTGGTGGCAGCCGTGGTCGGTGATCTCGACGTCAACACGGAGATGGTCGACACGCTGCGGTCCGTGGCCCGGGTAGTGGTGGAGAAGAACAACGAGGAACCGCTCGGCACCGCGTTCGGCGTCATGGGCTTCCCCAGCGTGGTGCGGGTCGCCCCGGACCGCAACGGCAGGCCGGTGGTCGAACAGGACCGGGTCGAGCTGCTGCCCGTCGTCGCATGAACCGGCCGGGCCGCCGGATTCTCCTCGCCGGGCGACTCACCGCCTCCGCGTCGCCCGGCCGCTTCACCGCCCATCTCACGGTGACGCTGGCCATGAGTGTCCTCCCGGTGGCCACCGCCTGGCTGATGAAGTCGGTGGTCGACGCCCTGGTGGCCCGGGACGGCGTGGAGGCGCTGCTCGGGCTCGGAACGGGACTGGCCGCAGTCGGCGTGGCCGCCTCGGTCCTGCCGCAGCTCGACCAGTACCTGCAGTCGGAACTCGAGCGCAGAGTCGCCCTGCGCACCCAGGACACGCTGTTCGCCGCGGTGGACGGCTTCGTCGGGCTGCGCAGGTTCGAGGACCCGCAGTTCCTGGACCGGCTGCGGCTCGCCCAGCCCGCCGGCGGGATGAATCCCCAGCACGTCGTGGACGGGACGCTCGGCGCGGCCCGGGCAGGCGTCACCATGACCGGCTTCCTCGGCTCCCTCCTGCTCCTGAGCCCGGTCATGGCCGTCCTGGTGCTGCTCTCCGGCATCCCGGTCCTCCTCGCCCAGCTCTCCCTGTCCCGACGCCGGGCGCGCGTGCTGTGGGAGGTCGGCCCGGCCGAGCGCCGCGAGTTCGTCTACGGCGACCTGATGGCCGACGCCACGGCCGCCAAAGAGATACGGCTGTTCGGCATCGGCGGATTCCTGCGGCGGCGGATGCTCCACGAGCGGGAGGTGGCGAACGCGGCACGGCGGGCGGTGGACCGACGGGCCGTCACCGTCCAGTCCGGGCTGGCGCTGCTCTCCGCGCTGGTCTCCGGGGCGGGCCTGCTGTGGGCGGTCCACGCAGCCCGGTCGGGGTCCCTGTCGGTCGGCGGGATCACGGTGTTCGTCGCCGCCGTGGCCGGTGTGCAGAGTGCCCTGACCACGGTCGCCGCCGAGACGGCCCGGGCTCATCAAGCGCTGCTGCTGTTCGACCACTACCTCGCCGTCACCTCGGCGGGTCCCGACCTGCCCGTGGCCGCCGACGCCCGTCCCGCCGGCCCGCTGTGCACCGGCATCGTCCTGCGGGACGTGTGGTTCCGCTACTCCGACGACCACCCCTGGGTCCTGCGCGGCGTCGACCTGCACATCCCCCACGGCAAGGCGACGGCCCTCGTGGGGCTCAACGGGGCAGGCAAGTCGACCCTGGTCAAGTTGCTGTGCCGACTGTACGACCCCACCCGCGGAACGATCCTGTGGGACGGTGCCGACCTGCGCGACCTGGACGTCGCGGAGCTGCGGCAGCGTGTCGGGGCGGTGTTCCAGGACTACATGGAGTACGACATGACGGCTGCCGAGAACGTCGCCGTTGGTGACCTCGACGCACTCGGTTCCCCGGAGCGGATCCGGGCCGCGGCCCGCCGCGCCGGTGTCCACGACCGGATCGACTCGCTGCCACGGGGCTACGACACGCTGCTGACACGGCTGTTCTTCTCACAGTCCGACAAGGACGACCCGCAGACCGGGGTCGTGCTCTCCGGTGGACAGTGGCAGCGCATCGCCCTCGCACGGGCCTTCCTCAGGGACGGACGCGACCTGATGATCCTCGACGAACCGTCCGCCGGGCTCGACGCCGAGGCGGAACACGAGATCCACACGTCGCTGCGGCGGCATCGCGAAGGACGGACCAGTCTGCTCATCTCGCACCGGCTCAGCGCCGTACGGGACGCCGACCTCATCGTCGTGCTGGCCGACGGCCGGATCGCGGAGCAGGGAGACCACGCGCATCTCATGGCCGCCGACGGCGCATACGCCCGGCTGTTCCGGCTCCAGGCGTCCGGCTACGAGGCTGCGGCCGCTCCCGGAGCGGCGGACGAACCCGCGACGCTCCCGGCGAGGAGGTGAGCGCCGACATGGCCGAAACGCCCTCCCGTGGCCGCTCCGCCGCCGGACTGCGCCCGGCGATCGCCGCGCTGTTCGGAGGCAGACTGGTCGCCGTCACGGTACGCGGAGCGAGCATGGAGCCCGCCTACCGGGACGGCGACCGCGTCCTCGTGCTCCGCCGCCGGGAGGCACTGACGGCCGGTCAGGTCGTCGTGGTAGAACGCCCGGACGGTGTGATGCGATGGGCCCGCCCGCCGCTCCCGCCGGGGCCCGGGGGTATGGCGCTCCAGACCCGGCAGTGGGTGATCAAACGCGTGGCTGCGGGACCGGGCGACCCCGTACCGGCAGACGTACTGCCCACCTGGGCCCGGGGAACGGAACGCCGGGTCCCCCCGGACAGGCTCGTCCTGCTCGGCGACAACGCGGACTTCAGCATCGACTCCCGGGCTGTGGGCTACTTTCCGGTCGCACGAGTACTGGGCCCGGTGCTTCACCACCGCCCCGCCCGGCGACCAGGACCTCCGCGGACCTGACACCCGTGAGCGGCCATGTGCCCCGCTCATCCTCGGTGGTGCGCGCCTGGCTCGTGGGTCCGCTCGCGAGGCGGGCTGACCGGACCCTCGGGGTCGAGGTCTTCGGATGTGGAGCCGGTGGGGGTGTCGACAGCCGTGGGTCGTCGTACGAGCAGGTGGCTCACCTCGTACGACATCTCAGTCGTTCCCGATTGCGGTGCGGGGTGATATCGACCGGCGCATACGGAAAGGTTGACGATGAGGTAGGCGTGCCAGGTCCGGCCCACCCTTCGTCCGTCGGTGAAGACCGGCCTGCCGTTGAGCCACGAGTCCACTGAGCGGGTGCCGAAGACGGTACGCAGGTCCACCCCATGCGCCGGGGCGGATCGCCGGGTCGTGGTGGTAGCGGTTGGTGCCGCGCACGTGATTGGTGAATTCGAGAAGGTCGGGGTTGTCCGGGTGGTACTCGAATACGTCGATTTCCTGGTCGCCGTCGCGCCAGGTCCGCAGGGCGGGCCAGGCGCCGATCTCTTCAGGCAGACGCACCCGGGCCTCCAGAACGTCACCGGCACGGACGGTGAAGCCCTCCTGGCTTCCCTCGGTGGTGAGCAACCCGGTGTTCCACCGGCCGTCCTGTCGCCGTCTGGCGCGAAAGACGCCGGAGCGGCTGTATGCGGCGTCGGTCACCAGGTGGTCGAGCTTGTCATCGCGTGGGCTGACCGGGCCTCCACCGGGATAGGCCCAGGAACGGCCCGCGACCCATTGGGTGGTGGAGGTGAAGTCGGCGGTGAAGACGACCGACGTGATGGTGGGAGGCCGGGAGCCGGAAGTGGGTCGGCCGGCGAGGGTTCGGTCATGGCGAATGGCTCACGGGCTGGTGGCCGGATATGCGCCTGGCCCCCTCCTCAGTCCAGATTTTGATCCCTTCAGGTGAACGGCCGGGGGCAGGAACCGCGGGACGCTTCTGCTCGCGCGGGCACCGCACACGCCGCCCTCCCTCCGGGCAGTCGTCCGCGATGGTCGGCCACGAGACGGTAGACGCCGTGAGCGGCCCAGCGCACGGGCGGGAGGGTGAGGACAGCCCCGACGACGGCCCACAGGCCTCCGGCGCTCAGCAGCGTCTTCGCCACGGCCTGCACTCCGCCGTACACGCGCCCGTCGGGTGTCACCCACAGGGCCTCGTACCCGGCACGCTCCGCGGTGACGCCGAGCGATGCGAGATCCGCGTGCTGCCATGCCACGGCCTCGCACCGGGGCCGCACCAGACGCTGGACGACCCCCACCGACGTGGTGCAGAAGCCGCAGTCCCCGTCGAAGATCAGCACTGGTCGCATTCGCACACCCTCATCGTGCCGCACCGAAGGGTCTCCGGGCGATCGAGATGCCGGGCGACAGCGGACGCGGTTCGTCACAGGGGCGGAGCAGCGGCGGGCGCCCGCTGTGGGAGGTGTCAGTGGCTGGCGGCGAGTTCACCGGTGAGCTTGCCGTGGAGGTCGGCGCTGGCGTCGTTCAGGCCGGTGATCTCGACGGTCTTGCCGCGCTGGGCGTACTTCGCTTCGATCCCGTCAAGCGCCGCGACGGAGGACGCGTCCCAGATGTGGGCCGCGCTCAAGTCGATGACGACCTTCTTCGGATCGGTGGCGTAGGCGAACTGGCCGACGAGGTCGTTGGAGGAGGCGAAGAACAGTGCGCCGGTGACCCGGTAGACGACCGTGCTGCCGTCGGGATCGGTGACGGCGGTGACCTCGGCCAGGTGGGCGACGCGCTTGGCGAAGACGACCATGGCGGTGACGGAGCCGACGACGACGCCGATGGCGAGATTGTGGGTGGCGACCACGCAGGCGACGGTGATCACCATGACGGTGATCTCTCCGGCGGGCAGCCGCTTGAGCGTCTTGGGGGCTACGGAGTGCCAGTCGAAGGTCGCGAACGACACCATGATCATGACGGCGACGAGCGCGGCCATGGGGATGTCGGAGACGACGGGGCCGAAGGCCATGCACAGGACCATCAGGAACGCGCCCGCGAGGAAGGTCGAGAGCCGGGTGCGCGCACCGGACACCTTCACGTTGATCATCGTCTGGCCGATCATGGCGCAACCGCCCATGCCACCGAAGAAGCCGGTGACGACGTTGGCGATGCCCTGGCCGATGGATTCGCGGGTCTTGTTCGAGTGAGTGTCGGTGATCTCGTCGACGAGCTTCGCGGTCATCAGCGACTCCATCAGCCCGACCAGGGCCATGGCGAACGCGTACGGCGCGACGGTCGTCAGCGTGTCCAGGGTGAAGGGCACGTCGGGCAGGCCCGGCACCGGCAGGGACGACGGCAGCTCGCCCTTGTCACCGACTCTCGGGACGGCGATGCCGGCAGCCACCGTGACGACGGTGAGGATGACGATCGAGACGAGCGGCGCGGGGATCACGGTGGTGAGCCTCGGGAAGAACACCATGAGTGCGAGAGCGCCGACGATCAGCGGGTAGACCGGCCAGGGGACGCCCCGCATCTCCGGGACCTGGGCCATGAAGATCAAGATGGCGAGCGAGTTGACGAAGCCGACCATCACCGATCGGGGGATGAACCGCATCAGTTTCGCCACGCCCAGTGCCCCGAGGGCGATCTGGAAGACGCCGGCCAGGATGACGGCGGCGACGAGGTAGCCGAAGCCGTGCTCCCGGTTCAAGGGGGCTATCACCAGGGCCACGGCACCGGTGGCGGCGGAGATCATCGCCCGCCGGCCGCCGACGATCGCGATGGTCACGGCCATGGTGAAGGAGGCGAACAGGCCGATGGCCGGGTCCACACCGGCGATGATCGAGAACGAGATCGCCTCGGGGATCAACGCGAGCGCGACGACCAGGCCACCGAGGACCTCGGTGCGCCAGGCTTTCGGGTCGGAGATCCAGTCGGGCTTCAGACCGCGCAGGCGCGCGGCCGGGGACACAGTATCGGCGGCAGCAGACAAGAGGGGAAGACCTGTCGGGCTCGGGCGCACCCCTGCGGCAGACCGGGGTGTGCGGGGGATGCGGAGAGGCCGGGTCGGCACCGCGTGGAGCGGCTCCGCGAGGTGCCCGGCCTTAGGTCGTAAGGGGAGGGTAGTCGGGCTCGCCCGGGAGTGCGGCCGGGCTCACGTCCGGGGGCGAAGCGTCACGGCGGGCAGGCGGCGGCGTCGGGCGTCATGGGCTCGCGCACGCTTCCCTCCTGCAAGAACCGGATCTTCGACGGAGCGGCATCGGCCCCGACACGACAATGGCGAGGCGGCGGCAACCCGCCTCTCACCACCGGCAACTCTACCCTAACGTTAGAGTAGTGATGGGCGGCGCCCACCCGGGCCGGGACCGCCGGGACGAGACGGGGCAGAGGATCACGGGCGTGGACGGCAAGCACATGCAGATCGGCGAGGTCGCCTCCCGTACGGAGCTGTCCCTGCGCACCATCAGGCACTACGAGGAAACCGGCCTGGTCGTGCCCTCCGCCCGCTCACAAGGTGGCTTCCGCCTTTACACCGAAGCCGACGTCGCCCGGCTCATGGTCATCCGCCGCATGAAGCCGCTCGGCTTCACCCTGGACCAGATGCGCGACCTGCTGGATGTCACCGCCCGCCTCGACGCCGGTACCGCTGCGGCGGCCGACGAGCGCGAAGCCCTCCTGGAACGCCTGCGGACCTACCGGCAAGCCGCCACCGAGCAGGTGGAAAAGCTGCGGGTCCAGTTGGCCCGCGCCGAGGACTTCGCCACCACCCTGGACGCACGCCTGGAGCGGAACGCCCCTGGCGAGCTGGACAAGCCTCGGTAGACCGGGTTCGGCACCAAATGATGTCGACGGCGGGCACCAGTCGGCCGACCTGACGGAACGACCTGCGCCGGGTCGGCCGACCGCGCGCTCCTACGCCGGTTCGCTCGTGCCGTGGACAGGGTGGTTGGGTTCGCGCGCACGGTGGGGACGGCACCCCTGCCGGAACGCCCGGCGGGGCCCGCTGCTGTCGCGGGCCCCGCCGGGATCGTGCCGCCAGGTCAGGCGGAGGTGGGCTGTGTCCGGTCGAGGACGGGTTCGAGGCGGACGACGATGCCCTTCGAGGCGGGCTGGTTGCTGATGTCGGCGACGCTGTCCAGCGGCACCAGGACGTTCGTCTCCGGGTAGTAGGCGGCGGCCGAGCCCTTGGCGGCCGGATAGGGTACGACCTCGAAGTTCTCGGCCCGGCGCTCGGAGCCGTCGGCCCAGACGCTCACCAGGTCGACGTGATCGCCCTGGGCGAGGCCGAGTTCGGTCAGGTCGGCCGGGTTGACGAGCACGACGTGGCGGCTGCCGTGGATGCCGCGGTAGCGGTCGTTGTTCGTGTAGGGGACGGTGTTCCACTGGTCGTGCGAGCGCAGCGTCTGCAGCAGCAGGTGACCCTCGGGCGCCCGGGGGACCACATGCTCGTTGCAGGTGAACAGGGCCTTGCCGACCTTGTTTTTGAAGACGCCCTCGTTGACCGGGTTGGGCAGTTGGAAGCCTCCGGGGCGGGTCACCCGTGCGTTGAAGTCGTGGAAGCCCGGTACGACGCGGGAGATGCGGTCGCGGATGGTGCCGTAGTCGCCCTCGAACGTCTCCCAGGGGATGTCCGCTTCGCCGTCCAGGGTGCGGCGGGCGAGCCGGCACAGAATGGCGACTTCGCTGAGCAGCAGCGGGGAGGCCGGTTCGAGGCGGCCCTGGGAGGTGTGTACCTCGCTCATGGAGTTCTCGACGGTGACGAACTGTTCGCCGTCGGCCTGCACGTCACGCTCGGTGCGCCCCAGGGTCGGCAGGATCAGCGCGGTGTCGCCGCAGACGGTGTGCGAGCGGTTGAGCTTGGTCGAGATGTGGGCGGTCAGCCGGCACGAGCGCATCGCCTCCTCGGTGGCCTCGCTGTCGGGAGCGGCGCGGACGAAGTTGCCGGCCAGGGCGAGGAAGACCTTGACGCGGCCTTCGCGCATGGCCTTGATCGAGTTCACCGAGTCCAGTCCATGCGGGCGCGGCGGGTCGAAGCCGAACTCCTTCTGCAGGGCGTCAAGGAAGGTGTCCGGCATCTGCTCCCAGATGCCCATGGTGCGGTCGCCCTGGACGTTGCTGTGTCCGCGCACCGGGCAGGCGCCGGTGCCGGCTCGTCCCAGGTTGCCGCGCAGCATCAGGAAGTTGACGAACTCCCGGACGGTGGGCACGCCGTGTTTGTGCTGGGTGATGCCCATCGCCCAGCAGACGATGACGCGTTCGCTCTTCAGGACCTCGTCGCGGACCTTCTCGATCTCCTCGCGGGTGAGTCCGGTCGCGGTGCGCACGTCGTCCCAGTCGACGGTGCGGGCGTGCTGGGCGAACTCCTCGAAGCCGGTGGTGTGGGCGTCGATGAAGTCATGGTCCAGGACGGTGCCGGGCCGGGCGTCCTCGGCCTCCAGCAGCAGGCGGTTGAGGGCCTGGAACAGGGCGAGGTCGCCGCCGGGCTTGATGTGCAGGAAGCGGTCGGCGATCTGGGTGCCGCGTCCCACGATCCCGCTCGGCTTCTGCGGGTTCTTGAAGCGCCGCAGCCCGGCCTCCGGCAGCGGGTTGACCGCGACGATCCGGGCGCCGTTGCGTTTGGCCTCCTCCAGAGCGGTGAGCTGGCGCGGGTGGTTGCTGCCCGGGTTCTGGCCGACCAGGAAGATCAGATCGGCGTGATGGAGGTCGTCGAGGCTGACGGTGCCCTTGCCGGTGCCCAGGGTCTCGCTCAGGGCGAAGCCGCTGGACTCGTGGCACATGTTGCTGCAGTCGGGCAGGTTGTTGGTGCCGAAGACGCGGGCGAAGAGCTGCAGGACGAAAGCGGCCTCGTTGCTGGCGCGGCCGGAGGTGTAGAAGACGGCCTCGTCGGGGGAGTCCAGCGCCGTCAGCTCTTGGGCGAGGACACCCAGGGCGTCGTTCCAGCTGACGGGCTCGTAGTGCTCGGAGCCGGGCCGCTTGATCATCGGCTCGGTGAGCCGGCCCTGCTGGTTGAGCCACATGTCGGAGCGGACGGCGAGGTCGGAGACGCTGTGCTCACGGAAGAAGTCCGCGGTGATCCGGCGCGTGGTGGCCTCGTCGTTGATGTGCTTGGCACCGTTTTCGCAGTACTCGTTGCGATGGCGCCGGCCCGGGGCCGGGTCGGCCCACGCGCAGCCGGGGCAGTCGATCCCGCCCACCTGGTTCATGGTCAGCAGGTCCACCCCGGTCTTGCGCGGGGAGGTCTGCTCCAGGGAGTACCCCAGCGCGTGCACGACCGCGGGGACTCCGGCCGCCCACTTCTTCGGCGGTGACACGGAGAGGGTGTTCTCCGGCTCCTCGTCGGGCGGGTTGTGCATTGCTTCGCCTTTCTCTTGCCGTGTCCGGCACGCCGGTCAGCCGACGGGCCACTGGGCCACGCGGCTCCTGGGCGGTTCCGGATGATCGTGCTGCACGCGGCCGTTGCGGATGGTGCCGCGCCAGGCCCCGCCCTCCTGCCCCAGCCCTTCGATGAACTGCTTGAACTTCATGAGCTCCCCGCGCACCGACCGGGCCGTCAGCCGGGCGGCCCCGGACGAGCGGGCGACAATCTTCGCGGCTCCCTGCGGTTGCAGGAGCATCCGGACCGTGATCGCGGTGCCGCCGGACTCCGTCGGCATGAACTCGACCTCGCCCTGGTGGGAGGGCTTCTGCTCCAGGCCGCGCCAGGCCAGGTAGGAGTCGGGGTCCTGCTCCACGATCTCGATCGCGAAGCGGTGGCGCAGGGGCCCGTAGCCGAGGGTCCACGCGGTCACGGTGGGCCGGAGCTGCTCGACGTCGCGCACCACGGTCGAGAAGCGGGGGAAGGTCTTGAACTGCGTCCACTGGTTGTACGCCGTCCGCACCGGCACGTCGACCTCGACGGTCTCCTCGACGTGCTGCCCCCGCAGCGGACGGCGGCGCGTGACGCCGTCCCCGTCGGTGCGCATCCTCGGAGCGGTCGGCACGGCCTGCTGGGCGTCGTCTTCGTGCGCCATCGTGATCTCTCTTCCGGTGAGGGAGCCGGGCGTCCGGACACCCGGTATCCCCTCGTACGGCAGGGCTTCTCTCCCGGTTCCCCCATCGTGCCCTTCGAGTCACCTCAGTGCCTCCGGGGCCAGGCGATCCTCCTGCGATAAGGGCGGACGCCGTCACGGAGTCTTCTGAGGCCGTTGAGGCGGCTGAGGCGGCTGGTCAGTTGTGGGGTGCGGACCGTACGGAGCAGCAGGAACTGACCGGGCGTCTGGCGCCTGGTTCTGATTCGTACTGCTGTGCGTGACTCCGTAAGATCTCCGCGCGAGACGGTGCCGCAGTGGCCGAGTGCTCGCCCAAGAACCTCGGAGAATCCCATGCACCGTCCTCTCGTCCTCGCCGCTGCCGCTGCGCTGCTGTGCGCCGGCTGCTCCACGGCCGACGCCGGAAATCGTGATAAGTCCGCGGCCACGTCACCGTCACCGTCTTCCGGCTCGTCGTCCGGCTCCGGCTCCGACGTACGAGCGGCCGTCGCGGCTCTGCGTGAGGACAGGGCGGGATTCCGCCAGAAGTTCGAACTGGAGGGTGAGGGTCAGGTGTACGGCCTCACCGTCACTGGTGGCTTCGATTTCGCCGCGGACAAGGGCCACCTGGTGGTCGACCTCCCTGGCGGCGCCATCGATCACAGCGACCAGGTCTTCGCGGACGGCAAGATCTACGTCAGCGGTGTCCAGGGAATCGGCGAGGAAGCCTGGGGGGTCATCCCCCGGGACAAGGCGGAGGCCCACTACCTGCTGCGGGCCCCGCTCAACGACCCTGAGCACGTCTTGCAGCAGATCGCCGCGATGCGCAAGATCACCCCGGAGGGCGAGGAGAACGTCCAGGGGGTGCGCGCCATGCGCTACCGCGGCATTCTCGACCACCGGACCGTCACCCTGCGCATGGCTCCGGATGTGCGCACGAGGATGAACCAGGCCCGCGACGCCCTGGGCAGCGACGTCCCGGTCTTCGCCGACGCGTGGGTCGACGGCCGGGGGCGGCTGGTGCAGATCCGCATGAGTGTGAACATGTCCGGTGCGCGGGTGACGCTGAACATGACCCTGTCGGACATCGGTGAGCCGGTCCGCGTGACGGTTCCGCGGACGGCGGACACCGTCCCCGTCACCGAGGTCGGCGGCGTCCTGAACGGCTGAGCCGGACAACCGGCGGGCGGACGGGCCTGCAGCTCTTGTTCGTCTGATCTCGACACCTCGCTGCCGGCAAGGTCGCGGCAGGGGCGCACCAGTGGGGGCACGGGGCCAGTACGTTGCCGAAGGTCAAGCGGCAAACTGAGATGTGCGCCTTCCCCCCTCGCGGGTTCACGGGGCGACGTCAGCCCCCGGTGCCGACGATTCCCCGGGCATGTGCGGTGGAGTGCCTCAGTGCGAGGGCCGCGATGTCGTCGTCGAGCCTTCCGCCGCTGTGCCGGAGCAGATCCCGGTGCAGCTGGTCCAGCACCTCGCGGGGGTGCTCCCGGTCCTGCCGCTTCATCCAGTCCGACAAGGGGAAGAACCGGCCCGTGCGGTCCCGGGTCTCCGATACGCCGTCCGTGTAGAGCAGCAATTGATCACCCGGGGCGAAGGAGACGCTGTCGACCCAGTAGCGGTCACCGATGAGCGCCGCGAGGTTGAGGGGCGGGGAGGGGATGGTGGGCTCCAGGACCCGGACCTTCCCACCATGCGCGATCAGCGGCGGGGGATGCCCGCAGTTGAGAAGTCGTAGCCGGCCGCCGCCGTGCGGGATCTCGGCGAGGAGAGCGGTGGCGAAGTGCTCGGGCTGGTCCTGGACGGGAAACGCGGCGCTGTGGCGTATGACGGTGGTCTCCAGGCGGTGGACGATGCCCTGCAGGTCGGGTTCGTCGTAGGCGGCCTCCCTGAAGCAGCTGATCACCGCCGAGGCCGCGCCGACAGCGGACAGACCCTTGCCCCGCACGTCGCCTATGAGCAGCCGGACCCCGTGCGGGGTACCGATCGCTTCGTAGAAGTCGCCGCCGATCCGGGCCTGTTCCTGGGCTGCCAGATACAGCGATTCGATCTCGACACCCTCGATGCGGCGCGGCAGCGGGCGCAGCAGCACCTTCTGGGCCGTGTCGGCGACAAGCCGGACCTGGAAGAGCGTCTCCTCCCGCTGAAGCCGGACATGGCTACCGTATGCGGCCGCCAAGGTGACCGCGATGATCGCGGCCGACGTGTACTGCGTCCCCAGATCGGTGTGGAAGAAGCTGAGGACGATCATGAGCAGGAGGCAGAACACCCCCAGCGACATCGTGGGGAGCACCGGCCACATCGCGGCCGCAAGGGCGGGTGCGGCGGGCAGGAGGCGGCTGAATGCGATCTCCCTGGGGGTGGAGAACGCCAGGCCGGCGATGAGAACGGTCAGGATCAGCGGCGACAGCCGGGCAGCTTCCCATCGGCCGCTGTAGGCGGGGCGACGGCGCCACGGCCGCGCAGACGTGATCACAAAAGCATCTTATCGGTCTAATTGGGCGCAGGGGGTGGAAGGATCTTGCGCCCACGAGATGCCGCGGCGAACGATCAGGGTTCCCAGGGGGTGGGAACGCGCGGCGCGCGGCTGACACATGCCCGAGACCGGCCGAACAGGGATCGGGCGCGCCCTGGCCACTTGGGATCACCAGTGTTACAAATATCGCATGGCGAGTCCTTTCGCCCGTCTTCAACACCTGTCGGTCAAGCGTCTGATCATCAAGAGCACGCGGACTGTGGCCGGGCAGGTGTTGGTTTTCCAGGTGGCCCTGGTAGTGCTGCTCGTGGCCTGCGGCGTCTTCGCTCTCATCCTGCAGTCGGAGCGGGACACCAGCGCCGAGGCCAGGCGCCGCTCCACGGCCGTGGCACAGACCTTCGCGCACTCGCCAGGCGTCCAGGAGGCACTGCGGACCCCGGACCCCAGCAAGACCCTCCAGCCGCTCACCGAGGCGGCACGCCGGGCCGCCGACGTCGACTTCATCGTCGTCATGGACACCGAAGGCATCCGGTACACGCACCCCTTGCCGGACCGGATCGGGCAGCGGTTCGTGGGTGAGATCGGGCCGTCGCTGGCAGGGAGGGTCTACGTGGAGAGCGTCGACGGGCCGCTCGGCCGCGAGGTGCAGGCCACGGTCCCGGTCGAGAACGCCGACAGCGAGGTGGTGGCCCTCGTCTCGGCCGGGATGAAGGTCGAGAACGTCGAAAGTCAGTTGAACCGGCAACTACCAATCATCCTGGGCGCGGGGGCGGGAGCGCTCGTGCTGTCCGCCGCCGTGACGGCGCTGGTGGGCAGGCGGCTGCGACGGCAGACACACAGCCTGGCCCCCGACGAGATGGCGCTGATGTACGAGCACCACGACACAGTGCTCCACTCGGTTCGCGAAGGGGTGCTGATCGTGGCCGCCGACGGGCGGTTGATGCTGGCGAACGACGAGGCCAGACGACTGCTGGAGCTGCCCCGGGACATCGAGGGGCGGCTCGTCTCGGAACTGCCGGGCCTCGATCCCGAGACGAAGGCGCTCCTCGCCTCCGGGCGCGAGGTCACCGACGAGGTGCACCTCGCGGGAGAGCGCCTGATCGCGGTCAATCAGCGGCCCACGGGTCGCGAGGGAGGCCCCAGGGAAACGGTGGTGACACTACGCGACTCCACCGAGCTCCAGGCGGTGACGGGCAGGGCGGAGGTGGCACGGGAGCGGCTCAGGCTGCTGTACGACGCCGGACTGCGCATCGGCACCACCCTGGACGTGCTGCGCACCGCCGATGAGTTGGCCCGGGTCCCCATCCCCCGCTTCGCCGACTTCGTCACCGTGGACCTGGCCGACGCCGTCCTGCATGGCGAGGAGCCGGCCCCCACGGGGACGGACATGCGACGCGCGGCCGTGTCCGGCATCGTGGACAACCACCCGCTCACCGAACAGGGCCGGCTTTTCGACTATCTCCCCGCCACCCCGCAGGCGCGCGGCTTCGGCAGCGGCCGCTCCCAGCTGGTGAGCGATCTGCCGACCGCCACGGACTGGCGCGTGCAGGACCCGGAGCGGGCCAAGGCGATCATCGACTACGGCATCCACTCCCTCATCACCGCCCCCATCCAGGCCCGCGGCGTCGTGTTGGGCATGGCCACCTTCTGGCGCACGCAACAGCATGAGCGCTTCAACGACGAGGACGTGTCGCTGGCGGAAGAGCTGGTGGCCCGTGCCGCGATCAGCATCGACAACGCCCGCCGCTACACCCGCGAGCACGCCCTGGCAGTCACCCTCCAGCGCAGTCTGCTGCCGCAGGCCATGCCCGAGCAGAACGCCCTCGACATCGCCTACCGCTACCTCCCCGCCCAGTCGGGCGTGGGGGGAGACTGGTTCGACGTGATTCCCATGCCGGGCAGCCGGGTGGCACTGGCCGTCGGCGATGTGGTCGGGCACGGCCTCCACGCCGCCGCCACGATGGGACGGCTGCGTACGGCGGTGCACAACTTCTCCGCCCTCGATCTGCCCCCCGACGAGCTGCTGAGCCATCTGGACGACCTCGTCGGAAGCATCGACCAGAGCGAGGCGGCGGAGAGCGCGGCGGGCGTCGTGGGCGCCACCTGCCTGTACGGGATCTACGACCCCGTGACACGCCGCTACGTCATGGCACGGGCGGGGCATCTGGTGCCCGCGCTGGTCCGGCCTGACGGGACCGTCACGTTCCCGGACGTGCCCGCCGGTCCACCGCTGGGCCTCGGCGGCATGCCGTTCCAGACCGCTGAGTTCTGCCTCGCTGAGGGAACCCAGCTCGTCCTGTACACCGACGGCCTCATCGAGGACCGCAGACGCGACCTGGATGTGGGAATGGAACTGCTGCGCGAAGCGCTCACCGGTAGCCCGGGTCGGTCACCCGAGGAGACCTGCCAAAACGTACTGGACCGTGTGCTTCCCGGGCGCCCCAAGGACGACGTCGCCCTGCTCGTCGCCCGCACGCGGCAACTGCCGCCCGACCGGATCGCCGACTGGGACGTACCACCGGACCCCGCCGCTGTCGCCGGTATGCGCGACGCCGTGTCCCGAAAGCTCGAAGCATGGGGCCTGGCGGAGGTCGCCTTCACCCTGGAGCTCATCCTGAGCGAGCTCATCACCAACGCCATCCGCTACGGCTCCGGGCCGATCCACGTGCGGCTGATTTACGACCGGACGCTGATCTGCGAAGTGGCCGACGGCAGCAGCACCTCACCACATCTGCGCTACGCCGCGACGACGGACGAGGGCGGCCGGGGCCTGTTCCTGGTGTCGCAGATGGCTGAGCGCTGGGGAACCCGGTACACCCCGCAAGGAAAGGTGATCTGGGCCGAACAGGCCCTGCCCCAAGGGCTTGCGGATCATTGACACGTCGTCTTGAACTCGCTGGGGGGATCTCTCGCCGGGGCGAGGACCCGAGCCCGGCGGACCCCAACGACGTCGGGCTGCCGAGCCATCCACCCCTGATCAGTCCCGTGTCCAGGGCGATGATGAAGGCGGCGATCGCTCACTCGATCCGGCCGTGTCGCGGGTGACACGGCCATGCCCGCCGTCCTGCCTGTCGCGGAGGCCTCCGACCACGGCCCAAGTCCGGCCGGGCGTTGCACGACAAGCAGATGGTGAGCTGAGGCCGCGTCGGACAGCCGCCGGGCTCGTCAGCGCAGCGGCTTGTCCAGGACCGCCTTGCGGTGGCTGAAGGTCTCTATGGAGTAGCGGCCGTGGTAGTTGCCCATGCCGCTCTCTCCCACCCCGCCGAACGGCAGGTCGGAGACGGTCAGATGGGCCAGCGGCAGGCCGTACCCCAGGCCGCCCGAGGAGGTCTCGGCGGCGAACCGGCTCCGCGTCCCGTCGGACCCGGTGAAGACGTACAGGGCGAGCGGCTTGTCCCGGTCGTTGATGAAGTCGATCGCCTCGTCGAGGCCGGGGACCGTGACGATCGGGAGGATGGGGCCGAAGATCTCCTCGCGCATGACGGGCGCGTCGGCGGCGACGTCGGCCAGGACGGTGGGCGCGAGGTACTTCGCCGCCCGGTCGCTCGTGCCGCCGACCACGGTGCGGCCGGAGTCGAGCAGGCCGGTGAGCCGGTCGAAGTGCCGTTCGTTGATGATCCTCCCGTACTCGCCGGAGGCGGCCGGGTCGCTGCCGTACAGCGCCTTCACGGCGTTCGCGAGCAGCCGTTCCAGGGCCGCCGCGGTCTCCGGATCGGTCAGGACGTAGTCGGGGGCGACGCAGGTCTGTCCGGCGTTGAGGAACTTGCCGCGGGCCAGCCGGTCCGAGACGACGGCCAGGTCGGTGTCGCGGTCGACGAACGCCGGTGACTTGCCGCCGAGTTCGAGCGTGACCGGGGTGAGGTGCTCGGCGGCGGCACGCAGCACGATACGGCCGACCGTGCCGTTGCCGGTGTAGAAGATGTGGTCGAAACGCTCGGCCAGCAGCGCCGTGGTCTCGGGAACCCCGCCCTCCACCACGGCGACCGCGTCGGTGTCGAGGTACACCGGCAGCAGCCGGGCCAGGACGGAGGAGGTGGCGGGGGCCAGCTCGCTCGGCTTGGCGATCACCGCATTGCCGGCGGCCAGGGCCCCGACCACGGGGGCGAGCAGGAGCTGGGCCGGATAGTTCCAGGGCGCGATGACGAGAACGACGCCGAGGGGGTCGTACTGCGTCCAGACCGTCACGTCGGCGCCGAGGTGGGCCGGGGCAGGGGCGGGCTCGGGGCGCAGCCAGTCGGCGAGGTGGTCGAGGGTGTGGTCGATCTCGCGCACGGTGAAGTCGATCTCTGTGCGGAAGGCTTCTGTGGGGCTCTTGCCCAGGTCGGCGTGGAGGGCGGCGGCCAGGTCCGTGCCGTTCTCGGTGAGCATGTCACGCAGTCGGCGCAATTGGGTCATGCGCCACTCGGCCGGCTTGGTCCTGCCGGTGCGGAAGGTGGCGCGCAGGCGGGCGACGACGTCGGCGGGCTGCTCAGGGGCGGAGTGGTTCACGGGTACCTCACAGGGCTCACAGGCAGATGTATATGCCAACCTTCTGCCCGCCCTCCTGTATTCCATCGCTTCCGCACCCCATCCGTGCCGTGTGTCACAGCGGGTCGAGCCCCCACCTCGCCGACCAGGAGCGAATCATCCGCGCCGACAACCATCCCGTCGCCGAAGTCCTGCGCCGCGGCTGCCGCCAGGCGGGATCCGAGCCGCGGATCGGCTGCTCCTCGCACGACTGCCAGGAGGCACAGACCATGGTCGCCGTCGGGCCCGGCATCGCCCTCGCCCCCGCCTGGCACTCACCAGCCGGCGCAGCGACGTACGCCTTCTGCCCTTCGCGTCAGACGCCCGGCCCCCACCCGTCGCACCCTCCTCGCC
>NZ_POUC01000144.1 GCF_002891435.1 Streptomyces cahuitamycinicus
GGGCTGGCTCGGTCGGGCTGAAGGTCGGCGCACGGCCCACAAGCTAGGGCGGTGGCGGTGGGCTGACTACGGTCTGTTCGGCCAGGATCACGGATTGTAGGAAGCTACGGCTACCGGCGGGTTCGACCGGGGCTGAAGATCGTCTTCCGGTCGGCGCGGAAGGGGGGCGAGGATGGCGCCGGGTCCGGTGATCGCGGGCCCGGAAAGGCAGTGACCCAGGTGAACGGCAAGCTCAACGAGCATATGCGCGAGCGTCTTCTCGCGCCGAACTTCTGGCATCTCGCGACGGTGGGGGCGGACGGGGCGCCTCAGGTGTCGCCCATGTGGGCGGACATCGAAGGGGAGTACGTCATGGTCAACACCTCGATGGGGCGGGTGAAGGAGGAGAATCTGCGGCGCAATCCGTACGTTTCGCTGTCGCACCACGACCCCGCGAACCCCTACGACCGCGCCGAGATCCGCGGGAAGGTCGTGCGGTTCGTGGAAGGGGAGGCCGCGGAGCGGTCGATGGACCGGCTGGCGCGGAAGTATCTCGGCGAGGACCGCTACCCGTGGCTGCTGCCGGGGGAGCGCCGGGTGATGCTGCTGATCGAGCCGACGCGGGTGCGGAGGCAGGAGGGGGTCGAGCCGTTCCGGGCGGGAGTGCTGCCGGAGGGAACGCCGGACTGAACCACGGCCCGGCCCTCGTGGGGACCACGGCCCGGCCTTCGTGGGACCACCGTTCGGCCCTCGTGGGGACCACCGTTCGGCCCTTGACCGCCCCGCCCGGAGCGAAGCCCCCTCAGGGGGCGGTGACCCAGCGGTACTGCAACTCCGGCCGTCCCACCGTGCCGTACTGCGGGCGGCGCGCCGCGCGGCCCGCGTCGACCAGGTGCTCCAGGTAACGGCGGGCCGTGATGCGTGAGATGCCCACGCTCTCCGCGACTCCGGCGGCCGTGAGGCCTTCCCGGCTGTCGCGCAGGGCCACCGTCACCCGCTCCAGTGTCGGTGCGCTCAGACCCTTGGGCAGCGCGGCCGGACCCGGTGCGCGCAGGGCCGCGAGCGCCCGGTCCACCTCGTCCTGGCCGCTCGCCTCGCCGACCGAAGCGTGGAACTCGGCATAGCGCACGAGACGGTCGCGCAGGGTCGCGAAGGTGAAGGGCTTCAGGACGTACTGGACGACCCCGAGCGAGACGCCCTCGCGGACCACGGCCAGATCGCGGGCCGACGTCACCGCTATCACGTCCGCGTGGTGACCGGCCGCCCGCAGGGACCGGGCCAGCTGCAGCCCGTGCACGTCCGGCAGATGCAGATCGAGCAGCAGCAGGTCCACCGGTGTGCGGTCCAGGGCCCGGCGGGCCTCCGCGCCCGTGTGCGCCTTGCCCACGGCCACGAAGCCGGGCACCCGGCCGACGTACAGGACGTGGGCGTCGGCGGCGACCGGGTCGTCCTCCACCACCAGGACGCGGATGTCCTTCTCGCTGCTCGTCATGCGTCGCCTCCAGCGCCTCTGGCCGCCGCGACCGGGGAGGGCACGCCCCCGGCCGCCGTCCCGGGCTCCCGCAGTGGCAGCCGTACCTCGAACTCGGCCCCGCCCCCGTCGGCCTCCGCCACGGTCAGGGAGCCCCCGTGCCGCTGGCTCGTCTGCCGTACCAGCGCCAGCCCGAGGCCCCGGCCGCCCGGGCCCGCCGGTTTCGTCGAGAAGCCGCGCTGGAAGACCGCCTCGGCGTGCTCGGGATTCACCCCCGGGCCCGTGTCCGAGACCCGCAGCACCAGCTCCGGGAGGTCGTCGGAGATCCTGGTGTACGCCGCCACCGTCACCCGTGCCCGCACGCTGCCCTGCGCCGCGTCCACGGCGTTGTCGATCAGGTTGCCGAGGATGGTCACCAGGTCCCGCGCCGGCAGGGTCTCGGGCAGCAGGCCGTCGTCCAGGCTGCTGTCCTCGGAGACCATCAGCTCCACGCCCCGCTCGTTCGCCTGGGCCGTCTTGCCCAGCAGCAGCGCCGCCAGTACCGGTTCGCTCACCGCCGCCACGACCTGGTCCGTCAGGGCCTGGGCCAGCTCCAGCTCGGCCGTCGCGAACTCCACCGCTTCCTCCGCCCGGCCCAGCTCGATCAGCGAGACGACCGTGTGCAGCCGGTTCGCCGCCTCGTGCGCCTGTGAGCGCAGCGCCAGTGTGAAGCCCCGCTCGGAGTCCAACTCGCCCATCAGCGACTGGAGTTCCGTGACATCGCGCAGGGTGGCGACCGTACCGCGCCGCTCACCGCCCGACACCTGCGAGGTGTTGATGACCAGGACCCGGGACGCCGTCAGATGCACCTCGTCCACCCGCGGCTCCGACGCCAGCAGGGCGCCCGTCAGCGGGGCAGGCAGCCCGAGCTCCGCCACCGACCTGCCCACCACGTCCCCGGCCACGCCGAGCAATTCGCGCCCTCCGTCGTTGATCAGCGCCACACGGTACTGCCCGTCCAGCATCAGCAGCCCCTCGCGCACGGCGTGCAGGGCGGCCTGGTGGTAGTCGTGCATCCGGCTCAGCTCGGCCGCGTTCATGCCGTGGGTGTGGCGGCGCAGCCTGGCGTTGATGACGTACGTGCCGACCGCGCCCAGCACCAGCGCGCCGGCCGCGACGCCGAGCAGGGCCGTCAGCTGGTCCTGCACCCGCTGGGTGATCTCCTCGACCCGTATGCCGGCGCTGACCATGCCGACCACCCGCGGGCCGTCCTGGATCGGGGTGACCGCGCGGACCGACGGGCCGAGCGTGCCGGTGTAGGTCTCGGTGAACGTCTCGCCGCGCAGCGCCTTCTCCGTGTGGCCCTGGAAGGTCTGTCCGATCTGGTCGGGGTCGGGGTGCGTCCAGCGGATGCCCCGCGGATCCATGATCGTGATGAAGTCGACCTCGGTGTCCCGCATCACCTTCAGTGCGTACGGCTGGAGCTCGGCCGACGGGTCGGCGGCGCGGCTCGCCGCCAGCACGGACGGGGAGTCCGCGACGGATCGCGCCACCGCCCTGGCCTGGCGCGTCGCGGCCTCCTCGGCCTGGCTGCGGTCGCTGACGTAGGAGAACAGCGCGTATCCGGCCACGACGACCGCTATCAGGACGGCCTGCATGGCGAACAGCTGGCCCGCCAGACTGCGGGGACCCGGGACGGAGAAGCGCATGCCGTCAGTCTGCCTCGTGGCTGATTGTGAACTATATGAACGGAAGGGTGACCGCGCTCACACAGCAGGACATAGTCACGGCATTCCCCATAACGCATCTCCGGGAGCTCCCCGCTCCCTTTTCCCCCGGACGTGAGCCGCACGCCGGTGATGCCGACGACGTCGTCAAGGAGGGCCGCCGTGACCAGCGCAGCCGATACGGCACCTGCCGCACCCAAGGCCAAGCGGGACCGCACGCACTATCTCTACATCGCGGTGATCATCGCCGTCGCCGCCGGTATCGCGGTGGGTCTGGCCGCACCGGACTTCGCTGTCGGGCTGAAGCCGATCGGCACCGGGTTCGTGAACCTGATCAAGATGATGATCTCGCCGATCATCTTCTGCACGATCGTGCTGGGCATCGGCTCGGTACGGAAGGCCGCGAAGGTCGGGGCCGTGGGCGGTATCGCCATGGGCTACTTCCTGGTGATGTCGTTCGTGGCACTGGGCATAGGCCTGGTCGTCGGCAACATCCTGGAGCCGGGCACCGGCCTCGCGGTGACCGACGCGATCAAGGACGCCGGTCACGCACAGGTCGACGCCGAGGCCAAGGACACCACGGAGTTCCTGCTCGGCATCATCCCGACCACGATCGTCTCCGCCTTCACCAACGAGTCGGTCCTGCAGACCCTGCTGATCGCCCTGCTCGCCGGCTTCGCCCTGCAGGGCATGGGCTCGGCAGGCCAGCCGATCCTGCGCGGTATCGAGCACATCCAGCGGCTCGTCTTCCGCATCCTCGCCATGGTGATGTGGGCCGCCCCCATCGGCGCGTTCGGCGCGATCGCGGCCGTCACCGGCTCCGCGGGTCTTGACGCGCTCAAGAGCCTCGCCGTTCTCATGCTCGGCTTCTACGTCACCTGCTTCCTCTTCGTCTTCATCGTGCTCGGCATCCTGCTGCGCGTCTTCACCGGCCTGAACATCCTCACCCTGTTCAAGTACCTGGGCCGCGAGTTCCTGCTGATCCTTTCCACCTCCTCCTCCGAGTCCGCGCTGCCGCGGCTCATCGCGAAGATGGAGCACCTGGGCGTCAGCAAGCCGGTGGTCGGCATCACCGTCCCGACCGGCTACTCCTTCAACCTCGACGGCACCATGATCTACATGACCATGGCGTCCCTGTTCATCGCCGACGCCATGGGCACGCCGATGTCGATCGGCGAGCAGATCCCGCTGCTGCTCTTCCTGCTGATCGCCTCCAAGGGAGCCGCCGGTGTCACCGGCGCCGGCCTCGCGACCCTTGCCGGTGGTCTGCAGTCGCACAAGCCGGCCATGGTGGACGGCATCGGCCTCATCGTCGGCATCGACCGCTTCATGAGCGAGGCCCGCGCCCTGACCAACTTCGCCGGCAACGCCGTGGCCACCGTGCTGATCGGCACCTGGACGAAGGAGATCGACAAGGAGCGGGTCAACCAGGTCCTCGCCGGTCAGCTGCCCTTCGACGAGAAGACGCTGCTGGACGACGGCCACGGCGGTCCGGCCGAGGACCACGTCGAGGTGCCCGAGCAGGGCGGCGAGAAGGAGCTGGCGAAGGCCTGACGGCCGGCGCCGCCCCAGCGAGACTCCGGGCGGCTGGGTGTCCCCCCGTCGCTCAGCCGCCCGGTCCACCGCCGGCTCCTCCGAGGAGACCAATCGCTCCTCCGAGGAGACCAATCGCTCCTCCGGAAGACCGATCGCTCCCCAGAAGATCAATCGTTCAGCTTCGCCACCAGCTCGGTGGCATCGGAGGCGGGCACGCCCGCCGCGGTCAGGATGGTGACCGCGGCGCAGCGGCCCGCCTCTCGTGCTGCCACGAGCTCGTCGTTCACCGCCTCCATCAGCGCGACCAGCATCTGCCCCTGTACGTACGCCGGCGCCGACGCGGGCAGGGTGAGCTGGAGACGCCCTGGTCGAGGGCGTGCCGGAGCACCTCGGTGGCGGCCTCCCTGACGGGGGCGAGCCGCTCCCGGATGCCCTGCATGGTGACCGGGCGCTGGGCGAGCGCGATCAGCAGCCGGTAGCGGTCGGTGGCTGTGAGTCGGGGCGGCAGCGCACGTATGCGCCCGGTTTCGGGGAGTGCCCCTGAGTCGGCATGGCCCGCCCGGAAGGCGTGCCCATCCCCGAAAGCGTGTGGCCCCTCTTCGGTCCGGACGAGCGGCCCCGCCCGCGTGGGGGCAGGCCGCCCGGGCGGTGCGGAATCCCCTCCTACGCGGGAACCGGCCCGGCCGCCTCGTCCAGCCGGGCCGTCTCCTCGGCGGTGAGCAGCAGGTCCGCCGCGGCCGCCGAGTCCCTGATCGTCCGAGGCCGGCTCGCTCCCGGGATCGGGACGACCGCCGGGGACCGGGCCATCAGCCAGGCCAGTCCGACCCGTTGGGGACTGACACCGCGCTCCGCCGCCACCGCGTGGAAGGCCGCGAAACGCCGGTCCCCTTCCGTGCGCGACGGCCCGTCCAGGGAGCTGCGGGCCAGCCCGCCCAGTGGGCTCCACGGCAGGAACGCCAGCCCGAGTTCCTCGCACAGCCGCAGCTCCGGCTCACTGTCCCGGACGGCCGGGGAATACCGGTTCTGCACCGACACCAGCCGGTCGCCGAGGATCTCGTGCGCCCGCCGGATCTGGTCCGCGTCCGCGTTGGACACCCCGGCCAGCCGGATCGTGCCCGCGTCGAGCAGCTCGCGCAGCGCGCCGACGGACTCCTCGAAGGGCACGGCCGGGTCGGGCTTGTGCAGCTGGTAGAGGCCGATCGCCTCCACTCCCAGCCGCTTGCGCGACGCCTCGGCGGCGGCCTTGAGGTGCCGGGGACGGCCGTTCACCGTCCAGTCGCCGCCCGCCGGACGGCCGCGGCCACCCTTCGTCGCCACCAGGACGGAGGACGTGTCACCGCCGTAGGCGGCCAGCGCGCGGGCAACCAGGTGCTCGTTGTGCCCGGGCTCCTCGCCCGGCAGGTGGTACGAGTCGGCCGTGTCCAGGAGGGTCACACCCGCGTCGAGCGCGGCGTGCACGGTGGCCAGGGCACGCTCCTCGTCCGGCCGGCCCTCGATGGACAGCGGCATCACGCCCAGCCCGACCGCACTCACCCGAAGACCGCCGAGAGTCCTGCGGCGCACGTCAGTCGCCCTTCCCGAGGGTCTCGGCGACGGCACGCGGCAGCCACTGCCGGGCCTCGCCGAAGGTGAAGCCCAGCCGGGCGGCCCGGGCGTTGTCCATGCCGTAGGAGCGGCGGAACGAGAACGGCGAGACCTCCCCGACCTCCACGGGCCGGAACTCGGCCCGGCCGCCCGGGACATGAGCGGCCACCGCCGTGCACAGCTCCTCGGTGCTCAGCGTCCCGGAGGAGGCGGCGTTCACCGGCCCGGTGAAGTCCTCGCCCGCCGCCCAGGCCAGGAAGCGGGCGATCTCCTCCACGTACACGTACGTGGCCGGCCGGTTCACCGCCGGTACGGCTATCGGCTCGCCGGTGCCCATCCGCTCGGCGTAGTGGGCCAGCCTGCCCGTGAAGTCGTCGTCCCCGCCCAGCACATGGGCCACCCGCACCATCGCGGTCTCAAACCCCTGTCCGGCCGCGAGGACCGCCTCGGCCTGCCGCTTGCCCTCCCCGTAGTGGGTCTCCAGGAACGCGGGGTCGTCCCAGGGCAGCCCGGGGTCGACGGCGGCCGTGGACGGGTCGACGGCCTCCTCACGCACCGGGTCGGTGGAGTCCTCGTACTCGTACACCTCGACCGTGGAGGTCATCACATAGCGGCGGGTGCGTCCGGTGAAGACGCGGCGGGCGATCGCGGCCTGGCGCGGGGTGTAGCAGACCTGGTCGACGACGACGTCGAAGACCCGCGAGCCGAGCGCGCCGGTCAGCGACCTTTCGTCGTCCCGGTCGGCGAGCAGGTGCTCCACCCCGGCGGGTGGCGGGGCGGACCCGCGGTTCAGCACGGTGACTTGGTGGCCGTCGGCGAGGAGCCGCGCGACGAGACGCTTTCCGACGTAACGGTTGCCGCCGATGACCAGTATTTCCAGGGCCTTTTCCATGGCCATAATTCTCCCGGCGTACATCCACGCTCTGAAGGGGGAACCATGGGAGTTCAGGCCGCCGCACCGAAAGAACCACGGCATCTGCGGACCGCCGCCGACGAAACATCGGTGGTCTTCGACGCGCTGGACCGGCAGATCCTCCAGCTGCTCCAGACGGACGGCCGGATCAAGCTCAGCGAGCTGGGCCGCCGGGTCCGGCTCAGCCCCGCGGCCGTCACCGAGCGGGTGCGGCGGCTGGAGTCGGCGGGCGTGATCAGCGGCTACGGCGCCCACGTCGTGCCGGCCCGGCTCGGCTACGGCATCCAGGCGTTCATCCGGGTCGATCCGCACGGCGGCTACACCCTCAAGCACCCCAGGACGCTGGAGCTGATCGAGCGTCCCGAGATCACCGAGGTGCACCACGTGGTCGGGGAGGACTGCTGGATCCTCAAGGTCGCCGTCCGGGACACCGTCCATCTGGAGGACGTCCTGGAGGCGGTCTCCGCGCTGGGCCGCACCACCACGTCCATCGTGCTGACCTCCCCGGTGGAGCGGAAAGCGCTGTTGCCTTGACGCCGGGGTCAAGGATTACGTTCGACCGCATGCGAATCGGCGAGCTGGCCGCACGGGCCGGGACCACGACGCGGACGCTGCGGTACTACGAGTCACGGGGGCTGCTGCCGGCCCGGCGCACCGGGAACGGGTACCGCACCTACGACGAGAGCGACCTGCGGCTGCTCCGGCAGATCCGGACACTCCAGGACTTCGGGTTCGGCCTGGAGGAGACGCGGCCGTTCGTGGAGTGTCTGCGGGCCGGGCACCCCGAGGGCGACTCGTGCCCGGCGTCGCTCGCGGTCTACCGGCGCAAGCTGGGTGAACTCGACGCACTGATCGGTCAGTTGACGGGCGTGCGGGACACCGTGGCGCGGCAGTTGGAGCGAGCCGAACTGGCGCGGGCCGAGCTGGCCGCCGAGGCGGAGGTTCCGGGCGGTCCGGAGCCCGCATGCGAGCTGGGAGGCGACTCGTGGTGACGGAAGTGACTGGTGTGACAGGAGCGACCGGGGTGGTGACCGATGTGACTGACGCTGATTTCGAGGTGGAGGTGATCGGCGCGGAGCTACCGGTGCTGGTGGAGTTCACCGCCGACTGGTGCCCGCCCTGCCGGCAGATGGGCCCGGTGCTCAAAACCCTCGCCGTCGAGGAGGGCGACCGGCTGAAGGTGGTGCAGCTCGACGTCGACTCCAACCCGGCGACGACCAACGCCTACAAGGTGCTGTCCATGCCGACGTTCATGGTGTTCCGCGGCGGCGAGCCGGTGAAGGCGATGGTCGGCGCACGGGCCAAGCGGAAGCTGCTGGAGGAGCTCGCCGACGTGATCTAGGCGACCCGCCCGGACACACCTGCCCTGACAGACCCTGACAACAGGAAATCCCCCGAGCAATTGCGCTCGGGGGATTTCCTTGCGTATATTTGTTTGTTCGTGACTTCAAGTCGATTGAAGTCACAGTGAAGTTCAGTGAGCACAGTATATCCGGGCGGGAGTGGAATTGTCAAACACCGAATTTCCGGACGATGAATTGCGACAGGAACAGGAATTCATCGACGAGTTGTACGCGCGCGTGGACGCGCTGCGCGGCGACGCCGAGACCTCCGTCACGGACGCGCTCGCCCAGGGCAACACCCCCATGCAGGCCAGACTGGAGCGGGACATCCTCGTGGCCGAGCGCTCCGGGCTGCTCGCCGCGCTGAACGCGGTGGACGGCTCCCTGTGCTTCGGCCGGATCGACCTCACCTCGGGCGTCACCCACCGCATCGGCCGCATCGGCCTGCGCGCCGACGACGCCGAGCGCACCCCCGTCCTGATCGACTGGCGCGCCGATGTCGCCCGCCCCTTCTACCTGGCCACCGGCCACACCCCGATGGGCCTCAGGCGCCGGCGGCACATCGCCACCGAGGGCCGCGAGGTCACCCACCTGCACGACGAGATCCTCGACCTCGGCGACCAGACCCGCACCGGCCACGAGGACCCCACCGGCGACGCCGTCCTGCTCGCCGCGCTCAACTCCGCGCGCACCGGCCGCATGGGCGACATCGTGCAGACCATCCAGGCCGACCAGGACCGCATCATCCGCGCCCCGCACCGCGGCATCATGGTGGTGGAGGGCGGCCCGGGCACCGGCAAGACGGCCGTCGCCCTGCACCGCGCCGCCTACCTGCTCTACGAGCACCGGGAACTGCTCGCCAAGCGGGCCGTGCTGATCGTCGGGCCCAACCCGGCGTTCCTCGGCTACATCGGAGAGGTGCTGCCCTCCCTCGGTGAGACGGGCGTGCTCCTCGCGACCGTCGGCGAGCTGTTCCCCGGTGTGAAGGCGACCGCGACCGACCCGCCCGAGGCGGCCACCGTGAAGGGCCGGGCCGGCATGGCCGACGTGCTCGCCGAGGTCGTGCGCGGCCGGCAGGCGCTGCCCGACCCGGTGATCGCCATCGAGCACGACCGCGAGGTCCTCATGCTCGACGACGGCCTGGTCAACGTCGCCCGCGAACGCACCCGTGCCGCCAAGCTGCCGCATAACGCCGCCCGCGAGCACTTCGAGGGCCACATCCTCAACGCCCTCACCGACCTGTACGCCGAGCGGATCGGCACCGACCCCTTCGACGGGTCCAGCCTGCTCGACCCCAGCGACATCACCCAGATCCGCGACGACCTCGCCGATAACCCCGAAGTGTGGTCGGCCATCGACCAGCTGTGGCCGCTGCTGACCCCGCAGCGGCTCGTCGCGGACTTCCTCGCCGCGCCGGAGGAGTTCCTGCCCGCCGAGGACGCCGACGCGGTACGCCGCCCGGTGACCCGGCGCTGGACGGTCGCGGACGTGCCGCTGCTCGACGAGGCCGCCGAACTCCTCGGCGACGACGACCGGCTCGCCCGCGAGCGCGCCGAACGCGAACGGGAGCGGCAGATCGCCTACGCGCAGGGTGTGCTGGACGTGTCGTACGCGTCCCGGACCTACGAGTTCGAGGACAAGGAGGAGGGCGACCCCGAGTCCTCCGAGGTGCTGTCCGCGCACGACATCATCGACGCCGAGCGGTTCGCCGAGCGGCACGAGGAGGACGACCACCGCAGCGCCGCCGAGCGGGCCGCCGCCGACCGCACCTGGGCGTTCGGGCACATCATCGTCGACGAGGCGCAGGAGCTGTCGCCGATGGCGTGGCGGCTGCTGATGCGACGCAGCCCGACCCGCTCGATGACCCTGGTCGGCGACCCGGCGCAGACCGCGGAGGCGGCCGGGGTCGGTTCCTGGTCGGGCATCCTCTCCCCTTACGTCGAGGACCGCTGGGAGCACACCCGGCTGGGCGTCAACTACCGCACCCCGGCCGAGATCATGGAGGTCGCGGCGGCCGTGGTCCGCGCCGAGCAGCCGGGGTTCGAACCGCCCAGCTCGGTCCGCTCCACGGGCGTACGCCCCTGGGCACGCGCCACCGACGACCTCCCGGGCGCCGTGGCCAAGGCGGTCGGGGAGCTCACCCCCGCCGAGGGCCGGCTCGCGGTGATCGCCCCGCGCGACCTCCACCGCGGCCTCGCGGCCCGGCTGGACGGCGTCACGGCGGGCGCCGAACCGGACCTCACCCAGTCGGTGGTCCTCCTCGACCCGCGCCAGGCCAAGGGCCTGGAGTTCGACTCCGTCCTCGTGGTCGAGCCCGGCCGCTACGGCACCAGCGATCTGTACGTGGCCCTGACCCGGGCCACCCAGCGGCTGGGTGTGCTGCACACCGGGGAACTGCCGAAGGCCCTGGCGACAGCCTTCGGGTAGCAGCGCGGCCCCGTGCCCGCCCGTCGGCCGGGCGCGGGGCCCTTCTACCGCAAGAGCGCCTTCGGATCCCGCAGGGCGTGCCACGGTCCGGTCGCGAGCGGTACGACCGTCATGGCGAAGAACACCCATGCGGCCACCCCACCAGGGCCGACCGGACCAGCCGTGACGGAAGCCACACCTCCGGTCACAGCCCCGTCACAGGGGGCCCGGCCCCACTACGCCGGCCGCAGCCACACCGTCGCCAAGGGCGGCAGGGTCAGCCGGATGCTCGCCGGACGGCCGTGCCAGGGCTGGGGTTCCGGCTTGACCGGGTCGGGATGGGTGACGTCGCTGCCGCCGTAGCGGGCGGCGTCGGTGTTGACGGCCTCGTGCCAGGCGGGCACGTCCTCGGGGACGCCCAGGCGGTAGTCCTGGCGGGTGACCGGCGCGAAGTTGGACACCGCCAGCACCGGGACGCCCTCCGGGTCGAGCCGCAGGAACGCGAGGACGTTGTCCTCGGCGGCGTCCCCGACGATCCACTCGAAACCGGCCGGGTCCGTGTCCAGGCGCCACAGCGCCGGAGTCGCCCGGTAGACGGTGTTCAGGTCGCGGACCAGGTCACGCACGCCCCGGTGGTCGGGCTCCGCCCCGTAACCCGGGTCCAGCAGCCACCAGTCCGGGCCGTGCGCCTCGGACCACTCGGCGCCCTGCGCGAACTCCTGCCCCATGAACAGCAGCTGCTTGCCCGGGTGGGCCCACATGAAGCCGAGGTAGGCGCGCACCCCGGCGCGCTGCTGCCACCAGTCGCCCGGCATCTTCGACACCAGGGAGCGCTTGCCGTGCACGACCTCGTCGTGGGAGATCGGCAGCACGTAGTTCTCGCTGTACGCGTACACCATCGAGAAGGTCATCTCCCCGTGGTGGTACTTGCGGTGCACCGGCTCATGGCTCATGTACTGCAACGTGTCGTGCATCCAGCCCATGTTCCACTTCAGCCCGAACCCCAGCCCGCCGAAGCCGCTCGGGCCCTTGTGGTGGGTGGCCCGGGTGACGCCGTCCCACGCGGTGGACTCCTCGGCGATCGTGACCACACCGGGCACCCTGCGGTACACCGTCGCGTTCATCTCCTGCAGGAACGCCACCGCGTCGAGGTTCTCCCGGCCGCCGTGCTCGTTGGGCGTCCACTGGCCCGGCTCGCGCGAGTAGTCGAGGTAGAGCATCGAGGCGACGGCGTCCACGCGCAGGCCGTCGATGTGGAACTCCTCGCACCAGTACACGGCGTTCGCGACGAGGAAGTTGCGCACCTCGTTGCGCCCGAAGTCGAACTCCAGCGTGCCCCAGTCGGGGTGGGCGGCCCGCAGCGGATCCTCGTGCTCGTACAGCGGGCGGCCGTCGAACTCGGCCAGCGCCCAGGCGTCGCGCGGGAAGTGCGCGGGCACCCAGTCCATGAGGACGCCGATGCCCGCCTGGTGAAGCCTGTCGACCAGGTACCGGAAGTCGTCCGGCGTGCCCAACCGGGCCGTCGGCGCGTAGAAGCCGGTGACCTGGTAGCCCCAGGAGCCGCCGAACGGATGCTCAGCGACCGGCATCAGCTCGACGTGCGTGAATCCCAGGTTCTTCACGTACCCCGGGAGCTGCTCCGCCAGTTCACGGTAGGTCAGCCCGGGGCGCCAGGACGCCAGATGCACCTCGTACACCGAGAAGGGCGCCTCGTGGGCCGGGGCCTCGGCGCGCCGGGCCAGCCACTCGGCGTCGTCCCACTCGTAGGCCGAGGACGTGATGACCGACGAGGTCGCGGGCGGCACCTCGGTGCGGCGGGCCATCGGGTCGGCGCGCAGCGTCCTCGAACCGTCGGGCCCGGTGATCTCGAACTTGTACAGCTCGCCCTCACGCACGTCCGGCAGGAACAGCTCCCACACCCCGGACGAGCCCAGCGACCGCATGACGTGTCCCGTGCCGTCCCAGAAGTTGAAGGTGCCGGCCACGCGCACACCGCGCGCGTTCGGCGCCCACACCGCGAACCGGGTACCGGTCACGCCCTCGTGGGTCATCGGGTGCGCACCCAGCGCGGTCCACAGCTCCTCGTGCCGGCCCTCGCCGATCAGGTGCAGGTCGAGGTCGCCCAGCGTGGGCAGGAAACGGTACGCGTCCTCGGTCTCCAGGACCGTCCCCTCGTACTCCACGACGAGCCGGTACGCCGGGACCTCCCGCAGCGGCAGCAGGCCGGAGAAGAACCCCTCCCCGTCGTCGTGCAACTCGGCTCGCAGCTCCCCGGCGACGACGGTCACCGACAGGGCGTACGGCCGGAACGCCCGGAAGGCGATGCCGCCGGGCGCCGGGTGCGCGCCGAGCACGGAGTGCGGGGCGTGGTGCGTGCCGCCGAGCAGCCGGTCCCGGTCGGCCGCGCCGACGGCGGGCGAGACGGCGATCTCCATCTCCGGCGCCACGACCTGGGCGGAGGCGGCCTTCCCGGCGGGGGCGGTTTCCTTGGCCGGGGCCTTCCCGACCGCACTCTTCCTCGCGACGGCCTTCTTGGCGGGGGCCTTCGAGGCGGTGCTCCTGGCGGTCGTGGCCTTCTTGGCCGGGGTCTTCGGGGCGACGCTCTTGGGGGCGGTGGTCTGCTTGGCGGGGGCCTTCCCGGCGGTGCTCTTGGCGGCCGTGGCCTTCTTCGCGGCCGACTTCGCCGCGGTGGTCTTGGCCGACGCGGCCTTCGTGGCAGTGGCTTCGGCGGCCGTGCCCTTCACGGCGGCGGACTTCGCAGCCGTCGCCTTGACCGTCGTGGCCTTCTTCGCGGCTGCCTTCTTCACAGCCGTCTTCTTCACAGCCGTCTTCTTCGCCGCCGCCGTCTCTGCCGTCGGCTGCTCGACTGCCGGCTGTCCGGCCGCCGTCTTCTTGGCGGACGCCTTCTTCGTCGCCGCCTTCTTGGCCACTGTCTTGGCCGCGGTGGTCTTGCCGCCGGCGGCCTTCTTGGCGGTCGCCTTCGCGGGGGCCGACTTCTTCGCCGCCGCCTGTTTGGGCACCGCCGTCTTCTTCGCGGCGCTCTTCTGCTGGGCGGCCGTGGGCTGCTCGGGGATCTTCTCCCCGGCGGTCCCCTTGGGACGCGAACCGCTGGACTCAGGACGGGGGGTCACGGGCGGAGCCTCCAGGACGAGGGGTGGTCGGTCAGGTCAGGTGGCCGGTCGAGGCGAGCCGGTCTATGGCGGCCAGCGGCACCGGCAGCCAGTCGGGGCGGTGCCGGGCCTCATACACCACCTCGTAGATGGCCTTGTCCGTCTCGTAAGCGCGCAGCAGCACCGGGTCGGTGCGCGGATCGCGGCCGGAGGCCTCCGCGTAGCCGGAGCAGTACGCGGCGCGGCAGGTCTCGGCCCAGTCCGCCTGGGGCGGGTCGGCCGAGCGGGCCGCGTAGTCGAAGGACCGCAGCATGCCGGCGACGTCCCGCACCGCCGGCTGCGGCATGCGCCGCTCGGCCAGCGGCCGGGCCGGCTCGCCCTCGAAGTCGATCAGCCACCACTCGCCGGACGGTGAGCGCAGGCACTGGCCGAGGTGCAGATCGCCGTGCACCCGCTGCGCGGTCCAGGTGCGGCCCTCGGCGGCCAGATCGCCGAGCGCCGTGAACGCGGAGCGCAGCCCGCCGGCGTACGGCCGCAGCGCGGGCACCGCCTGGACGGCCGCTTCCAGGCGCTCGATCATGCCGTCGACCATGAGCTGGAGCTGCATGTGACCGAGCGTGACGGTCGGCAGCGCCCGGGCCAGCGCGGTGTGCACCTCGGCGGTGGCCCGCCCCAGCGCCCGCGCCTCGGCGCCGAAGTCCTCGCCCTTGGCCAGCTCGCGCAGCGCCAGCTCCCAGCCGTCGGAGGCGCCCTGCAGGAACGGCTGCAGCACCCCCAGGACGTACGGCTGGCCGGCCAGGTCCGCCGAGCCCGCCGAGACGACCGGGTCGGCCGTGGGAGGGATGTCCGCGACCAGCCACGCCGTCGGCGCCGGTACCCGGGGGCAGCTCTCGCGGGCCAGCGCGAGCGGCAGCTCCAGATCGGGGTTGACCCCGGGCACGATCCGGCGCAGCAGCTTCAGGATGAACGTATCTCCGTAGACGACCGACGAGTTGGACTGCTCGGCGGTCACGACGCGCGGCACCAGCCCGGAGCGGATGTCCTGCCCGGGATCCCGGTCGAAGCGCAGCCTGCCGACGCGGGCCCGGGTGCGCAGCGCCTCCAGCAGCAGCTCGGCGGGCCTCGTGTCGTGCAGGGCGTCATAGACCGTCCGGCCGGCCAGCGGCCCCGTCTGCACATGTCCGATCAGCGCGGGCGCCAGCCGAGGCGGCAGCGCCTCGCGCACGCCTATCAGCAGCTGGTAGCAGTCGCCGGGGTGACCGGGCACCCCGTGGGACGGCACGAGGGGCTGATGGGCGCGGACGAGCAGGTGGTACAGGCCCAGCTTGGACGTGGCCGGGAGCAGCTCGGTGGCCTCGACCAGCGTGAACCCGGTGACCGGCCGGCCCTTGCCCGCGAACCAGCGCTGCCGCGGCAGCCATTCCCGCAACAGCGGATCGAGGGAGGCAAGGAGGCCGGGCGGGGTGGTGACGGTGCGTGTGACGGCTTCCGACATGGCGTCGCGTCCTTTCACCCATTCTCGGTGCGCCTCCGGCGCCTGCGACCGGCTCCGGACGGCGCCCCTCCGGCTCACGCGGGTGGGCGGGTGTTACTGATGCGTGCCCCGGGCGGGGCGGAGGAAACGCCCCGCCACCGGGGTTTGCCGCCCGCCCCGCGGATCAGGCCTCAACAGGCCTTCGCAGGCCTTCGCAGGCCTCACATGGTCTCCTTGCGGAGCCTGAACCAGTAGAACCCGTGCCCCCCGAGGGTCAGCAGGTACGGCAGCTCGCCGATGGCGGGGAAGCGGACCCCGCCGAACAGCTCCACCGGGTGCCGCCCCTCGAAGGCGCTGAGATCCAGCTCCGTGGGCTGTGCGAAACGCGAGAAGTTGTTCACGCACAGCACCAGGTCGTCGTCCCCTCCTTCCCCGGATACGGGGGCCTCCCGCAGGAACGCCAGCACCGCCGGGTTCGTCGACGGGAGCTCGGTGTACGAGCCGAGGCCGAAGGCCGGGTTCTGCTTGCGGATCTCGATCATGCGCCGGGTCCAGTGCAGCAGCGACGACGGCGAGGCCATGGACGCCTCGACGCTCGTGACCTGGTAGCCGTAGACCGGGTCCATGATCGTGGGCAGGAACAGCCGCCCCGGGTCGCACGAGGAGAACCCCGCGTTGCGGTCGGGCGTCCACTGCATCGGCGTGCGCACCGCGTCCCGGTCGCCGAGCCAGATGTTGTCGCCCATGCCGATCTCGTCGCCGTAGTACAGGATCGGCGAGCCGGGCAGCGACAGCAGCAGGGCCGTGAACAGCTCGATCTGGTTGCGGTCGTTGTCCAGGAGGGGAGCGAGCCGCCTGCGGATGCCGATGTTGGCGCGCATGCGGGGGTCCTTGGCGTACTCGGCCCACATGTAGTCGCGCTCTTCGTCGGTGACCATCTCTAGCGTCAGCTCGTCGTGGTTGCGCAGGAAGATGCCCCACTGGCAGCCCGAGGGGATGGCCGGGGTCTTGGCCAGGATCTCGGAGACCGGGTAGCGGGATTCCCGCCGGACGGCCATGAAGATGCGCGGCATGACGGGGAAGTGGAACGCCATGTGGCACTCGTCGCCGCCGGCGGCGTAGTCGCCGAAGTAGTCGACGACATCCTCCGGCCACTGGTTGGCCTCCGCCAGCACCACGGTGTCCGGGTACTGCGCGTCGATCTCCTTGCGCACCCGCTTCAGGAAGTCGTGCGTCTCGGGGAGGTTCTCGCAGTTGGTGCCCTCCTGCTGGTACAGGTACGGCACCGCGTCCAGCCGGAACCCGTCGATGCCCAGGTCGAGCCAGAACTTCAGGGCGGAGATCATCTCCTCCTGCACGGCCGGGTTTTCGTAGTTGAGGTCCGGCTGGTGGGAGAAGAAGCGGTGCCAGTAGTACTGCTTGCGGACCGGGTCGTAGGTCCAGTTGGAGGCCTCGGTGTCGACGAAGATGATCCGTGCGTCCTGGTACTGCTTGTCGTCGTCGGCCCACACGTAGTAGTCGCCGTAGGGCCCGTCGGGATCCTTGCGCGACTCCTGGAACCACGGGTGCTGGTCGCTGGTGTGGTTCATGACGAAGTCGATGATCACGCGCATGCCGCGCTGGTGGGCGGCGTCGACGAACTCCACGAAGTCCGCGAGGTCGCCGAACTCCGGCAGCACGGCCGTGTAGTCGGAGACGTCGTAGCCGCCGTCGCGCAGCGGGGACTTGAAGAACGGCGGCAGCCACAGACAGTCGACGCCCAGCCACTGCAGGTAGTCGAGCTTCGCGGTCAGGCCCTTGAGGTCGCCGACGCCGTCGCCGTTGCTGTCCTGGAACGAGCGGACGAGCACCTCGTAGAAGACGGCGCGTTTGAACCACTCCGGGTCACGGTCCCGGGCGGGAGTGTCCTCGAAGGTGTCCTGAACGGGTTCGTTGACGATCATGTTGTGGGTGACCCTCCGATCTCCGGGGTGGACGGTCGCAGGACCGAGAAGACGTGCGCGGGCCCGCGGCCCGGTTCGAGGCGCACATAGTTGGCCCTGCCCCAGTGGTAGGTCTCGCCGGTGAGCTCGTCGCGCACCGGCACCGACTCGTGCCAGTCCAGGCCGAGTTGCGGCATGTCCAACGAGACCGTGGCCTCCTGGGTGTGGTGGGGGTCGAGGTTGGCGACCACCAGAACCGTGTTCGAACCCTTCCGCTTCGAGTAGGCGATCACCGCTTCCTGGTCGGCGTGGTGGAAGTGGATGTCACGCAGCTGCTGGAGGGCCGGGTTCTCCCTGCGGACGGTGTTGAGCCGGGTGAGCAGCGGGGTGATGGTGCGGCCCTCGCGTTCGGCGGTGGCCCAGTCGCGGTGCCTGAGCTGGTACTTCTCCGAGTCCAGGTACTCCTCGCCGCCCTCCTTCAGCGGGGTG
>NZ_POUC01000145.1 GCF_002891435.1 Streptomyces cahuitamycinicus
CACCACCCCCGCGACCGCCGTGACCACCCTGCACTCCCCCGTCATCGACTGGTTCGCCGAACACGCCCGTGACCTGCCGTGGCGGCGGCCCGAGGCCGGGGCCTGGGGGGTGATGGTCAGTGAGTTCATGCTGCAGCAGACCCCGGTGAGCCGCGTCCTGCCCGTCTACGAGCAGTGGCTTGAGCGCTGGCCGCGCCCCGCCGACCTGGCCAAGGAGGCGCCCGGCGAGGCCGTCCGCGCCTGGGGCCGGCTCGGCTACCCGCGCCGAGCGCTGCGGCTGCACGGCGCCGCCGTCGCCATAACGGAACGGCACGGCGGGGACGTACCGGCCGACCACGCCCAGCTGCTGGCACTGCCCGGCATCGGCGAGTACACGGCCGCCGCCGTCGCCTCCTTCGCCTACGGGCAGCGGCACCCGGTGCTGGACACCAACGTGCGCCGGGTCTTCGCCCGCGCGGTCACCGGCGTGCAGTACCCGCCGAACGCCACCACCGCGGCCGAGCGCAAGCTGGCCCGCGCGCTGCTGCCCGAGGACGAGCCGACCGCCGCCCGCTGGGCCGCCGCCTCCATGGAGCTGGGCGCGCTGGTGTGCACGGCGAAGAGCGAGTCGTGCCACCGCTGCCCGATCGCCGCGCAGTGCGCGTGGCGGCTGGCGGGCAAGCCGGAGCACGACGGTCCGCCGCGCAAGGGCCAGACCTACGCGGGCACCGACCGGCAGGTGCGCGGGCGGCTGCTCGCCGTGCTGCGGGAGGCGCACGGGCCCGTTCCGCAGGCCGCTCTGGACCGGGTGTGGCACGAGCCGGTACAGCGTGCCCGCGCCCTCGACGGTCTCGTCTCCGACGGTCTGGTGGAGCCGATGGCGGGCGGTCTGTACCGGCTGCCGCTGACCTGACGTACAGGCACATCACAGCCGCGGACCGCCGTCCGTCACAGTGACGGGGGTGGACAAATCACCCCGAAACCCCTTCAATGCCCCCACGGCTTTACCCCGTTCGGATTTCCGTTACACAACCGACGGACAGCCGAGTGCTGGCCGCAGGCTGCTTCGGACAGCGCCGTGACAACGCCTCCGTACCTTCAGATGCGTTCCCGGAAGACACGGGACGACGGAAGAACACAGGCAGTACACGGGCGGCGGTGAGCCGGCCCGAACGGGGAAACGGGAGGCGGTTCACCATGGCGCAGGGCGAGGTGCTCGAGTTCGAGGAGTACGTCCGCACCCGGCAGGACGCGCTGCTGCGCAGTGCCCGCCGCCTGGTCCCGGACCCGACGGACGCGCAGGATCTGCTGCAGACGGCGCTGGTACGGACGTACGGCCGCTGGGAGACCATCGAGGACAAGCGGCTGGCCGACGCCTACCTGCGCCGGGTGATGATCAACACCCGCACGGAGTGGTGGCGGGCGCGGAAGCTGGAGGAGGTCCCGACGGAGCAGCTCCCGGACGCCTCGGTCGACGACGCCACCGAGCAGCACGCGGACCGCGCCCTGCTGATGGACATCCTGAAGGTGCTCGCCCCCAAGCAGCGCAGTGTCGTGGTGCTGCGACACTGGGAGCAGATGTCCACGGAGGAGACGGCCGCCGCCCTCGGCATGTCGGCCGGAACGGTCAAGAGCACGCTGCACCGGGCGCTCGCCCGGCTCCGCGAGGAGCTGGAGTCCCGCGATCTGGACGCACGCGCGCTGGAGCGTGAGGAGCGGGAGCGGTGCGCGGCCTGACCGGTGAGGGTTCGCCACGGACCCGGGGCAGTATTCAGGCGGTGAGCGCGGCACTGGCCGTGCCCACCGCCCTCGCCCTTCTGGTGTCCGGGTGCGGTGCCGGCGGCACCGGCGCCCGTGACGAGGGCCCGGCGCACGCCGACTCGGTGGCGGGCGCCGCCACCCCGTCCGCCGCGCCGTCGAAGTCCCCCGACACCGTGAACGCGGTCAAGCTCGTCAAGGACGACCCGAAGGTCGCACCCGAGGTGAAGCGCGAGCTGAAGCCGTGCGCCGCCGACGAGTACCCGGTGGACGTCTCCTACGGCAATCTGACCCAAGGCTCCGCGGACGACGTCGTCGTCAACGTGCTGACCTGCGGTGACGCGGTGGGTGTCGGCAGTTACGTGTATCGCGAGCAGGACGGCTCGTACGAGAATGTGTTCAAGGCCGAGGAGCCGCCGGTCTACGCGGAGATCGACCGCGGGGACCTGGTCGTGACCAAGCAGGTGTACGAGAAGGGCGACCCGGTGTCGAGTCCCTCCGGGGAGAGCGTGATCACGTACAGATGGACCGCCGGCCACTTCGCCGAGAAGTACCGCACGCACAACGACTACGGGAAGGTCGCCGGCGAGAGCGCGACGCCGGTGCCCGCGGGCTGACCCGGGCGGTCGGGCGGCGCGAACCGATCGGGCCGCTCGGACCGATCCCCCGGTGAACGTATGAACGCATCGCAGGCATCGTGCGTCCCAGCAGGAGAACGCACCCCACGGACCACGAAGGACTGAGAGCACCGGGATGGCAGACCAGACCCATGTCCTGTTCGTCGAGGACGACGACGTCATCCGCGAGGCCACGCAGCTCGCCCTGGAACGGGACGGCTTCGTGGTCACCGCCATGCCCGACGGGCTCTCGGGCCTGGAGGCGTTCCGGGCGGACCGCCCGGACATCGCGCTGCTGGACGTCATGGTCCCCGGCCTCGACGGCGTCAGCCTGTGCCGCCGAATCCGCGACGAGTCGACCGTGCCGGTGATCATGCTGTCGGCTCGGGCCGACTCCATCGACGTCGTGCTGGGCCTGGAGGCGGGCGCCGACGACTATGTGACCAAGCCGTTCGACGGTGCCGTCCTGGTCGCCCGGATCCGCGCGGTGCTGCGCCGCTTCGGGCACGCGGGCGGCGGCCGGGGCGACGAGCCGGCCGCGCCGGAGAGCGGCGGGGTGCTGGCCTTCGGGGACCTGGAGGTCGACACCGAGGGCATGGAGGTCCGCCGCGCCGGACAGCCGGTGGCGCTGACGCCGACCGAGATGCGGCTGCTGCTGGAGTTCTCCTCCGCGCCGGGCACGGTGCTCTCCCGCGACAAGCTGCTGGAGCGGGTGTGGGACTACGGCTGGGGCGGGGACACCCGCGTCGTCGACGTGCATGTGCAGCGGCTGCGGCAGAAGATCGGCCAGGACCGGATCGAGACGGTCCGTGGCTTCGGCTACAAGTTGAAGGCCTGAGCAGGGGCAGGGGTATGAGGGGGCACTTCCGGCGCCTGGTCGCCGCGGGCTTGGAGCGTGCGGGCATCCGTACGGGCCTCAGATGGAAGCTGAGCGCGGCCATCGCGCTGGTGGGTGCGCTGGTGGCGATCGCGCTGAGCCTCGTCGTGCACAACGCCGCCCGGGTATCGATGCTGGACAACGCGCGCGACCTCGCCGACGAGCGGATCCTGATCGCCCAGCGCAACTTCGAGCTGTCCGGGCGGATGAACTTCCCCAACACCAAGATCAACGACCCGGGTCTGCCGCCCTTGCTGCGGGAGCGGGTCGAGGCGGGCCAGCGGGCGACGTACGTGGCCGACCGGCCGGGTGGCGTGCCCGACATATGGGCCGCCGTGCCGCTGAAGAACGGGCAGGTGATGTCGTTGCACTCGGGCTTCACCGACCGCAGCTCCGACATCCTGCAGGACCTCGACCAGGCCCTGCTCATCGGGTCGATCGCGGTCGTCCTCGGCGGCAGCGCGCTCGGAGTGCTGATCGGCGGGCATCTCTCGCGGCGGCTGCGCAAGGCGGCCATCGCGGCGGGCCAGCTCGCGGGCGGCGAGACGGACGTGCGGGTACGGGACGCCATGGGCGGGGTGGTGCGGGACGAGACGGACGACCTGGCGAGCGCGGTGGACGCCATGGCGGACGCGCTGCGGCAGCGCATCGAGGCCGAGCGACGGGTCACCGCCGACATCGCGCACGAGCTGCGCACCCCGGTGACCGGGCTGCTCACCGCCGCGGAACTGCTGCCGCCCGGACGCCCGACCGAGCTGGTGCTGGACCGGGCGAAGGCCATGCGCACGCTGGTCGAGGACGTGCTGGAGGTGGCCCGTCTCGACGGGGCCTCCGAGCGGGCGGAGCTGCAGGACATCATGCTGGGCGAGTTCGTCGCCCGACGGGTGACGGCCAAGGATCCGGCCGTCGAGGTGCGGATCGTGCACGAGTCGGAGGTCACCACCGACCCGCGCCGCCTGGAGCGCGTCCTGTTCAATCTCCTGGCCAACGCGGCCCGGCACGGCAAGCCGCCCGTCGAGGTCAGCGTCGAGGGCCGGGTCATCCGCGTGCGCGACCACGGCCCGGGCTTCCCGGAGGACCTGCTCGCCGAGGGGCCGAGCCGCTTCCGCACCGGCAGCAAGGACCGGGCCGGCCACGGCCACGGACTCGGCCTGACCATCGCGGCCGGGCAGGCCCGGGTGCTGGGCGCCCGGCTGACGTTCCGCAACGTCCGCACCCCCGGGACACCGGAACATCTGCCGGCCGAGGGCGCGGTCGCCGTGCTGTGGCTGCCGGAGCACGCGCCGACGAACACGGGGAGCTACCCGATGCTGCCGGGGTCGTAGGCGGGTGGCTTCGGCGGGACCAGTCCTGGTCCCGGTTCAGCAGGGCCGGTCCTCGTGTCCCGGCTCAGCACAGGACCAGTCCTCGTCCCGGTTCGCTACCCGATGCTGCCGGGGTCGTAGGCCGGTCGCTTCACCGAGGCCAGTCCTGGTCCCCGCTCAGCAGGGCCGGTCCCGGTCCATGGCGTCCTCGGCGAGCCGGATCCGGCGCGTGTCGTCCATGCGACCGATGGTGGCACCGGGGTCCGACAACGGCCCCCGAGTCGTGGCCGGGTATGACGAAAGCCCCCGGGCGGACACTCCCGGGAGCCTCGTACGGTGCGGTCAGACGGCCTCGACCAGGGGCGGCTGCGCCGCCGGGGCGTCCGGCTCGCCGTCCTCCTTGGGTCCCGCTCCCCGCAGCGGCACCTCCTTGACGAACACGGCCGCGGCGAGGGCGACCACCGCGACCACGGCGCCGAGCAGGAACGCCGAGTGCGTGCCGGCGGAGACCGCGTGCTGGTACGCCTCCCGGGCCAGCACCGGCAGCTTCTCCAGGCTCTTGGCGTCGAGCTGGGCCGACTGCTCGGTCACCTTGGAGCCCAGCTCCCCGGCCCGCTGGGTCATGACGTCCTGGACGCGGTTGTTGAACAGCGCGCCCATGATCGCGACGCCGAAGGAGGAGCCGAGCGTACGGAACAGGGTGGCCGACGAGGACGCGACGCCCATGTCCTTCATCTCGACGCTGTTCTGCGCGACCAGCATGGTGATCTGCATCAGGCAGCCCATGCCGAGTCCGACCACGGCCATGAAGACACCGGACGTCAGACGCGAGGTGCCGGTGTCCATCGTGGACAGCAGATACAGCCCGACGATCATCAGCGCGCTGCCGACGACCGGGAAGACCTTGTACCTGCCGGTGTTCGTGGTCACCCGCCCGGCGACCATCGAGGTCACCAGCATCGCGCCGAGCATGGGCAGGAGCAGCAGTCCGGAGTTGGTCGCGGAGGCACCCTGCACGGACTGCTGGTACAGCGGCAGGAAGAGCGTGGCGCCGAACATCACGAAACCGGTGATGAAGCCGATGACCGACATCAGCGTGAAGTTGAGGCTGCGGAAGATGTGCAGCGGCAGCACCGGCTCGGCGGCCCTGGTCTGCCAGAACACGAATCCGACCAGGGCACCGACCCCGATGCCGATCAGCTCCATGATCCGCGCGGAGCTCCAGGCGTACTCCGTGCCGCCCCACGTGGTGACGAGCACGATCGCGGTGATGCCGACGGTCAGCAGCGCGGCGCCCAGGTAGTCGATCCGCGCCTGGGAACGCTTCTTCGGCAGGTGCAGCACGACGCTGACGGCGACCAGCGCGACCGCGCCGAGCGGCAGGTTGATGTAGAAGGCCCAGCGCCAGCCCCAGTTGTCGGTGATGGTGCCCCCGACCAGCGGACCGCCGATCATCGCCAGCGCCATGACGCCGGCCATCATGCCCTGGTACTTGCCGCGCTCCCGGGGCGGGATCAGGTCGCCGATGATCGCCATGACACCGACCATCAGACCGCCGGCGCCCAGGCCCTGCACGGCGCGGAAGCCGATCAGTTCGCCCATGTTCTGGGCCATGCCGCTGAGGGCGGAGCCGATCAGGAAGAGGACGATGGACGACAGGAACGTGCCCTTGCGGCCGTACATGTCGCCGACCTTGCCCCACAGCGGGGTGGAGGCCGCGGTCGCGAGCGTGTAGGCGGTGACGACCCAGGAGAGGTGTTCGAGCCCGCCCAGCTCCCCGACGATCGTCGGCATCGCCGTACCGATGATCATGTTGTCGAGCATCGCGAGCATCATGGCGATCATCAGTGCGAGCAGCACCACCCGCACGCTCCTGGGCTGCTTCTCCCCGGCGTCGGCCGCCGGTGTGTCCGGTGTGTCCGTCATCGCTCCCGCTCCCCCGGCTACCGCTACTTACTTGCCGACCGGCTAGTGATTACACTCGGAAGCTAGACCTGGAACTAGCCGGTCGTCAAGTAAGTTTTATGGAAAGCGGGGGGCGTAGGAGGATGGGCGGCACCATGGACGGCACCAGGCAGCGGCGCCGCGGGGACACCCGCCGGCGCATCCAGGACGTGGCCCTCGAACTCTTCGCGGAGCAGGGCTACGAGAAGACCTCCCTGCGCGAGATCGCCGAGCGCCTGGAGGTCACCAAAGCGGCGCTCTACTACCATTTCAAGACGAAGGAAGAGATCCTCGTCAGCATCTTCGAGGACCTCACCCAGCCGATCGAGGACCTGATCGAGTGGGGCCGGCTACAGCCGCACACCCTGGCCACCAAGCAGGAGATCGTCCGCCGCTACGCCACCGCGCTCGCCGAGGCGGAGCCCCTGTTCCGTTTCATGCACGAGAACCAGGCGACGGTACGGGACCTGCGGATCGGCGAGTCCTTCAAGAGGCGCATCCAGCGCCTGCGCGACATCATCGTCGACCCGGACGCCGCCCTGGTCGACCAGGTCCGCTACACCAGCGCGATCTTCACGCTGCACGCCGGCATGTTCCTGATCCAGGACATGGGAGACGACCCCGAGGAGAAGAACAGAGCCGTCCTCGAGGTCGCCATGGACCTGGTGGCCCAGGCCCACCGCGGAGCCGGGGGCTCCTAGGGCCTGGCCTGTGCGTCAACCGCGGGTCAGACCGTCACGCCCTTGGCGCGCAGGAACTTCACCGGGTCGACCGCCGAGCCGTAGTTCGGAGTGGTGCGGATCTCGAAGTGCAGGTGCGGGCCGCTGGAGTTGCCGGTGTTGCCGGACTTGGCGATCTCCTGGCCGGTCTTGACGATCTGGCCGATCCGCACGGTGACCTTCGACAGGTGGGCGTACTGGGAGTACGTGCCGTTGCCGTGCTTGATCACGACGGCGTTGCCGTACGCGGGACCGTCACCGGCGCCGTTGCCGCCGGCCTTGACGACGGTGCCGCCGTGGGTGGCGACGACCTGGGTGCCGCTCGGCACGGCGAAGTCCTGACCGCTGTGGGTGGACTGCCACATGCCGCCGTTCTGGGCGAAGGACGCGGAGAGCTTGTACTTCTTCACCGGGTCGACCCACGACGGCGTGGCCTTGGCGGCCGCCTTCTTGACAGCGGCCTTCTTCGCGACGGCGGCCTTCTCGGCCTTCACGGCCTCAGCCTTGGCGGCCTTGGCCTGGACGGCGGCCTGCGCCTGGACGGCACTGGCGGCACCGGACGCGGCCGTGGTGTCGGCGGCGGACGCGACCCCGGCTCCCAGTGCGACCGAGACACCAAGGCCGGCGGCCAGCACGGTCGCACGGGTGCGGAGCTGGGACGTACGGGAAGAGCGGGACGTGACGCGCTGGGACATCGAAACCTCGTATGGAAGGGGACGGAGAAAACCACCCGGCGCACTGACGCTCGCCGCATGGCCATCCCTTGGTAACCCGAAGCCCGACAAACTCCCAAAAGCGTGATCTACGACGCTAGTTAGTAATTTGGTTCAGTGTTCTACGTCTCTTGACACAGCAGTCATTCGGGACAAATCCGGGCACTAGCCCGCACTTCCACGCCTCCGCCGGGACAAGAATCCCTTTCCTCCCCTTCCGTTATCCACTATTCCAGCTAGTAACGGACATATCCCCTGTGCGGCATGTCACCGGGGGCACTCTTCGGCCATTCCTGAAATGTGGCGCACGCCTCTATGCGCCTACCGCCCGGTAACCCTACGGTTCCCCTCACGCCACCCTCGCGCACAAGCATGCACACGACATGTTGGCAGCGTCACGGACGTGAGAGGACCCCCACGACATGCAGATCCGACGCCCCTGGTTGCGCCGCGCATCAGTGACCGCCGTCTCGGCCGCAGCCCTCCTGGCGATGGCCGCACCGGCCGACGCCACCACCGCACCCCGGGCCTCCGAGGCCGCCACCACGGCCACAGCCGCGGACGTCGACTACGGCACCTGGCAGAAGGACTGCCGAGCCGTGATGGACCAGGCGTTGCCCTATCTGAAGCAGCGGATAGCGGCCACGAAGCCGGGCGAGAAGCAGGCGATCGTCCTCGACATCGACAACACCGCGCTGGAGACGGACTTCGGCTTCAGCTACCCGCAACCGGCCAACAAGCCGGTCCTGGAGGCCGCCAGATACGCGCAGGAACGCGGCGTCGCCGTATTCTTCGTGACCGCCCGGCCGGACATCATCGCCTCGTTCACGCAGTACAACCTCAAACAGACCGGCTACCAGGTCTCGGGGCTCTACGTCCGCAACTTCATCGACCTCTTCAAGAACGTCGCCGAGTACAAGACGGCCCAGCGCGTCGACATCGAACGCAAGGGCTACACGATCATCGCGAACATCGGCAACAGCAGCACCGACCTCTCGGGCGGCCACGCCGAGAAGACGTACAAACTGCCGGACTACGACGGGCAGCTCTCCTGACCCGCCCGGTCAACTGCGGGTAGTCTCACCCCCGTTGGCGCGACCACGGGGGTGAGGCGGTTGGATCCGACGGTACTCGGCGGCAAGCTGGCGTCCGCACTGGTGACTCCACTGCTGAAGAAGCTCTTCCGCCCGGACGGACCGGGAGCGGGCCTGGTCGACAAGCCCGTACGCCTGTCCGCTCTCGTGTCCTTCCGGGGCGAGAAGCGCACCCTTACCGAGCGGGACGTCCACAGACTCGCCGGGCAGCTCGTGGCGCAGGCGGTGGACTCCCCCGGCGAGGTGCCCTTCCCGCCCGACGAGCGGATCGCGATCACCGACACCCTGGCCCGCAGGCTGCTCGCCCTCGGCGACCTCGACATGGACGACGTCCAGGCGGTCCGTCTGGGCCACCGCGAGCTGGCCGGCAAGCTGCTCCACGCGGCCCCGGCACCCGACGGGCTGTCCGCGGACTCCTGCCACTTCCTCGACCACGCGACCGAGTGGGCGTGCCTGAACATCCTGGAGTTCTTCACCCGCCGCTCCACCTTCGTCGCCCGCTCCCTCGTCGAACAGACCCGCGGCCAGGCCGAACTGATCGCCAAGGTCGACGAGCTGCTCACCCGCACACCCCGCCCGTCCGCCCTCGACGCCGCCTTCGAACGCCGCTACCTGCCGTACGTCGCCGAGCGCCACAACCACATCACCATCTACGGCATCGACCTGCGGGACTCCCCCGACCGCTGGCCCCTGGAAGTCGCCTACCTCAGCCTGGAGGCGACCAGCGGCGAACAGACCGGCGTGTCCGGCGCGCCGCCGGGCGAGCACACGGATGCCACCGCCGCCGCTGCCGTCCGGCTGCCCGCCGAGGAGGCCCTCGGCAGCCACGACCGGGTGATGCTGCGCGGCGACGCAGGCTCCGGCAAGACCACACTCGTGCAGTGGCTGGCGGTGACCGCCGCCCGGGACGCCACCCGCGTCCCGTTCGTCCTCCCCCTGCGCACCCTGGTCCGCTCGGGTGCGCTCCCCGCGCCCACGGTCTTCCTCACGGCGGTGGGCTGTCCCCTCACCCCGCCGGAGGGCTGGGCGGAACGCGTCCTGGCCGCCGGGCGCGGACTGGTCCTGGTCGACGGCCTGGACGAGATCCCCGCCGCCGACCGGCACCGCACCCGCGACTGGCTGCTCGCCCTGATCCACGCCTTCCCCGGCAACCACTGGCTGATGACCTCACGCCCCACCGCCGTACGCCCGGACTGGCTGGCCACCGAGGGCTTCAGCGAACTGACCCTCACCCCGATGCGCCGCGCCGACGTGGCGACGTTCGTGCACCGCTGGCACGCGGCCGCGCAGGCGCCCGAGTACGAGACACGGCTCCTGGACTCCCTGCGCACCAAGCGCGACTTGGCCCGCCTCGCCACCAACCCCCTGATGTGCGGCCTGATCTGCGCCCTTCACCGGGAACGGCGGGGCTACCTGCCCACCGGCCGCAAGGAGCTGTACGACGCCGCCCTCGCGATGCTGCTCGCCCGCCGTGACCGGGAGCGGGGCATGGGCGCGGTGGACGGCGTCGAGCTGGGCGAGGAGGCCCAGCTGGAGGTGCTCCAGCGCCTCGCCTACGCGCTGGTGCTGAGCGGCAACACGGAGATGGACCTGGCCACGGCCGAGGGCATCGTGGCCCGCTGTCTGCCGGTCATCGCGCCGGGGCCGGGCCAGGGTGACGCCGAGGCGGTGCTGCGCACGCTCCTGCTCCGCAGCGGCCTGCTCCGCCGGCCCGGCGAGGGCGTCGTCGACTTCGTCCACCGCACCTTCCAGGACTACCTGGGCGCCCGCTACGCCGTCGAGGAGGGCCATCTGGAGGTCCTCGCCGGCCATGCGGGCGACAGCCTCTGGGAGGACGTGATCCGCATGGCGGTCGCGCACGCCCGCCCCCGGGAGCGAGCGGCCCTGCTCCGCCGGCTGCTGGCCGAGGGCACCCCGCGGCTGACCCTCCTCGCCCTGGCCTGCCTCGAACACGCCGCGGCCCTGGATCCCGGGGTGCGGGCGGAGGTGGAGGAACGGGCCGGGGCGCTCGTTCCGCCGCGTACGACACAGGAGGCGAAGACCCTGGCGGAGGCGGGCCCGCTGGTCCTGGAGCTGCTGCCCGGGCCGGAGGGACTGACCGCCCAGGAGGCCCACGGCGTCGCGGTCACCGCCTCACTCCTCGGGGTGGAGGAGGACGAGGGCGCCCTGGCGGTGCTGCGCCGCTTCCGCGAGCATCCGGATCTCGACGTACGGCGCCAGCTGGCCGGCACCTGGGGCCGCTTCGACACGCGCGAGTACGCGATCGAGGTGCTCGACCACCTGGAGAGGGACGGCCTCTCCCTGGTCTGCGAGTCGGCCGAGCAGAGGGCGGCGCTCCGCTTGATGCGCCCCTGGCACAGGCTGCGGTTCGACGGCCCGCTCACCGCGGCCGGACTCATCGGCTGCGTGCGCGAGCCTTGCGAGGTCCGCCTGCTGCACCTGCGGAACAACCCGGGCCTCGGGCATCTGGGGGAGCTACGGGCGTTCCGGTTGCTGACCTCCCTGTGGCTGGAGCGCTGCCCGGAGGCAGTGGGCCTGTCGAGCCTGGCGGGCCTGCCGCTCACCGACCTGTCGGTCTCCGACCACGGAGCGGACCTCACCGGGCTGGGGTCGCTGACGCAGCTCAAGCGGCTCTCCGTCGCCCAGAGTCTTCCGGGGGACGTTCTCACCGACGTCCTCCCCGTGGAGGCGCCCTTGCTGAGCCTCTTCCTGGGGATGGGTTCCATCGGCTCGACGGGGCTGCGGGGTCTGACCCGATGGACCACGCTCCAGTCCCTGGCATTGGGCGTGTCCGGCACACAGCGCCTCAGCGCCGAGGACTGGTCCGAGGTGGCCGGCCTCCCGGCGCTCACGACGCTGTCGCTCTACGGGCCGGCCGAGGCCTACGCGCACGACGCCATGCCGGAACTGCCCGGCGTCCGGGATCTTCAGTTCCTCGCGGCCCCACCGTCCCCGGCAGCGCTGCGGGTCCTCGCCCCACGCCTGCCCGGAGTGCGCAGTGTGGGCATCGCCACCCCGCTCAACAGCACGGAGTCCCTCGATCCCTACGCCGAGCTCTTCCCCACCGCCGAGATCTTCCGCATCTGACGCCGGGCACGGGAAAGGGGCCGGTGCCCCGGAAGGCACCGGCCCCTCTCACTCGGCCGTGACGCTTACGCGTCCTTGCTCAGGTTCGGGCCCGTGCCACCGGCCGCCTGCTCGATCGGCGGGACGTCCGGGAGGGCCGCCTTCTCCTCGCCGCGGAAGGTGAAGGTCTTGGTCTCGCCCTCGCCCTCCGTGTCGACGACCACGATGTGACCGGGGCGCAGCTCGCCGAAGAGGATCTTCTCCGACAGCGAGTCCTCGATCTCGCGCTGGATGGTGCGACGCAGCGGACGCGCACCCAGCACCGGGTCGTAGCCCTTCTTGGACAGCAGCTCCTTGGCGGACGACGAGAGCTCGATGCCCATGTCCCGGTCCTTGAGGCGCTCGTCGACCTTGTCGATCATCAGGTCGACGATCTTGAGGATGTCGTCCTGGCTGAGCTGCGGGAAGACGACCACGTCGTCGACGCGGTTGAGGAACTCGGGCCGGAAGTGCTGCTTGAGCTCGTCCGAGACCTTGTTCTTCATGCGCTCGTAGTTGGACTTGGTGTCGCCCTGGGCGGCGAAGCCCAGGTTGAAGCCCTTGGAGATGTCCCGGGTGCCGAGGTTGGTCGTCATGATGATGACCGTGTTCTTGAAGTCCACGACCCGGCCCTGGGAGTCGGTCAGGCGACCGTCCTCCAGGATCTGCAGCAGCGAGTTGAAGATGTCCGGGTGAGCCTTCTCGACCTCGTCGAACAGGACCACCGAGAACGGCTTGCGGCGGACCTTCTCCGTCAGCTGGCCGCCCTCCTCGTAGCCCACGTAGCCGGGGGGCGAACCGAAGAGACGCGAGACCGTGTGCTTCTCGCTGAACTCCGACATGTCGAGGGAGATCAGCGCGTCCTCGTCACCGAAGAGGAACTCGGCGAGCGCCTTGGACAGCTCGGTCTTACCGACACCGGACGGGCCGGCGAAGATGAACGAACCACCGGGGCGCTTCGGGTCCTTCAGACCGGCACGCGTACGGCGGATCGCCTTCGACAGCGCCTTGACGGCGTCGACCTGGCCGATGACCCGCTTGTGGAGCTCGTCCTCCATGCGCAGCAGACGCGAGGACTCCTCCTCGGTCAGCTTGAAGACCGGGATGCCGGTGGCCGTCGCGAGGACCTCGGCGATCAGCTCACCGTCGACCTCGGCGACGACGTCCATGTCGCCGGCCTTCCACTCCTTCTCCCGCTTGGCCTTGGCGGCGAGGAGCTGCTTCTCCTTGTCGCGCAGGGAGGCGGCCTTCTCGAAGTCCTGCGAGTCGATCGCGGACTCCTTGTCGCGGCGGACGCCGGCGATCTTCTCGTCGAACTCGCGCAGGTCCGGCGGCGCGGTCATCCGGCGGATGCGCATCCGGGAGCCGGCCTCGTCGATCAGGTCGATCGCCTTGTCCGGCAGGAAGCGGTCCGAGATGTACCGGTCGGCCAGCGTGGCGGCCTGGACCAGCGCCTCGTCCGTGATGGAGACACGGTGGTGGGCCTCGTACCGGTCACGCAGACCCTTGAGGATCTCGATCGTGTGCGGCAGGGACGGCTCCGCGACCTGGATGGGCTGGAAGCGGCGCTCCAGGGCCGCGTCCTTCTCCAGGTGCTTGCGGTACTCGTCCAGCGTGGTCGCACCGATGGTCTGGAGCTCACCGCGGGCCAGCATCGGCTTCAGGATGGAAGCCGCGTCGATGGCGCCCTCGGCGGCACCCGCACCGACCAGGGTGTGCAGCTCGTCGATGAACAGGATGATGTCGCCGCGGGTGCGGATCTCCTTGAGGACCTTCTTCAGGCGCTCCTCGAAGTCACCGCGGTAGCGGGAGCCGGCGACCAGGGCACCGAGGTCCAGGGTGTAGAGGTGCTTGTCCTTGAGGGTCTCGGGCACCTCGCCCTTGACGATGGCCTGGGCGAGGCCCTCGACGACGGCGGTCTTGCCGACGCCGGGCTCACCGATCAGCACCGGGTTGTTCTTCGTACGGCGGGACAGCACCTGCATGACCCGCTCGATCTCCTTCTCGCGCCCGATGACCGGGTCGAGCTTGGACTCACGAGCGGCCTGGGTGAGGTTCCGGCCGAACTGGTCGAGGACCAGGGACGTGGAGGGGGTGCCCTCGGCAGGACCGCCGGCGGTGGCGGTCTCCTTGCCCTGGTAACCGGAGAGCAGCTGGATCACCTGCTGCCGCACGCGGTTCAGATCTGCGCCCAGCTTGACCAGGACCTGGGCGGCGACGCCCTCGCCCTCGCGGATCAGGCCGAGCAGGATGTGCTCCGTGCCGATGTAGTTGTGGCCCAGCTGAAGGGCCTCGCGGAGCGACAGCTCCAGGACCTTCTTGGCACGGGGGGTGAAGGGGATGTGGCCGGACGGGGCCTGCTGGCCCTGGCCGATGATCTCCTCCACCTGCTGGCGGACCGCCTCGAGCGAAATCCCGAGGCTCTCAAGGGCCTTGGCGGCGACACCTTCACCCTCGTGGATCAGGCCCAGGAGGATGTGCTCAGTGCCGATGTAGTTGTGGTTGAGCATCCGGGCTTCTTCCTGAGCCAGGACGACAACCCGCCGCGCGCGGTCGGTGAACCTCTCGAACATCGTTAATCGCTCCTCAGAGCGGTCAGGCAGTGGGGGGAACTTCCCCTCCCTGTCCTTCCGCAGCTTAGTCCCGCAAGCGGGGACCGCTCATTCCAACTGCCGACACCGTCCTTGGCCTCCTGACCCCGAACGCCGACATCTGCTCCAACCCGATGGTGCGAGACGATGTTCCCGCAGGCCAGGCAGATACCCCACTCGCCAGTACGCCGATGGCGAACGTGAGACGGCCTTTCCTGCGTGTCGCCCCCTCCCACTAGGGATGTCTTACCCGCGGGCACCGGAAGTCCATGCCGAGCGCCCCCGTTCCCTCCGCTACGGGCGAACAACCTTGCGCCTCCCCGCACTCCCCGCGCGCCCCTGTTTCGCAACTCTGCGCACTCGTAACACAACCCAGCGTAACCCGGACGGCCTTCCGGCTGTTGCACTTGGCATGTTCGGCGCCCCTCACCCCGTGATCGCGTCCCCGTCCCGGCTCCTTCCACTCCCCCGGCGGCCGCTCGACGCGGTCGGCGCGAGCCGTCAGGTCCGGCGGTGGTACGAGAACGAACTCGGGTGGCCGACGGTGCCCGGCGATCCGCTGCGGCTGGCGGTGGGGGTGCGCTACGACGTCCTGGACGTCCCGGCGGAGGCGGGGCACGCGGCACTGCGGCGCCTGGCGACGGGCTCCCCTGTCGCCCTGCACGGCGACCGGATGCTGCTCCTGGTGGCCGCGGGCAGCGCGGAGGAGCTTCCCGGGCTGCTGGAGTGGCTGGACTGGGGGTCCCTGCCGCTGGGCCTCGGGGCGGTCGGGGCGGGCGGTCTCATGGAGGCGCCGTCGCCCCCGGTGCCTCGCACGGAGGGGGACACGCCGCTCAGGGACGCGCCGCCGCCCTGCCGGGACCGGTTCGGTTCCCAGGGGGCCGCCGTGTGGCTGCGGCCCCCCGAGCCGGGATGCGAGGTCGAGGCCTCGCTGCCGACACTGTCGGCGCTGGGGGGCGATGGGAACGCCCCCGATCTCGTGCGGCTGGTGAACACGGTGGCCACTCAGTGTCACCGGGTCCGGCTGCGGCGCGCGGGCGCCCAGCCACCGGCCTTGCGGGCGCAGGGTCGGTAGTGCCGCTGATCAGCCGTTGGCCTTCTCGTAAGCCTCGCGGATGGTCGCGGGAACACGGCCGCGGTCGTTGACCTCGTAGCCGTTCTCCTTCGCCCAGGCGCGGATCGCCGCGGTGTCCTGGCTGCCGCTCGACGCGGCGCGCGCCTTTCCGCGCCCGCCCGAAGCGCGGCCTCCGGTACGCCGACCGCCCTTCACGTAAGGATCGAGAAGGCCACGGAGCTTGTCCGCATTGGCAGTGGTGAGATCGATCTCGTACGTCTTGCCGTCCAGCGCGAACGTCACGGTCTCGTCCGCCTCGCCACCGTCGAGGTCGTCGACAAGAAGGACCTGAACCTTCTGTGCCACCGGATTTCCTTTCATCGATATCTTCAAGGGCCGGGGGTTGCCGGCGTCCGCCGTATCGCCGTCCCCTGTTATATGCAGTACTGCAGTACCTCGGAAAGCAAACCGCTTTTGCCGGGAAAACACAAACCCCCGGCAGAGACCGGCAGCCCGGGCTCGGCCCGGAAACGTGCGCGTTTCGGACATAGGGCACCGGGGCAGGGCGGGCGCCGGCGAATATGCCTTGACGAACGAACCTGCCGGGCACTCTTGCGGCCCACTAGCGGCCGGCGATCACAGATGCAGAAGCATCCGACTGTTGCCCAAGGTGTTCGGTTTCACCCGTTCGAGTCCGAGGAACTCCGCGACGCCCTCGTCATAGGAACGCAGCAGCTCCGCGTAGACGTCGGTGTCGACGGGCGTCTCGCCGATCTCCACGAAGCCGTGCTTGGTGAAGAAGTCGACTTCGAAGGTCAGGCAGAAAACGCGGCGAACGCCGAGCCAGCGGGCGGTCTGCAGCAACTTCTCCAGCACACGGTGTCCGACACCCGCCCCCTTCAGGCCGGGCTTCACCGCGAGAGTACGGACTTCCGCGAGGTCTTCCCACATCACGTGCAGCGCGCCGCAGCCGACGACCTCGGCGTTGTCGTCCCGTTCCGCGACCCAGAACTCCTGGATGTCCTCGTAAAGCGTCACCGTCGCTTTGTCGAGCAGGATGCCGCCGCGGACGTAGGCGTCAAGGAGGCGGCGCACGGCCGGGACATCGCTGGTGCGGGCCCGTCGGACGGTGATGGCTTTTGCGGTGGCTTCGGGCCTCTTCGCGGACATGACGGGACGCTATCGCCCGCCGTCGTCCTGAGCGGAGGCGGGGTTCTCCGGGGGCCGTCGTCGGGGTTCCGCTCGTTCGGCCGGTTCTGCGGATTCCGACGGTTCGGTCGGTTCCTGGGTTTGTGGGCCCTGGACGATGCGCACGGCATCGCTGAGGGACCGGCGCTGTTCCTCGCTCATCATGCCGAAGAAGGCGACGAGAGCGGCTGCGGGGTTGTCGCTCTGCGACCAGGCGTCGTTCATCAGGGCGGCCGCGTAGGCGGCACGGGTGGAGACGGCCTCATATCGATAGGCGCGGCCTTCCGCCTCGCGGCGCACCCAGCCCTTCTGATGGAGATTGTCCAAAACGGTCATCACGGTGGTGTACGCGATGGACCGCTCCTTCTGAAGATCTTCCAGGACTTCTCGAACGGTCACCGGGCGGTTCCACTTCCACACCCGCGACATGACCGCGTCTTCGAGTTCTCCCAATGGGCGAGGCACAGCTCAGAACAATAGTGGGAGATCCCGGTTATGGCGTGGCGGACGTGCGCTTCACCGGCGAACGGGAACAAAAAGGGCGTACGACTCGAAAGTGCGGGCGCCGCGAGGTGCGGGTCCGCCGAGTCGTACGCCCTCGGAGGGAGTGGGGTCAGGCGTCGGCCTTCGGGGATGTCGCGGCGGGCCGGCGGGCGCCCTCCACCCGTGCGAGGGCGGCGTCCACGGCCGCGTCCTCCTTGGCCTTGTTGGCGCCGCCCTGTGTCTTCACGATCACCCGGATCACGCCGACGAAGAAGACGGCCATGACGGCCGGGGGCAGGAGCGCGGAGACGTAGTCCATGGATCCAGGGTAGCCATCTCAGCCCGCGGCGAGCTGCTGGGGGCCGTCCGGGGGCGGCGGTGTCGGCTTGCGCCGCGGGAAGACCTCGCCCGGGG
>NZ_POUC01000146.1 GCF_002891435.1 Streptomyces cahuitamycinicus
GGGCGAACCTGACGCTGGACGGGGCGCGGACGGGGAAGCGGACGTGGGAGGAGTTCCTGCGAGAGCGGTTGGTCTAAGACCCTCGGCCCGCTGTGCCGGGCGGGTCCTGCTCCGCGAAGGTCCACACCGCGCGCGGCCCCGGGCCGACCACCAGGGCCGAGTGGCCGATCGGCTCCACGTGCCGGTACGGCACCGGCTGGTTCAGTGACATCTCGACCTGCTTGAGCCCCACCTGCTCCAAGGGCACGGAGTCGAAGCGGAGCGTGGTGCCGCCGCGGTTCGCGACGACGCCTCCGCCGGGAAGGGACCGGACCGCGAAACCGCCTGCCTTCAGCAGCGGCACCGTGTTGGCGAGGTCCCGTACGGTCACCGCGAGCCGGATACCGGTCACGTCCCGCATCGGACGGTCGCGGTAGGTGTCGGGCAGGTAGCGCTCCCGGCCCACGTCACCGGGGTGGGAGGCGGGCTCGGTGTTGCCGCGCGGGTCGGCGAAGTACTCCGGCCGGTACTCCATCCCCCAGGCGCCGAAGAGGTCGTACTCGCCGGTGGTGAACACGGCGTCGAACCAGGGCACGGGGACGCCGTCGCCGAAGTCGCGGGTCTGCCGGAACTCGACCGGGTCGGTGATCCCGGCCTTCCGCAGCCGCTCGATCACCGTCGGCAGGTCACCGGCGCGCTCGGTGGACACGCCCATGCCGGTGGCGCCGAGGGTGCCGTCCTTGCCGGGCAGATCACCCACCCCGAACAACTCCAGGTAGGTCTCGCGCCCCATCAGGTAGCGGCCGGTCCAGGTCTGCCCGTCCGCGCCGGTCGTGGTGCGGACCTGGAAGGCGGCGAAGTTCCGCAGATAGGAGGAGTGCTCGATGGCGTCCGCGGTCTCCCGGTCGAGCACGCCGTAGGCGTGGTTGTAGAACAGCAGTTGCCGCCCGGTCGCCGTCCCGGCCTTCTCCGCCCGCGCCGTGCCCACTCCGCCCTGGACCGCCGCCGCGAGGGCCAGAGCGATGACCATGATCAGCTGTAACGCTCGTCTGAGAGCCATGCGAGGGAGCGTAGGGCGGGAGGAGACGCTTCCGCTGTGGATTGCGCCCTTTGCGCGGGTCAGGTCTTGGTCAGCGGGGAGTCCGGTGGTGACGCGGGTGGTGACGCCGGTGACGACGCCGGTGGGGATTCCTGCCCGCCCATGTCGAGCCGGAACGGCGGGTACTGGTCCGTCAGCAGCGCGGCGTAGGCCGTCACTCGCGCCGTCCAGCGGGCGAGGCCGATCAGGAAGTCGAAGAGGTGCCGCGGATAGCGGGCGGTGAACAGCAGGATGACCACGGCCACCAGGGAGAGATACGGCATCAGCCCGCCGCCGCCCCGCCAGCCCTCTCCGTCGCCCCAGCCCCAGCCGCCACCGGCGATGATCGCGACGGCGATGTACTGGGGGATCGCCAGCAGCCACCACTTCACCAGCACCAGTCCGCGCGACAGCCGCTCGGGGTAGGCGACGTCGAAGCGCGCCGGATAGTCGGGCACGTCGGCGAGGGTGAACGGCGGATACCGGTCGGTGCCGAGCGCGGTGTGCGCGTAGTAGGTGACCCGCCAGTTCCAGCGCAGCACACCGACGCTGAAGTCGAAGAGGGGGCGGGGGTAGCGCGCGGTGAACAGGACGGCGAAGAAGGCGATCACGGTCACGACGGCGAACGCGATCCACAGGAAGAACAGCACGATGTAGTGCGGGATGGCGAGCAGCCACTTCACCAGCCACAGCCATCGGGACAGCCGGGGATCGACAGAGGCTTCCAGACGTACGGGTGACGCGGTGGCAGGAACCATGGGCGGCACTCCTCTCGCCCTGCAGACTCGCAAGCGTGGAGCGGCCCCGCGACCTGGACGGGGCCGTTCGCGCGTCCGGGTATCCGGCTGTCCGGCTATCGGATTCCGGCCACCGGGTCCGGCTCTCGGCTGTGGCTATCGGGTCCGGCCACAGGCTCCGGCTATCGGGTCCGGCTTTCGGGTCCGGCCACCGGGAACCGGCCTTCGGCTCCGGCTCCCGGTTCCGATGCCGGTCCCGGCTCCGACTACCGGCTCCGGCTTTCGGCTCCCGGCTTCCCGCTCCCGCTCCCGGTTCCGGGCTCCCGGTTCGTCAGGACGGGGCGGCGGCGCCGGGGTCCGGCTCGCCGGTGCCCGCTTCCTCCGCCGGATCGACGAGTTGCTCCCGTACGTAGTTCCAGACCACCGCGATCAGCGCGGCGATCGGCACGGCGAGCAGGCTGCCGACGATGCCGGCCAGGCTGCCGCCCAGGGTCACCGCCAGCAGCACGACGGCCGCGTGCAGGCCGAGGCCGCGGCTCTGGATCATGGGCTGGAAGACGTTGCCCTCCAGCTGCTGCACCACGACGATGATCGCCAGCACGATCAGAGCGTCCGTCAGCCCGTTGGAGACCAGGGCGATGAGCACCGCGACGAACCCTGCGAACAGGGCGCCGATGATCGGCACGAACGCGGAGACGAAGGTCAGCACGGCCAGCGGAAGCACCAGCGGAATGCCCAGGATCCACAGGCCCAGGCCGATCAGCACGGCGTCGAGCAGGCCGACGGCCGCCTGCGACCGCACGAAGGACCCCAGGGTGGCCCAGCCGCGTGCGAACACGGCCGGGACGTCGGTGGCGAGCCGGCCGGGCAGCTGACGGGACAGCCACGGCAGGAACCGCGGACCGTCCTTGAGGAAGAAGAACATCAGGAACAGCGCGAGGACGGCGGTGACAACACCGTTGACGACGGTGCTCACTCCGGTGACGACAGCGCCCACCATGCTGCCGACGCCCTCCTGAGCGCGCGAGACCGCACTGTCGAAGGCCTGGTTGATCTGCGCGTCCCCGATGTTCAGCGGCGGCCCGGCGGCCCACTCGCGCAGCCGCTGGATGCCCTCCACGACACCGTCGGTCAACTCCCCGGACTGGGACGCCACCGGCACGGCGATCAGAGCGACCACACCGGCTGCGACCAGCAGGAACAGCACGGTCACGACCGAGGCGGCCAGCGCGGGCGGCCAGCCCCGCCGGCGCAGGAACCGGGCCACGGGCCAGGTCAGCGTGGTCAGCAGCAGCCCGACCACGAGCGGCCACACCACCGACCACATCCGGCCCAGCAGCCACAGGGCCACGGTCAGCCCGGCCAACACCAGCAGAAACTCACCGGACACCCGCGCGGATATCCGCAGCGCGGCACGGGATCTGTCGGAACTCAGAGGCGCAGTCACGCAGGCACCCTATTGGCTGCGAGCGCGCCCGCAGCAGCCCCGTCCCTCGGAAGCGGGCGTCAACGGACAGTGACCTGTTGAAGATGCGCCGTGCGGCAGCGGAGCCCTAAGTGGTCGGCTCTGGAAGTCCTTCGGGGGGTGACCCCGGGGCGGGTCGTCTGTCGAGTGTCGCCGAACTCCTGGCTGGCACAGCCGTTGACGAGGGCTGCTACCGCCATCCGGATGGCCACCGCCATCACCGACCGTCTGGCTGGCCGCGGGCTCGACGTCATCACCCCGCCAGCGGACCGCGCGTCCACCAGGTCATCTTCAACGGACGCACCCGGAGGTGTGCGTCAAACCAAACGGTTTGGGGCCTCAGTCCGGGCGAGGGAACATGCGCTCGACGGCGGTCACCAGTGCGGCGCGGCGCGCGGTGATAGAGGGGTCCACGGCCTGGTCTGCGGCAGCGGCGGCGATTTCGGGCTGACCTGCCCAGGTCATGGCGATCTGGTTGATCAGGGCGAGGACGTCGACCGGGTCCCAGGCCGGGTCGAGCAGCCCCATGCGCTGAGCATCGCGGAGTTTGTCGAGCTTGCCGACGATCGTGGCCTGGAGGGGGCTGGTGGTGTTGTCTGCGGACTCGGCCAGTTCCAGGCGGCCCCACGTGATCAGGCGGTAGTGGTCCGGACGAGCCGCGAAGTGGTCGAAGAGGATGCCGGCATAACCGGGCAGGTCGGCCGGATCCAGCTGAGTCGCCTCGACGAGTGCGGTCGTCTCGCGTTCGGCGACGTGCGCGTATAGGGCTTCCTTGCTGCGGAAGTATGCGTAGACACGTTCCTTGCTCGTCCTGGCCTGCTTGGCGATGCGGTCCACGCGGGCGCCAGCGATCCCGTGCCGGGCGAACTCCTCCTTGGCTGCGGCGACGATCCGCTGGCGCGTGGAGTCGGTGGACTCGCTCGAGGTGGCGGCGTCCGGGGTCCGGCCAGGGTTCGTGGAACGAGGCATGAGCCCAGGATAGGCGACCGAACCGTTCGGTTTTGCGCGGCACTCCGGAAGGAGCGTAGGGTCATACCGAACAGTTTGGTTTGGTCGGCAGGGCTGCCGACATGACACGAGGAGCGATCTCATGCAGCACCGCACCCTGGGACAGCAGGGACTGCGCGTCTCCGCGCTCGGACTGGGCGTGATGGGGATGTCCCTGGCCTACGGCCCCTCGAACGACCAGGACGGCATCTCCACCATTCACCGCGCCCACGAACTCGGAGTCGACTTCTTCGACACCGCCGAGCTGTACGGCCAAGGCACCGGCAGCAACGAGACGCTGCTCGGCATGGCAGTCAACGACTTCCGCGACGAGGTCGTCCTGGCCACCAAGTTCGGCTTCGACATGGCCAGCAAGACGTTGGGGAGCGGCGTCAACAGCCGCCCGGAGAACATCCGCGAGGTCGCCGAGAACAGCCTGCGCTACCTCCAGACCGACCGCATCGACCTCTTCTACCAGCACATCTCCGACCCCGACGTACCGGCCGAGGAGGTCGCCGGCACAGTCGGTGACCTGATCACCGAAGGCAAAGTGCAGTACTTCGGCCTGAGTAACGTCGGCCCGCAGTACATCCGCCGCGCCCACGCCGTCACCCCGGTCACAGCCCTTCAGCACGAGTACTCGATCTTCGAACGCGAGGTAGAGGACGAGATCCTGCCGGTCCTGCGGGAGTTGGGGATCGGCCTGGTGCCGTACTCGCCGCTCGGCCGCGGCTTCCTCTCCGGTGTGGTCAAGCCCGCCGACGAGTACCCCGAGGACGACATGCGCCGCTGGGACGAGCGCTGGCAGGGCGAGAACTACGCCTACAACCTGAACGCCGCCGAGCAGCTCCGAAAGCTCGCCGCCACCAAGGGCATCACCCCCGCCCAGCTCGCCCTGGCATGGCTGCTCGCCCAGGGCGAGGACGTCGTCCCGATCCCGGGCACCCGCAGCGCTACACGTCTGGAGGAGAACGTCGGCGCCACCGACGTAGAACTCACCGAGGCCGACCTGGCCCGTATCCGGGAGGTCCTCCCCCAGGGCTCCGCGGGCAGCCGCTACCCGGCCTCGGTGATGGCCGGCTTCCGCACCGACTGACAGCCCGTACTCCAAGTTCGGCGGTCCCGGGCAAGCGGCGGCGAGCAGCGGCAGCGTGTCCTCCCGGGCGGGGCTACGACCGGGAGGACACGCCGACGCGCGCACCAGCCACAGCGCGCCCTGGTCATCCTCGGGGTCAACCATCGACGGAAGAACCGGCGGGGTTCCGGCGATGCGACAAGCAGGCCATCCCAGAATGCGGGCGGCAAAAAACCACTTCTACGGATTGGCCTGCCTGTCTTGTCTGTTGCCCGGGCCCGTGCGATAGCCCCGACCCCCGCCGAGCGCGAGCGGCTGAAGAGGATGGCCGGCCTACGGTCAAAAGACCGAGCACCGCCTGCGTATGCGGGCTCAAGTGGTCCTGCACGCGGCGCGTGGGCGCTCCAACGCGCGCATCGTCCGTGAGACCGGATTACACCTGGACGCCGTGCGGACCGCTCAGGTCAACACCGTGCGGACCGCTCAGGTCATGAGCCAGGAACCGTACACGAGCGCAAAACGCGTGTTCTGGGTCGTCGAAAATGGCTCCTCCCACCGCGCCAAGAAGGCTGCAGACCGGCTGACCGCTGCGTTCCCGAACACGGTGCTGGTCCACACCCCTGCGCACGCCTCCTGGCTGAACCAGGTGGAGATCTTCTTCTCCGTCGTGCAGCGCAAGGTCGTGGCGCCCAATGACTTCACCGAGCTTGCCCAAGTCGGGAACCGGCTCCGAGCTTTCGAAGACCGCCACAACGCCACGGCACAGCCGTTCCAGTGGAAGTTCACCCCTCCGACCTGGACAATCCGCTGGCCAGACTCGACCCGCACATCGCCGATCACCCGGAAGAATCCTCCGTCGCGCTGGCAGCTTGATCAACCCCCGAAGGACTTCCGGAGCCGACCACCAAGGGTCACCCACCGGCCTTGGCCACACCGATCGGGCACGACACCCCCGTGCCGCCGATGCCGCAGTAGCCCGCCGGGTTCTTGTCCAGGTACTGCTGGGATAGCTATGCTCTTCATGCGACATTAAAGCAAGGTGGAGCAGGGGGAGTTCACTTGAAGAGCAACGATCAGTTAGTGCCTGTGGTTGCGTACGCCAGGATCTCGGCGGACCTCGCCAGGGATGCTCATGGAGTCTCGGACCAGCACAGGGTCAACGACGAGACCGCAACCATGCTGGGTTTGAAGATCGTTCACTACTACACCGACAACGATCTCTCGGCAGCCAAGGCAGATGTGGTGCGCCCGGACTTCGAGGCGATGTTGAGGGCCCTCAAACTGGGGCGTATGCCGGACGGCCAGGCGGTGCGTGGCGCCATTGTCGTTGCGGACGACCGCTTGGTGAGGCGCGTGGGCGACTACGAGCGGTTCGTGGACGCTCTCACGCACGAGGACGGGCGGGTCTATGCGGACGTCAAGGGCTTCAAGGACCTTTACAACGAAGACGTCGAATCCATGGGCCTCTTCGGAGTCGTTATCTCCAAGGCGGAGGTACGCAAGATCAAGCGGCGTACCCGTCGCTCGCACCGCCGACGAGCTGAGCAGGGGATCCCCGTCGGCGGCACACGGCCTTTCGGATGGGACGACGACAAGCGAACGCTTCGCCCTGAAGAGGCCGAGAAGCTTGCTCAGGCTGCGCGTGACGTCATTGCCGGGAAGTCGCTGCACTCCATCCTCCTGCAGTGGCGCGAGGAAGGCGTACGGACGGTCCACGGCAATCCGTGGTCTTCTCGGGCGCTGAAGCTTGCTCTCTGGAACCCCCGCCTGTGCGGATGGCGAAAGCTCAATGGGGAGTTGGTTAGGAACGCCGACGGCGTCCCCGTAGTCGGCCAGTGGCAGTCCATCATCACGCCGAAGGAATGGATGGCCATCGATGCCCTGTTCACGGCGAGGATCAAGCCCAACGTCATGGCTGACGGAACCTTGACCGACTACCGCACCCCCTCCCACCTCCTGACAGGCATCCTCCGGTGCGGGAAGCCCAAGGAGGATGGACAGATCTGCAATGCGCCAATGCGTGTGAGCAGCAGGAAGAAACTCACCGGCGGGTACATCTACCAATGTCCGAGCCGGCCCATGGGTGGGTGTGGAGGCAGTGGGCGGAACGGATCGAAGGTCGACGAGTACATCACTGAGATGGTCCTGGCAAAGCTGGAGGAACGCGCCGCTGTCAGTAAACAAGCGGATTCCGAGTGGGGTGGAGAAGCAGAGCTTGAACGACTGATCAAGAAGCAGAAGACGATGTTGCAGAAGTGGCAAGAGGATCTGATCTCTGATGAGCTCTTCTTTCCGGAGAATCACAAGATGGAAGTTCGCATCAAGGAACTGCGCAAGGAGCGAACGGAGCACGCGCTTGCGGCCCAGCGCGCGTCCAAGGTGACAGCGGACGTCCGACAGCGGTGGTTCTCGGGCGACCTTGACATGGCTCAGAAGCGTGCGCTCATTCGTGAGGCACTGCATGCGGTGATCGTGCTGCCGGTTGGCGGAGGGGGTAGGCGGCCGTTCAACCCGGATCTGCTTGTTCCCAAGTGGATCGAAGGGTAAGGGCGGCTGCGGCTGAGTGGGGTGCGAGCATTCGCACCCCACTCCGTTTTCTATTCTTCGTATGTCCTTCCTCTACGCCCCTGAGTCCGCCTCCTACTTTGAGGTTCTTCCAGCAACTCGACTCCGAGGATGCGCGAGATGCGCCGCCAGCGTTCTTCACCCCAGGCAGGCGCCTTGGCCGCCTGTAGTGCACTGAGCTTCTTCGAGCGGGCCACCGATCGGGTGACGGTCCGTGAAGCGCAACGAGCGAGGCCCCCGGGCAGTTGATCGAGATGTCTGACGTCTCAACCACGCTACTCAGGGGCCTCGTTGGTCATCTATCCTGCCGCACTCGACCTGCCACATGCGCTCGTGGAGTGGGTCACCATGCTCATCGTCACTTGTGAGGGTGACCGCCGCTGCAAGCTCCGTCCGTCCCAGCGCGCGATAGTGGCACTGGTGTACCTGCGCGAGCACACCACCCTGGCGAAAGTCGCTGCCGGGTTCGGGATCAGCGAGTCCACCGCCCACGCCTACACCAGCACGGTCATCGACCTCCTCGCCGACCGTGCACCGGGCCTGCTGAAGGTCCTACGCGAGCAGAATCCGGACTTCGTCCTCCTGGAGGGCACGCTCGCCGAGTGCGACCGGGTCGGCGACGGACGGGCCGACTACTCCCACAAGCACCGCCGGCACGGGGTGAACGTGCAGGTAGTCACCGATCCGGACGGCCGGCTGCTGTGGCTCTCGCCCGCGCTGCCGGGCCGCTCCCACGACCTGACCGCCGCCCGCACCCACCGGATCATCCGCATCTGCGAGCGCCAGGGCGTCCCCATCCTGGCCGATCTCGCCTACCAGGGCGGTGGCCCCTGGCTGACCACGGGCATCAAACGCAGGCCCCTGCGGGAACTCACCCCTACCGAGAAGACCGTCAACCGGGCTCTGGCCGCGGCACGGGCACCGGTTGAGCGCGGCGTGGCCTGCCTGAAGTCCTGGCGGATCTTCCGCAGGTCCCGCTGCAGCCCCAACCGCATGACGTCAATCGCCGAAGCCATTCTCACCCCGGAGCGGCAACGCTGAAGAGGCTCACTGACAGATTGACGGTGAAGCGCATGACGTCGGCGGTGTTGGCTCGGCCCCGCCCTCCTGGAAGCCGAGTTGGGCCCACACCTTGGCGTGAGGCAGCGCGAAACGCTGACCGGTTTCCTTGAAGCCGAGCGTGCGCAGGTGCGGTCCGATTCGGGTGCGCATCGCGTAGCCATAGACCTCAAGGGCTGTGGGCACTCGGTCATCATCCGCGGGCCGGGACTACCCTCCTCGCCTCAGGGAGGGTAGTAGCCCGTGTTGCCGCGGCTCAGTGCTCGATGAAACGTGGCTCCGGCCAGCTGGTGATCGGTTCGCTGGATACCGAGTAGATCTCCAGGGCCGAGAGGTAGCCGTCCTTGGTGAACGCCATGACTCCGGCGGCGTGTGGTGCGGCGTACCCGGCCTCCACGGCCGGGTTGTCGTGTGCCGGGGCCGGGGGGACCGCAGTACGGTCCACTTCCAGGTCGACCGTCGCGCAGCCGCAGCCGCACCTGCCAGTGACCCGCGTGTGAGGGATCTGCGCGCGCAGGGCGCTGCTCACCGGGTTCGGCCCGGCCAGCAGCGCCGTCAAGGTCGCCGTCGCTTCCGGCGACAGAGGTTCAGCCATCCGCCGGCGCCACACCGATCGGGCAGGACACCCCGGTACCACCCAGCCCGCAGTACCCGTTCGGGTTTTTGCTGCTTGAAAGATACTGCTGGTGGTACCCCTCCGCCGGGTAGAAGGGGCGGCCCTGCGCCGGGACGATCTCCGTGGTGATGTCGCCGTAGCCGGAGGACGTGAGGACCTGCTGGTACGACGCGCGGGAGGACCGGGCGGTCGCCGTCTGCCCGGGGGTGTGGGTGTAGATCGCCGAGCGGTACTGCGTGCCCATGTCGTTGCCCTGGCGGAAGCCCTGCGTGGGGTCGTGGGACTCCCAGAACGTCTTGAGGAGGCGCTCGTACGAGATCAGCGCCGGGTCGAAGACCACACGCACGACCTCCGTGTGGCCGGTCAGGCCCGAGCAGACCTCCTCGTACGTGGGGTGCTCCGTGTGACCGCCCTGGTAGCCGACGAGGGTCGTCCACACACCGGCCGGGAGCTGCCAGAACTTGCGCTCCGCGCCCCAGAAGCAGCCCAGGCCGAAGTCCGCGGTCTCCAGGCCCTCGGGGTAGGGGCCGAGCAGCGGGTTGCCCAGGACGGTGTGGCGGTCGGGGACCGTGAACGCCGGCTCCGGGCGGCCGGGCAGCGCCTGCTCGGGCGTCGGCAGAGCGGGCGTGCGGCTGTGCGGGAACATGCGGTCTCCAATCGCGGGGCGACGCCCTCTGCAACGTGCCGGGGCGTCCCGGAATTCCGGTCGGGAACCGCGCGGGCGGGCGTCAGTGCGGCAGGCTCGCGGGGCTGCCGCCGTTCGCCTCGTAGCCCGCCACCGCCAGCGCCCGGTACACCGCGAACTCCGCCGCGGGGTCGGCGGACAGCGTCCAGGGCAGGGCGCCGACATGGCCGTCGATGCGCACCAGCTGGCTCATGGCCTCCGACCAGCGCTCGCTGCGGACCAGGAAGAACACCAGCATGTGCCGTACGTGCGCCAGCATCGGGTCGTCCGGGCGGGCCGAGTGCACCGCGTGCAGCGCGCCGTGGACCGCCTTCGTGACGACCTCGCTCTGCCAGAAGCTCGCGACGAGGGTCACCTCGGGGAGGTGCTCGAACACCGCGAAGAGGGGCATCGCCGAGAGGAGGGACCCTCGGGGCGCCCGGGCCGCCGCGGCCTCGGCGAACGAGTAGGCCTCCGCTCGGGAGCCGTGCCACTTCTCGCACCAGAAGTGCAGCGCGGCCAGGTGCGCCCCCATGTGGGCCGGGGCGCGGTCCAGGATCTTCAGCCAGATCTGCTCGAAGTCCTTCTGGGAGTAGCCGAGGCCACGGGCGACCGACAGCTCCACGATGTACGGGATCGGGTCGCCGGGGGCGAGCAGCGCCGCCTCACCGCACGCCGTCCTGGCCTCCTCCATGATGATCCGGAACTCGTCCGTCCCCGGTGTCGCCGTCCGCCAGGCCTGCTGCACCAGGAACTCGGCGTGCACCGCCGCGCCGCCCGCGTCCTTGGGAGCCTCGGACCGCCACACGCGCAGCCACTGCCCGCCCGGCGTCTCGCTCACCCCGCCGGGCCGCCGCGAGAGCTCCAGCGAGGCCGCGCCGGCGAAGGCCTGAACGCGCTGCCAGCGCCGCTCGCCCTCCGTCTCGGTGCCCGCCAGGAGCTGCTGTGCGGCGCGGTAGTCCTGCGTGCGCTGCACCACGTCCAGGACGTCCAGCAGGTCCTGGTCGGGGCCGGGCATGCGGATGTCGAGCTCCTCCTCCAGGACGAAGCCGTAGTTCGCCGGGTCGGCCGCGTCCGGGTGGTCGGGCGAGACCAGCCCTATCGCACCGCGCCTGCGCCGCAGGAAGGGGAGCAGCACGAAGCCCAGCATGACCAGCGCGATCAGGACCCAGAGAATCTCCATACGACAAGCGAACCAGACCGCGCCGACAATTGGCCAACCTGCTCCCCGAACCTGTGGAAAACCCCGCGTCGCCCGGACCAACGGCACTCTTCGCCGCGGCGCACTACCCTCGGTGCTCATGAGCGACAGGCACATCAGTCAGCACTTCGAGACGCTCGCGATCCACGCGGGCAACACCGCCGACCCCCTGACGGGCGCGGTCGTCCCGCCGATCTACCAGGTCTCGACCTACAAGCAGGACGGCGTCGGCGGCCTGCGCGGCGGCTACGAGTACAGCCGCAGCGCCAATCCCACCAGGACCGCGCTGGAGGAGAACCTCGCCGCCCTGGAGGGCGGCCGCCGCGGTCTCGCGTTCGCGTCCGGGCTGGCGGCCGAGGACTGCCTGCTGCGTACGCTGCTCAGCCCGGGCGACCACGTGGTGATCCCGAACGACGCGTACGGCGGCACGTTCCGTCTGTTCGCCAAGGTCGTCGCCCGCTGGGGTGTGGAGTGGTCGGTCGCCGACACGAGCGACCCGGCCGCGGTGCGGGCCGCCGTCACCCCGAAGACCAAGGTCATCTGGGTGGAGACCCCCTCCAACCCGCTGCTCGGCATCACCGACATCGCCGCCGTCGCCCAGGTCGCCCGGGACGCGGGCGCCCGCCTCGTCGTCGACAACACCTTCGCCACGCCCTACCTCCAGCAGCCGCTGGCGCTGGGCGCGGACATCGTCGTGCACTCGCTGACCAAGTACATGGGCGGCCACTCCGACGTCGTGGGCGGTGCCCTGGTCACCGCTGACGCGGGCCTGGGCGAGGAGCTGGCCTTCCACCAGAACGCGATGGGCGCGGTGGCCGGGCCCTTCGACTCCTGGCTGGTGCTGCGCGGCACCAAGACCCTGTCCGTGCGCATGGACCGGCACAGCGAGAACGCGGCCAAGGTCGCCGACATGCTCACCCGGCACGCGCGCGTGAGCAGCGTGCTGTACCCGGGGCTGCCGGAGCACCCGGGTCACGAGGTCGCCGCCAAGCAGATGAAGTCGTTCGGCGGCATGGTCTCCTTCCGTGTCGAGGGCGGCGAGGAGGCGGCCGTCGAGGTCTGCGACCGCGCCCGGATCTTCACGCTGGGGGAGTCCCTGGGCGGCGTCGAGTCGCTGATCGAGCACCCCGGCCGCATGACGCACGCGTCCGTGGCCGGCTCGGCCCTGGAGGTCCCCGGCGACCTGGTGCGCCTGTCCGTGGGCATCGAGAACGCCGAGGACCTGCTGGAGGACCTTCAGCAGGCGCTCGGCTAGCCGGGCCCCTCACGGGGTCACCAGCCGGTGAGGGGTGGAGTCGTCTCGGACGGCGGTTCCACCCACGGGCGGGCCGTCAGCGCCCACACGATGAACGCCAGGGTCGCCGCGAGCAGCAGCAGCCACAGGGCGCGGCGGGCGAGTGTCCGGCGCCGCAGCATGCGGCCGCCGCGGCGCACCGCCTCCGTGTGGATCTCGGGCGGCACGGGGCGTGGCGCCTGCTCCAGGAGCCGTCGTACGGCCGTCTCGCGGTCGGTCCCGCTCATGTGGCCCTCCGGTCGCGGGGCCGGGTTCACGACGGCACCGCCTTGGTGGCCGTCACCGCGGGTGCCGGGCCCTGCGGCCGGTGCAGCAGGGTCGATGTGGCCCGGTGGCAGATCGCCCGTACGCGCTCCGGGGACAGGCCGAGCAGGGCCGCCGTCTGCTCCTCGGCGACGCCTTCGTGGAGCCGGAGGACCAGGACGAGCCGTTCCTGCGGGGTCAGCGTGGCCAGGGGACTCGCCGGGTCGGGGCGGGAGCGGCCGAGCCCGCCGTGGTGGTGCCACGCCCCGCGCGCGAAGCGGACGGCGAGGTGCGAGCGGGTGCGGTCGTAGGGGTCCTCGCCGCGTAGCCGGTCCCAGCTCGCGTACGTGCGGGCCAGTGACAGCGTCAGCAGGCGCCGCGCGCGGGGGTTGTCGTCCGGGGCCTCAGCGGTGAGCAGCGTGGCGGCGTGCAGCAGCCGCCCGGCCGCGCCCGCGACGAACGCCTCGAACTCCCGGGTGCTACGGGTTGCCCGGGACGCATGCCGCTCCAGCACAGCGCCTCCCGCCTGACGGCGATCCCTGAGGATGCGGGCACCCGGCCGCGCGCGACGGGGCCCGGTCTCATATCAGGCCAGGGACGGCCCCGAGGTCAAGAGCCGCGCACGGCCCGGACGGTGCCACGCGCGCGTGGGGCCGGGCGGGGCGAGCACGACACCGCCCGCCGTGGAGCGGACCGCGGACGGCTCTGCGGCTCCGGCCGTCGTACGCGCCGCGCCGCGCGGCAGGGCGTTCAGGACGCCGGCTCCGCCTCCGGCCCCGGCACCCCGTGCGCCGCCATCCGGGAGGAAAGGGCGCTGTTGAAGCGGGTGAGGAGGTCGCAGAACGCCTCACGCTCCTCGGGCTCCCAGTCGTGGGTCAGCTCGGCCATCAACTGCCGTCGGGAGGAGCGCACTTCCTCCAGGCGGGCCTGGCCGCGCGGGGACAGCTGCAGCACCACCGCGCGGCCGTCCTCGGGATGCGAGGTGCGCTTGACCAGGCCGGTGTCGACGAGCGGTGCCACCTGCCGGGTGACCGTCGACGAGTCGATCCCCATGCTCGCTGCGAGCGCCTTGACGCCCATCGCGCCTTCCTTGTCGAGGCGGTTGAGCAGCAGGTACGCGGCGCGGTCCATGGAGTTGCGCACCTGCCCGACTCCGCCGAGCCGGGTCTGTTCGGCACGGCGGGCGAACAGCGCCACCTCGTGCTGCAGCGTGTCGAGAAGACCGGTGTCACCGACGGTCGTCATGTCCATCGACATTTCAGGTGTTGTGGGCATGGCCGGGGGCTCACTTCGTGGAGGGCTGGCAGATTGGGGGACAGGGTACGCGGCCGGAAGGCGGGCCGTACCGGCGCTGCGCAAAGCGGGTCTCGGAGGTTGGTCACAACGGTCGTTCCCGCCTGTGAACTGCGATGCTGGAGTCATGAGCTACAGCACGGCTGACTCCTTTCGGCCCGTCACCCTCGACGACGTGCGCGGCGCGCAGAAGATGCTCTCGGGTGTGGCGCGGGTGACCGCGATGGAGGGCAGCAGGCACCTGTCCCAGATGGTCGGTGCGCCGGTCCACCTCAAGTGCGAGAACCTCCAGCGGACGGGCTCGTTCAAGCTGCGCGGCGCGTACGTGCGGATCGCCGGTCTGCTGCCGGAGGAGCGCGCCGCCGGTGTCGTCGCCGCGAGCGCCGGCAACCACGCGCAGGGCGTCGCGCTGGCCTCCGCCCTGCTCGGCGTGCGCTCCACGGTGTTCATGCCGAAGGGTGCCCCGCTGCCCAAGGTCAGTGCCACCCGTGAATACGGGGCCGAGGTGCGGCTGCACGGCCAGGTCGTCGACGAGACGCTGGCCGCGGCGCAGGAGTACGCGGCCGGGACGGGCGCGGTGTTCATCCACCCCTTCGACCATCCCGACATCATCGCGGGCCAGGGCACGGTGGGTCTGGAGATCCTGGAGCAGTGCCCGGAGGTGCGCACGATCCTGGTCGGTATCGGCGGGGGCGGGCTGGCCGCCGGGATCGCGGTGGCGGTGAAGTCCCTGCGGCCGGACGTGCGGGTCGTGGGCGTGCAGGCGGCGGGCGCGGCGGCCTACCCGCCCTCGCTGGCGGCGGGCCGGCCGGTGTCGGTCGAGAACCCGGCGACGATGGCCGACGGCATCAAGGTCGGACGGCCGGGCGACGTGCCGTTCGGGATCGTCGGCGAGCTGGTCGACGAGGTGCGCACGGTCAGCGAGGACGAGCTGTCCGCCGCGCTGCTGCTGTGCCTGGAGCGGGCCAAGCTGGTGGTGGAGCCGGCCGGGGCGAGCCCGGTGGCGGCGCTGCTGAGCGAGCCCGGCGCCTTCGAGGGCCCGGTCGTCGCGGTGCTGTCCGGCGGCAACGTCGACCCGGTGCTGATGGAGCGGGTGCTGCGGCACGGCATGGCCGCGCAGGGTCGCTACCTGGCGGTCCGGCTGCGGCTGACGGACCGGCCCGGTGCTCTTGCCACTCTTCTGGGCGCGTTGTCAGTGGTCGACGCTAACGTCCTCGATGTGAGCCATGTGCGAACCGACCCACGGCTCGGGCTCACGGAGGCGGAGGTCGAGCTGCACCTGGAGACGAAGGGCCCGGCGCACTGCGCCGAGGTGGGCCAGGCGCTGCGCGAGGCGGGCTACACGGTCATCGGCTGACTACACGGTCATCGCTGACTACACGGTCATCGGCTGACTACAGGGTCACCGGCCGGCCCGGCTCCCGAGGCGGTCCAAGATCCTTTCGTTTGACGGAGCGCAACGCGGAAAAACTCATTGTGAGACGCGATACATCGCGTTATGGTGTGTCGGTGAGAAGCTTCACCGGACGTCTGTCCGGTCATCCCCGAAGACGTGGAGACTCATATGCCAGGCGCCATCTACGCCGAAGGTCTGGTCAAGACCTTCGGTGACGTAAAGGCCTTGGACGGCGTCGACCTCGACGTGCCCGAGGGCACGGTCCTCGGCCTGCTCGGGCCCAACGGCGCGGGCAAGACCACCACCGTCCGCTGCCTGACCACCCTGCTGCGCCCCGACAGCGGCCGGGCGGTCGTCGCGGGAATCGACGTGCTCAAGCAGCCCGACGCGGTCCGCCGCTCCATCGGCCTGTCCGGCCAGTTCGCGGCCGTCGACGAATACCTCACCGGCCGGGAGAACCTCCAGATGGTCGGCCAGCTCTACCAGATGCGGGCGAAGGCCGCGAAGGAGCGCGCGGCCGAACTGCTGGAGCAGTTCCACCTCGCGGACGCCGCCGACCGCCCCACCAAGACCTACTCGGGTGGCATGCGCCGCCGCCTCGACCTCGCGGCGGCCCTGGTCGTCTCGCCGCCCGTGATGTTCATGGACGAGCCGACGACCGGCCTCGACCCCCGCAACCGCCAGCAGCTGTGGGAGGTCATCAAGCAACTGGTCTCCGGAGGCACGACGCTGCTGCTCACCACGCAGTACCTGGAGGAGGCCGACCACCTGGCGCACGACATCGCGGTGGTCGACCACGGCAAGGTCATCGCCCAGGGCACCTCCGACCAGCTCAAGGCCCGCACCGGCGGCGAGCGCGTCGAGGTCGTGGTGCACGAACGCGAGCACATCCAGGGCGCCGCTGAGGTCCTCGCCGGCTTCGGCAAGGGCGAGACCAAGGTCGAGGAGCACATGCGCAAGCTCACCGCCCCCGTGACCGGCGGCGCCAAGCTCCTCGCCGAGGTCATTCGCGAGCTGGACACCCGGGGCATCGAGATCGACGACATCGGCCTGCGCCGGCCGACCCTCGACGACGTCTTCCTCTCCCTCACGGGACACGTGGCCGAGGCCGAGAACCAGGAGAACGACAAGGAGGCCACCCAGTGAGCGCCGTCACCGACACCGTGCGGGTCGCGCCGGCCGCGAACCCGGTCAGCCAGTCGATTCGCGACTCGATGGTCGTCGCCAAGCGCAACCTGATCCGCATGTCCCGGATCCCCGAGATGATCATCTACGGGCTGATCCAGCCGATCATGTTCGTGGTGCTGTTCACCTACGTCTTCGGCGGCTCCATGCAGATCGGCAACAGCACCAGCGCCGCCGACTACAAGAACTTCCTGATGGCGGGCATCTTCGCGCAGACCGTCACGTTCGCCACCGCCAGCTCCGGCGCCGGTATCGCGGACGACATGCACAAGGGCCTCATCGACCGCTTCCGCTCCCTGCCCATGGCGCGCGGCGCGGTGCTCACCGGGCGCACCCTCGCCGACTCCGTGCAGACGGCCCTGACCCTGGTGGTCCTCGCCGTGGTCGCCCTCCTGGTCGGCTGGCGCGTCGGCTCGGACGGCAGCACCAACGCCGCCAAGGTCCTCGCGGCCTTCGGCCTGCTGCTCCTGCTCGGCTACGCGTTCACCTGGATCGGCGCCCTGATCGGCATGTCCGTCCGGACCCCCGAGGCGGCCACCTCCAGCGGACTGATCTGGCTCTTCCCGGTCACGTTCATCTCGAACGCGTTCGTGGACACCAGCCACATGACCCCGTGGCTGCGCCACATCGCCGAGTGGAACCCCTTCAGTGCCACGGTCCAGGCCTGCCGGGTCCTCTTCGCCAACCCCGGCCAGTCGACGTCGGACGCCTGGCCTATGCAGCACCCCGTGTGGGCCTCGCTGATCTACTCGATCCTGATCCTGGTGGTCTTCCGGACCCTGGCGGTGCGCAAGTACCGCTCGGCGACGGCATGACAAAGCCCCCGGTGCCGCCACTTGAGTTCTAGTAGTCGTCGCAACACCCCAGCTCAGGGGATGCGATGGACTTCGAGGTCCGCAAGGTCAGACATGGAGGGGGCGGTCGTCGCCTGACTCGTGAGCGGGAGGTATATCTCCAGCTCA
>NZ_POUC01000147.1 GCF_002891435.1 Streptomyces cahuitamycinicus
ACGTCGCCCCCCGCCCCGATCCCGCGCAAGCCGTGCCGTGGGGTGTGCGGGTCGCCGCAGAGGCCGGCTGGCGGCTCCTCGTCCTCGCGGGCACCCTCTGGGTGCTGATGCGGATCATCAGCGCCGTCCAGCTCGTGGTGCTCTCGTTCGTCATCGCGCTGCTCATCACGGCGATGCTGCAGCCGACGGTGGCGCGGCTGCGGCGCCGCGGCGTGCCGCGCGGGCCGGCGACCGCGCTGACGGCGATGTTCGGCTTCGTCATCATCGGCCTCATCGGCTGGTTCGTGACCTGGCAGGTCATGGAGAACATCGACGATCTCTCGGGCCAGATCCAGGACGGCATCGACGAGTTGCGGAACTGGCTGCTGAACAGCCCCTTCCACGTCACGGACAAGCAGATCAACGAGATCGCCAAGAACCTTCGCGAGGCGGTCGGGGCGAACACCGACCAGATCACCTCCGCGGGTCTGGAGGGCGTGACGGTCGTCGTCGAGGCGCTCACCGGGATCCTGCTGGCGGTCTTCTCGACGCTGTTCCTGCTCTACGACGGCAAGCGGATCTGGGAGTGGACGCTGAAGCTGGTGCCGGCGGCGGCGCGCCCCGGCGTGGCCGGGGCAGGTCCGGCGGCGTGGCGGACGCTGACGGCGTACGTGCGGGGCACGGTGCTCGTCGCGCTGATCGACGCGATCTTCATCGGGCTGGGCATCTACTTCCTCGACGTGCCGATGGCCGTGCCGCTGGCGGTGTTCATCTTCCTGTTCGCCTTCATCCCGCTGGTGGGCGCGGTGGTGTCCGGGGCGCTGGCGGTGGTCGTCGCGCTGGTCACCCAGGGGGTGTTCACGGCGGTCATGACGCTGGTGGTGGTGCTCGCGGTACAGCAGATCGAGGGCCACATCCTGCAGCCGTTCATCCTGGGGCGGGCCGTGCGGGTGCATCCGCTGGCGGTGGTGCTGGCGGTGGCGTGCGGGGGCATGGTCGCCGGGATCGGCGGTGCGGTGGTCGCCGTGCCGCTGGTGGCGGTGACGAACACGGTCGCCGGGTATCTGCGGTCGTATGCGCAGAAGTCGGCACTCCGGCACTCCGTGCGACCGCGCGGGGCCACGGCGGTGAGCGCGGAGCCCACCCCGCAGACGCCCTCGGATTAGCCCCGGAGCCCGGGACAGCGGCAGGGCCCCGTCCACCGGTCGGGTGGGCGGGGCCCCGCGCGATGAGGCGTGTGGCCGTGGGTTACTCGGCCAGGACCGCCTCGGCGTCGAGCGTGACGCCGACCGCCTGGATCACGGAGGCGATCTTGAACGCCTCCTGGACGACCTCGCGGTCGAGACCGGCCTTGCGCAGCACCTGCTCGTGGGAGTCCAGGCACATGCCGCAGCCGTTGATGGCCGAGACGGCGAAGGACCACAGCTCGAAGTCGACCTTGTCGACGCCCGGGTTGCCGATGACGTTCATCCGCAGGCCGGCGCGCAGGGTGCCGTACTCGTGGTCCGACAGGAGGTGACGGGTGCGGTAGAAGACGTTGTTCATCGCCATCACCGCGGCGGCGGCCTTGGCGGCCGTGTACGCCTCCGGCGACAGGTTCGCCTTCGCCTCCGGCTCCAGCTCGCGCAGCACGATCGGGGAGCGCGAGGCGATCGCCGTCGACAGCACCGTGCCCCACAGCTGCTGGGGAGGCAGGTCGGAGTTGCCGATGACCGAGCCCAGGTTGAGCTTCAGGTCCTTGGCGTAGTCCGGTATGGCGGACTTCAGGGCATCCAGCGACATGTCAGATCACTCCCCGGAGAGCAGCGCGACCGGGTCGAGGGTCTCGTCGCCCTTCGACCAGTTGCAGGGGCACAGCTCGTCCGTCTGGAGCGCGTCCAGGACCCGGAGGACCTCCTTCGGGTTACGGCCGACCGAACCCGCGGTCACCATCGAGAACTGGATCTCGTTGTTCTGGTCCACGATGAACACCGCGCGCTTGGCGAAGCCGTCCTCGCCCTCGATGCCGAGGTCGCGCATCAGCTCGTGCTTGGAGTCGGCCATCATCGGGAACGGCAGGTCACGCAGGTCGTCGTGGTCCTTGCGCCAGGCGTGGTGGACGAACTCGGAGTCACCGGAGAAGCCGAGGACCTGCGCGTCGCGGTCCGCGAACTCCTCGTTCAGCTTGCCGAAGGCGGCGATCTCGGTCGGGCACACGAAGGTGAAGTCCTTGGGCCACGCGAAGATGACCTTCCACTGACCCTCGTAGGTCTTGTGGTTGATCTGCTGGAACTCCTTGCCCTTCTCCAGCGAGACGCAGGCGGTCAGGTCGAACTCGGGGAACTTGTCACCGACGGTGAGCACACACACTCCTTGCAGCGAAGAAACACCCGGATTGCGGGTGTTTCCCATGGGTTGGACTGTGTTGATGTTGGCACAGGCTCGATTGATTGCGGAAATAGCTACACTCGGTCGAGTTGATCGGAGGTAGTTATCAGTGACTGTCGGTAATAAGCGCAGGCAGCCCAGCCTCGCCCAGCTCCGCGCCTTCGCGGCGGTGGCCGATCACCTTCATTTCCGGGACGCGGCCGCCGCGATCGGCATGAGCCAGCCCGCCCTCTCGGGTGCCGTGTCGGCCCTGGAGGAGACACTCGGAGTGACGCTCCTGGAGCGTACGACGCGCAAGGTGCTGCTCTCACCCGAGGGTGAGCGGATCGCCGTACGGGCCAAGGCGGTCCTGGGGGAGGTGGGCGCCCTCATGGAGGAGGCCGAGGCGGTCCGGGCGCCCTTCACCGGGGTGCTGCGGCTCGCGGTGATCCCGACGGTCGCGCCCTATCTGCTGCCGACGGTCCTGCGGCTCGTCCACGAGCGGTACCCGCACCTCGACCTCCAGGTGCACGAGGAGCAGACCGCCAACCTGCTCGACGGCCTGGCCGGCGGCCGGCTCGACCTCTTGCTGCTCGCCGTTCCCCTGGGCGTACCGGGCGTGACCGAACTGCCGCTGTTCGACGAGGACTTCGTACTCGTCACCCCGCTCGACCACTGGCTCGGCGGCCGGGAGGGCATCCCGCGTCAGGCACTGCGCGAGCTGAACCTGCTGCTGCTGGACGAGGGCCACTGCCTGCGCGACCAGGCCCTGGACATCTGCCGGGAGGCCGGCCGCGACGACGTGCCGGTCACCACGACCGCCGCGGGCCTGTCCACCCTGGTGCAGCTCGTCGCGGGCGGGCTCGGCGTCACCCTGCTGCCGCGCACCGCCCTCAAGGTCGAGACCTCCCGCAGCAACCAGCTTCTCACCGGGTACTTCGCCGACCCGGCCCCCACCCGCCGGGTCGCGCTGGCGATGCGGGCGGGGGCCGCGCGCGGCGGGGAGTACGCGGAGCTGGCCGCCGCCCTGCGCCAGGCGCTCCGGCCGCTGCCCGTACGGGTCGTCGACCGGAACGCCTGACCTGACGGCCCGTGGTGTGGCCCTACTCCGTCCGCAGCCTGTCCGTACGGGTCGTCGGCCGGACCGCCTGACCTGACGGCCCGTGCGGCCCTACTCCGTCCGCAGCCCGTCCGGCCGCGTCAGCTTCAGCAGCGGCGGCAGGCTCAGCAGCGTCACCACGAGGACGACGCCCGCGCCGATGCCGGTCATCGACAGCACGCTCTGCCAGTCCACCCCGACCGAGGTGTTCGTCATCCGCAGCAGGACCGCGCCCAGGGCCATGCCCACCGTCGCGGCGAGCAGCAGGCCGAGACCGATGGGGATCGCCGTCTGCCACAGCACCGACAGGCCGAGGGTACGGCGCCGGGTACCGAAGGCGACCAGGGACGACAGCAGCTTGCGGCGCTCGCGCAACTGTTCCAGCTGCGAGACCAGCAGACTCGCCCCGATCAGGGCCAGCACACACGCGGCTCCGACGGACAGGCCGGTGCGGATGGCGGCGTAGCGGTCGTCGCTCTCGATGCTGTGCCAGGTCATCGGCTGGGACGTCGGGTCGAGCCGCGCGGCCGTGTTGCGCACGTGGTCGTAGGCGTCCGGCACCGAGGGGTCCACGCTCAGGAAGAGCCGCGTGGAGATGAGCACCTTGAGCTTCCCGGGCAGCGCGCCGGGGGTGATCAGGAGGCCGCCGCGCTCGTACCCGGTGGGGTCCTCGCGGGACTCGGCCTGCCGGATGCCCCGCGGAACGGTCCAGGAGACCGTACGGTCGCCGGCGCGACCGGATTCCTCTGATTCGGCCCACAGGGGCGTGCCGGGCACGGCCAGGCGCTCGCTGTCGCTGTCGTACTCCGAGCCCTTGGCCGCGAACACGTCACCGTCGCGGCAGCCGGGGAGCGTTGCGACTTCACGCAGCGACACGCAGTCGGCCACGGTGATCTGGATGAGGGCGTCCGCCTCGCGCCGGTCGCCGAGATGGAAATCCGACAGGGTGGTGACCTTGCGTACGCCCTCGGTGTCGCGGTACTGCGCGGCGACCGGGGCGGCGTCGCTGCCGTCCGGCACGTCCACGCTCATCTGGGCCCGGGAGACGTCGTACTGCGACGCCCTGGTGTAGTTGTCCTCCACCCCGGCGAACAGCATCTGCAGCGCGATCGCCCCGGCCACCGCCACGGCGATGCCGTTGACCATACGGGCCGCCACACCGCTGCTCAACTGAAGTCGGCGCACGGCCAGTTGCCAGGCGACCCCGCCCGGACCGAGCCGTGCGACGACCGTCTCCACGACCCAGGGAAGCAGCGCCGTGACACCGATCAGGAGCAGCATCACGCCGCCGACGACCAGGTACTGGTTGAAGTCCCCGCCGTCGTTGCCCTGCCCCATCATCGGGTAGAGCAGCGCCAGTCCGCCCAGCGGCAGCAGCAGCCGCCACCACAGCCGGCGCCGTGAGGGCTTGGCCGTGCGCACCACTCCGAGGGGCTCGATGACCACGCCCCGCAGCGCGAGGATCGTCACCAGGACCGCGGCCGCAGGCACCGCCAGTGCGACCAACACGGCCAGCAGGGGAGAGGGGTTCAGATAGCTCGGGAACACGCTGACGCGGAACACCTCGACGGATGCCGCCAGTTGCCGTCCGAGGAGGAAGAACCCGGTGCCGAGGACGAGCCCCAGCACGGAACCGGCGAGCGCCTCGCCGGCGGCGATCCGCCGGGTCATCCGGCTGTCGGAGCCGACCAGCCGCAGCGCCGCCAGCCTGCGGTCGCGCCGCTCGCCGCCGAACCGTACGGCCGCGGCGATGAACACGGCGACCGGCATCAGCAGCACCACGAAGACGACCAGGACCAGCAGGAGCAGCACCGGGTCCCAGGGGTCGGACGACCCCAGGTCGTCGCTGCCGAAGTGGTCGATCCGGGCGCCGCTCGCGGCGCCGTCCAGCAGCTTCGCCAGCCCCTTGCCGCCCGCGAAGTAGGCGAGTTCCTGCGAGCCGACGAGCCCCTGCTCGCCGATGGTGCCGGAGACGCGGTAGTCCAGCCGTTCCCGCAGCAGCTTGCCGTCGTCGGAGTCGAGCAGCTCCTTCAGCGCGGGGGAGACGACCATCTCGCCCACCGCCGGGAACTCCGAGACGCCAGGCGGCAGCGGGGCCTTCGGGCCGTCCGGCTCCAGCAGCCTGCCACGCACGTCCAGGTTGCGGAACGTGGTGTCCGCGTCCACGACCACCAGCGTGTCGTCGGCCTTCGGTATCTTCTCCTGGCTGAACGTGTGGTCGCTGCGCGCCTCCTCGCGCCGGTCCCGTTCCGCCAGCGCACCCGGGATGGCGGTGGTGAGCAGCAGCAGCGCCACTCCGAGCCCGACGCCGACGGCCGTGAGCAGCGCCCGGGTCCACCCCTCGCGTCCACCGGCGAAGGCGAACCGGACCCCCATGCCCAGGTCCCGGCTCCACTGCCTGACGCTCATACGACGCGCTCCATGTCACGGGACTTGCCGTCCCGGACGACGACCTCGCGGTCGGAGTACGCGGCCACCCGCGCCTCGTGGGTGACGAGCACCACCGCCGTGTTGGCCGACCGGGCGGCGTCCGTGAGCAGTTCCATCACACGCTCGCCGTTGAACGAGTCGAGCGCGCCGGTCGGTTCGTCGGCGAAGACCACCCGCGGGTTCGTCACCAGCGAGCGGGCCACGGCGACCCGCTGCCCCTGACCGCCGGAGACCTCGCCGGGCCGCTTCTTGCGGAGGTCGTCGACCTCCAGCCGTTCCATCCACGCCAGCGCCGTCCGCTCGGCCTCCCTGCGGGGCGAGCCGTTCAGCCGCAGCGGCAGCGCGACGTTCTCCACGCAGGTGAGTTCCGGTACGAGCTGCCCGAACTGGAACACGAAGCCGAACTCGGAGCGCCGCAGCGCACTGCGCTCGGCGTCGCTCATCGCGGTCACCTCGCGCCCGTTGTACGTGATCGACCCCGAGTCCGGCATGACGATCCCGGCCAGGCAGTGCAGCAGGGTCGACTTGCCCGACCCGGACGGGCCCATCACGGCGACGACCTCGCCCGGATGGATGGAGAACCCGGCACCGTCGAGGGCGGTCGTCGGCCCGTACACCTTGCGCAGGTCCTGGGCGGTGAGGAGCGAACCAGCGGGAATCGTCACCGGGTCACCGCCTCACGGAGCTTGTCCAGACGGGCCGCGGCCAGCTCCAGCCAGCGCAGGTCCGCCTCCAGGTGGAACAGCGCGTGGTCGCAGATGAGCTGGTCGGCCAGATCGCCCTTGCGCTTGCGGTCGGTGAGGATCCGCATGCTGCGCAGGTGCTCCGAGCGCTGGTTGTCGAGGATGTCACCGGCGTCGCGGTGGGTGAGCAGGGCCAGGACGACCTTCGTGTAGAGGGTCGACTGGAGGTAGGGCTCCGGCTTCTCGGGTGTGGCGAGCCAGCGCGCGACGTCGGTGATGCCGGCCTCGGTGATCGCGTACCGCTTGCGCTCGGGCCCGTCGCCCGCCTCGATGCCGTCGACCTCGACGAGCCCGTGCTTCAGCAGACGGGACATCGTCGAGTAGACCTGGCCGTAGTGCAGTGGCCGGTCGTGACCGAACTTCTCGTCGAAGGCCCGTTTCAGGTCGTAACCATGACGTGGGCCGGACTCCAGGAGTCCCAGGAGAGTGTGACCGATGGACATGGGCAGGACTGTACACGGGGTGTATACGCGGCATGTATACGCCGCGGGTGCAGCGCATGGCGTGGGGTGCGGCCGTGCAGGTCGGAGCGTGTTGTCACGGTTCCGCAACAGCCGTCCGGCCGGGTGTTCAGGCCGGCGGAGGGCCGGGGGTGGAGCCCCCCGGCGGCCGCCCCCGGCGGGGCAGCGGCCCGGTCTCCCGCGGCAGCCGCCCCGCCTCGGCCAGCGCCTTCCGCAACAGGAACTCGATCTGTGCGTTGGCCGACCGCAGCTCGTCCCCGGCCCACCGCGCGAGCGCCTCGTACACCGCCGGGTCCAGCCGCAGCAGCACCTGCTTGCGCTGCTGCTGCGGCCGGCGCTGCGGGCCCTGGCCTTCGGGAGGGACCGTCACTGGTAGAGGGACCCGGTGTTGAGGACCGGCTGCGCGGCCCGGTCACCGCACAGCACCACCATCAGGTTGGAGACCATCGCCGCCTTCCGTTCGGAGTCCAGCTCCACGATGTCGCGCTCGGTGATCCGGGCGATCGCCGCCTCCACCATGCCCACCGCGCCGTCCACGATCTGCCGCCGCGCCGCGACCACCGCTCCGGCCTGCTGTCGCTGGAGCATCGCCGAGGCGATCTCGGGGGCGTACGCCAGGTGCGTGAAGCGGGACTCGATGATCTGCACGCCGGCCGCCTCCACGCGGGCGTGCAGCTCGACCGCGAGCTTCTCGGTGATCTCCTCGGCGTTGCCGCGCAGCGAGAGCCCGTCCTCCTCGTGGGCGTCGTAGGGGTACTCGATGGCGATGTGCCGCACGGCCGCCTCGGTCTGGGTGGAGACGAACTCGATGTAGTCGTCGACCTCGAAGGTGGCCTGGGCGGTGTCCTCGACGCGCCACACCACGACCGCGGCGAGTTCGATGGGGTTGCCGTAGGCGTCGTTGACCTTCAGGACGGCTGTCTCGTGGTTGCGTACGCGCGTCGAGATCTTCGTGCGGGAGGTGAAGGGGTTCACCCAGCGCAGGCCGTCCTGCCGGATCGTGCCGCGGTAGCGGCCGAAGAGCTGGACGACCCGGGCCTCGCCCGGCGCCACCATGTTCAGCCCGCACATGGCGAGGAACGCCGCGAGCGCGACCAGGATGCCGCCGATGATCAGCCCCGCCTTGGCGCCGCTCGCGTCCACCGAAGGAGCGAGCGCGATCAGCCCCGCGCCGGCCAGCAGGCCGAGCAGGCCGAGCAGCAGGGCCAGCCCGCCGCCGATGCTGTGCGCGCTGAACTCCCGTACGCGTGGTGCCGGCATCTCGGGCACATCGGCGGTGACGTGCGTGTCGTGTGCGGACATGGGTGGTCCCCCGTTCTTCTGTCGAAGCCACTCCTGCATAGCTTCTCTCTATCTAAGTGATATCACTTTATCGCGTCCTGGCAACCCTTTGCGTGTCTCGTACGTCGGTTCCGTTGGGATGGGTGCTGATTGTCACGTCCGCAAAGGGCCGGATCGGCAGCCCTATCTCTTATCTCCCGGTGTTAGCTTTCTGAGCTGACCTGAGCGGCGAACCTGTGTGACGCGTGAGCACACATGAACGAAGCGGAGCGGATCGGACCCATGGGACGAGCGGAAGAGAGACGCGCCCGACAGCGCGGTGGGCGCCGGGCGGCACCCAAGAGCCGCCGTTCATCGGCCACGGCCGGGAAGAGCGGCATACGCAGGCTCTTCACCTGGAAGAAGATCCTCGGCACCTTCCTCGGCCTGTGCCTGCTGGGCATGGGCGCCTTCATCGTGCTGTACATGGTGATCGACATCCCGGAGGGGAACGCCGACGCCAAGCTGCAGAGCAACGTCTACAAGTACAGCGACGGCTCGCTGCTGGCCCGCGCGGGTGACCGCAACCGCGAGATCGTGGGACTGGCCGAGGTGCCCAAGCCCGTCCAGAAGACCTTCGTCGCCGCCGAGAACAAGACCTTCTACAAGGACGCCGGTGTCGACCTCAAGGGCACGGCCCGCGGCCTGCTCAACACCGTCTCCGGCAAGGGCGCGCAGGGCGGCTCCACGATCACCCAGCAGTACGTCAAGAACTTCTACCTGACGCAGGACCAGACCGTCTCGCGCAAGCTGAAGGAACTGGTCATCTCGCTCAAGCTGGACCGGGAGAAGTCGAAGGACTACATCCTCGCCGGCTACATCAACACCAGCTACTACGGCCGTGGCGCCTACGGCATCCAAGCCGCCGCGCAGGCCTACTACCGCGTGGACGCCAAGACCCTGACGGTCGAGCAGGGCGCCTACCTCGCCGCGCTCCTCCAGGCGCCGAACCAGTACGACTGGGCGATCGCCACCGACACCGGCAGGAAACTGGTAAAGGCCCGATGGAACTACGTCCTGGACAACATGGTCCAGCAAGGCTGGCTCGGCAAGTCCGAGCGGGAGGCCATGAGGTTCCCGACCCCCGAGAAGCCGAAGGCCGACCCGAGTCTGGGGGGCCAGACCGGCTACCTGGTGAAGGCTGCCAACGCCGACCTGGAGAAGCAACTGGTCGCCCAGGGCGCCGCCGAGGATGAGAAGCAGGCGGAAGCGCTGGTGGACCGGGGCGGCTGGACCGTCACGCTCAACATCGACAAGAAGAAGCAGGCCGCGCTGGAGAAATCCGTCCGGCAGCAGCTGACCAGCAAGCTCGACCCCGACAAGCGCAAGGTCGACGGGAACGTCCAGGCCGGTGCCGCGTCCGTGAACCCGAAGACGGGCGCCTTGGTCGCCATGTACGGCGGAGTGGACTACTTCAAGCACTACATGAACAACGCGACCCGTTCCGACTACCAGCCGGCCTCCACCTTCAAGCCGGTCATCCTGGCCGCGGCCCTGGAGGAGCAGGCGAAGACGCAGGACGGCAAGCCGATCACCGCGAGCACCGTCTACGACGGCACGAGCAAGCGCCCGGTCGTGGAGGACGGCCGCAAGGTCGGCTTCGCCCCCGAGAACGAGGACGACCGGAACTACGGCCCGATCTCCGTCCAGACGGCCATGAACAAGTCCGTCAACTCGGTCTTCGCGCAGATGGGCGTCGACGTCGGCATGTCCGAGGTGGTGGACGTCGCCGGCAAGCTCGGCATGGACACCAAGAACATGGAGGCCGTGCCCGCGCAGACGCTGGGCAGCATGGGCGCGAGCCCCCTGCAGATGGCCGGGGTCTACGCGACGCTCGACAACCACGGCAAGAAGGTCACCCCCGCCCTCGTGAAGTCGGCCGAGCACCTGAACCGCACGGTCACCATGCCCGACCCGGTCGGCGACCAGGTCATCAGCCGGGAGGCCGCCGACTCGGTCACCTCGGTGCTGACCGGTGTGGTCGACGACGGCACCGCCCAGCAGTCCGTGGCCAACAACCCTGGCCGCGACGGCCAGCAGGTCGCGGGCAAGACGGGTACGTCCGACAACAACAAGTCGGCCTGGTTCACCGGCTACACGCCGAACCTCGTGACCTCGGTCGGCCTGTTCGGCGAGGACGCCAAGACGCAGGCACAGGTCCCGATGTACAAGGCGGGCGGCGAGCCCCGGGTCAACGGCGGCGGGTTCCCGGCGCAGATCTGGGCGGCGTACACCTTCGGCGTGATGGGCGACGTCAGCAAGTTCGACCTGGAGACCCAGCAGGGCGCGGCCGTCCAGCCGACCTTTACGCCGACGCCCACGCAGGAGCCGACCAAGGAGCCCACGCAGGAGCCGACGACCGACGAGCCGTCGTCGTCCCCGCCGCCGACGACGGAGGAGCCCTCGACCTCTCCGCCACCGAGTCCGTCGACGACACCGCCCACCTTCACCCCGCCCACGGCCCCGCAGACGACACCGCCGGACGACGGCGGCGGTGACCCGTTCGACCCGGTCAAGCCGGGCGAGGACCCGTAGGAGACGCCGAAGGGCGCCCGGTGAACACCGGGCGCCCTTCGCTCGTCCCCACGGGCCTCAGTTGCGGTTGAGCTCGAACCAGACCACCTTGCCCGTGCTGAGCCGGGTCGCACCCCAGCGCCGGGCCATCCGGTTCACCAGGTACAGCCCGCGGCCGCCCTCGTCGGTGGCCCGGGCCTGGCGCAGCCGCGGCAGCTGCGGCACGTCGTCGCCGACCTCGCAGCGCAGCACGTCCGTACGCAGCAGACGCAGCGTCACCGGCCGGGAGGCGTACCGCACGGCGTTCGTCACGACCTCGCTGACGAGCAGCTCCACGGAGTCGCTGAGCTCCTCCAGGCCCCAGCGCTGCAATGCGCGGCGGGCCAGCCGGCGGGCCCGGCCGGGGGCGGCGTCCTCCGGCTCCAGGAACCAGTACGCCACGTCACTGGGCGCGATCCCGTCGAAGCGGGCGGCGAGCAGCGCGATGTCGTCGTCCCGGTCGCCCGGGCCGAGCATGTCGAGCACCTCGTCGCACAGCGCTTCCAGGGGCGGCGGATGGTCCGGCCCGGTGAGCTGCGCGACCGCGGCGAGCTTCTCCCGCAGCTGCTCGATGCCGGTCCACACATCGCGCAGCCGCGACTCGACCAGGCCGTCGGTGTAGAGCAGCAGGGTCGCCCCGGCGGGCGCGTCCAGCTCCACGGCCTCGAAGTCCACGCCGCCGACGCCGATCGGGGCACCGGCGGGCACGCGCAGCACCTCGGCCCGGCCGCCCAGGTGCAGCAGGACGGGCGGCGGGTGACCGGCGTTGGCGATGGTGATGCGGTGCGATACCGGGTCGTACACGGCGTAGAGGCAGGTCGCCATGCGGTCCACGCCGAGGCGCTGGGCCTGTTCGTCGAGGTGGTGCAGGACCTCCTGCGGCGGCAGGTCCAGGCCGGCGAGGGTCTGGGCCGTGGTGCGCAGCTGGCCCATGATGGCGGCCGACGTCATGGAGTGGCCCATGACGTCACCGACGACCAGGGCGACCCGGCTGCCGGGCAGCGGGATCGCGTCGTACCAGTCGCCACCCACCCGGGCCGTCTCCGCGGCCGGCAGGTAGCGAGAGGCCAGCCGCACACCCGTCGGGCGGGGGAGCGTCTCGGGCAGCATGGTGCGCTGCAGCTCGTCCGCGATGTAGGCCTCGCGGCCGTACAGCACCGCCTTGTCGATGCCGAGGGCGCTGTGCGTGGCGAGCTGGGCGGCCACCAGGAGGTCGTCCGGCTCGAACGCCATGCGCTCGGGCCTGCGCAGGAACAGCGCCGCACCGATGACCCGGCGCCGGCCGCGCAGCGGGGCGAGGATCGCGCGCTGCCCGTCCGGCACGCCGAACTCGCCGTCTTCACCGAGCAGTTCCGGCAGGGCGGCGCGGGCCGCCGGAGCGTCCGTGAACACCGGGCGCACACCGCGCAGGACCTCGGCCAGCGCGCTGCCGGGCCGCACCTCGCACAGCTCCGCGCCGACCGTGTCCAGCTCGTTCGGCTCGGGCTGCGCGGCCGGCAGGAAGCCGTTCTCCGTGTCGCGCTCCGCCGGTATCCGGTCGGTGCGGCGCAGCCGCAGCACCAGCGGGCCGGTGGGCCGCTCGTCGCCGACGGGCAACGGGTCGCGCAGATAGACCAGGATCGCGTCGGAGAAGGTGGGCACGGTGGCCCGGCACAGCCCCATCACGATCTCGTCCAGGTCGATGCCGCGGGCGATCCGCCGGGTGGCGGCCCCCACGAACCTGAGCCGGTCGCCGTCCCGCCGCATGGGCGTGGGCCGACCGGGCGGCAGGCTCTGGCCGCTGCGCCGTTCCTGCCCGTCGGTGTCCACCGCCGACCGGCCCTGTTCGTCGGCCGGCTGGACCGGAATGCCCTCGGGGGCGGGGCGCGGCCGAGGCGTCTCGCGCTCGGCGGTCTGCTCGGCACCCGGCTGGGAGTGCTCGGAGGCGGGGTCGCTCACAATGTCCTTGCCCTTGCCGAACGGCGTGGAGGTGCCCGGCTCCGACGTGCCCGGCGTGCTGTGTGCCGTCGTGACCGGAACGGTGACGTCGCCGCCGGGGCGGCCCTGTACCGGTAAGGCGCCGGCGCCTGGCGCACGCGCCGGTGTCGGGGTATGCACGAACGCCCCGCGGGGATCCGCGGGGTCGACGCCCGTCTGGGGGCGTTCGAACGAGGTCGGCTGCTCCGTCACGCGTGTCGCATCCATCCGTCCGGGGCTGCGCGCCGCGCGCGCAGTTGGTCCCGCCGAAACTCCGATACCCGGAATACGTGCCCCAGGAACGGAATTCCCGCGTGGTCAGAGGTTGTTCCTGTGCCACCGGCGGACCGTCTGCGGCCCTCAAGGGCCGTCTGACGGCCCCTGGGGCCCGTGGCGCAGGCCCTTCCGGTGTTGCCCTCGTACCCCTCGCTCACGTCCTGCCGCCCCTCGGTGACGATCGGTCAAGCCCAGCGCGTGCTCCGGTAGTTGCCACCGCGCGCCCTTGCGGAGGACGATCCTACGTTTCTTGCCCGGGGGCGCATCAAGGGTCTCATGAGGACACATGCGCGGGCGTACGATCCCAGTCCTCCGGCAGTGACGGTACCGCCCAGGACGGATCCGGGCGCCACTGCTGCCAGCCTTCCGAGAACGGAGGCCCCCAGGCGCGGATCACCTCCACCGCATCCCGCCCAGCCTCTCGCACCTTTTCCGCCTGTTGGTCGCCCATCAGCCCGTCCCGCCGGGCCTGGGCGAACTCGTCCTCGTCCCTCCAGTGCCAACTTCGGTCGGGATGGACGGAGATGTCCAGGAAATGGTCGACCGAGTCGACGCCGCCCGCCCAACGGGTCAGCGGCTCCTCCAGGTTCACGTACCAGTTCTTGAACCGCCAGCCCGGCTCCCAGAACAGCCACACCGACCAGGGCTCGCCGGGCCGGGCCAGCTTCAGCACACCCGTGCCGAACCACCGGTCGCGCTGCACGGTGCGCGGCTTGGTGTAGCGCGACTCCAGCGGTTCCAGGTGCACGGGCGTGCCGTCGGCGAGCACGGGCTTCACACACTCGGTGCCGGGCGCCAGCCATACGGCGAGCAGGTCCGCGTCGTCCCGGACGACGGTGACAGGACGCGCGATGTGCACGTGCGTGCCGCCGTTCTCCCGGTACCGCCACAGGATCCGGCTCCCGGGCGCCCAGAAGCCTGCCGCACCACCCGTTTCCACGCGTCTCACCGCTTCACCGTCTGCCATGAACAGATATTAGGTGCCGTAGGCACCCGACGCTGCGGCGCGTGTCACGGTTCATGCGCCGGGCACACGCCCGCGTCCAGTCGTCACGGGTGTGTCATCCGCAGGACATCCAGTGCCTCGTCGAGCTGCTCCGCGGTCAGGTCCCCGCGCTCCACGTAGCCGCCGTCCTGCACGACCTGACGGATCGTCTTCCGTTCGGCCAGCGCCTTCTTCGCGACCTTCGCGGCCTCCTCGTAGCCGATGTACTTGTTGAGCGGCGTGACGACGGAGGGGGAGGACTCGGCGTACTCCCGCGCCCGCTCGCGGTTCGCGGTGATGCCGTCCACGGTGCGGTCGGCCAGCAGCCGCGTCACGTTGGCGAGCAGCCGGACCGACTCCAGCACGTTCTTCGCGATGACCGGCAGCATCACGTTCAGCTCGAAGTTCCCGGCGGCGCCGGCGGTCGCGACGGTGGCGTCGTTGCCTACGACCTGTGCGGCGACCATCAGCACGGCCTCCGGAATGACCGGATTCACCTTGCCCGGCATGATCGAGGAGCCGGGCTGGAGGTCGGGCAGAGCGATCTCGGCGAGGCCGGTGCGCGGCCCGGAGGACATCCAGCGCAGATCGTTGGCGATCTTCGTCAACCCGACCGCGATGGTCCGCAGCTGCCCGCTGGTCTCGACGATGCCGTCCCGGGCGCCCTGCGCCTCGAAGTGGTTCCGGGCCTCGGTGAGAGGCAGCCCGGTGGTGCGGGCGACCTCCTCGATGACGGCGGCGGAGAAGCCGGGCGGGGTGTTGATGCCGGTGCCGACGGCCGTGCCGCCCAGGGGCAGTTCGGCGAGCCGGGGGAGGGAGGCCTGAAGCCGCTCGACGCCGTACCGCACCTGGGCCGCGTACCCGCCGAACTCCTGGCCCAGCGTCACGGGCGTGGCGTCCATGAGGTGCGTCCGCCCCGACTTCACGACGTCGGCGAACTCCTCGGCCTTGCGCTCCAGGGAGGCGGCGAGGTGCTCCAGGGCGGGGACCAGATCGCGCGTCACGGCGGCGGTGGCGGCGATGTGGATCGAGGAGGGGAAGACGTCGTTGGACGACTGGGAGGCGTTCACGTGGTCGTTCGGGTGCACGGCGCTGCCCAGGCGCTCGCTCGCGAGGGTGGCGATGACCTCGTTGGTGTTCATGTTGGACGAGGTCCCGGACCCGGTCTGGAACACGTCGACCGGGAAGTGCGCGTCCCACTTGCCCTCGGCGACCTCCCCGGCCGCCTCCTGGACCGCCCCGGCGATGTCCTTGTCCAGGACCCCCAGCTCGGCGTTGACCTTGGCCGCCGCCCCCTTGATGCGGGCCAGTGCCTCGATGTGCGCGCGCTCGATGCGCTGCCCGGAGACGGGGAAGTTCTCCACGGCCCGCTGGGTCTGGGCCCGCCACTTGGCGTGGGCGGGCACCCGCACCTCGCCCATGGAGTCGTGCTCGGTGCGGTACTCGGTCCTGTCCTGCTCGTCGGTCATCGACGATCACCTCCACGTGTCACAGCGTCAGCGCCGCGACCACTGTTCCCCGCGGAGGCGAATCGTCACCGCCGTTGTCAGGCGAGTCCGGGGCCGCGTACCGGAATGGAGGTGAAGGTCGGGGCCGGCGCGGGGTCCTGGAAGAAGTCGTTGCCCTTGTCGTCGACGACGACGAAGGCCGGGAAGTCCTCGACCTCGATCTTCCAGACGGCCTCCATGCCGAGCTCCTCGTACTCGACGACCTCGACCTTCTTGATGCAGTCCTGCGCCAGACGCGCGGCCGGGCCGCCGATGGACCCGAGGTAGAAGCCGCCGTGGGCGTCGCAGGCGGCCGTGACCTGCTTGCTGCGGTTGCCCTTGGCCAGCATCACCTTGGAGCCGCCCGCCGCCTGGAACTGCTCCACGTAGGAGTCCATCCGGCCGGCCGTGGTCGGGCCGAAGGAGCCGGACGCGTAGCCCTCGGGCGTCTTGGCCGGACCGGCGTAGTACACCGGGTGGTCCTTCAGGTACTGCGGCATCTCCTCGCCCGCGTCCAGCCGCTCCTTGATCTTGGCGTGCGCGATGTCGCGGGCCACGACCAGCGGGCCGGTCAGGGACAGCCGGGTCTTCACCGGGTGCTTGGTCAGCTCGGCGAGGATGGCGTCCATCGGCTGGTTCAGGTCGATCCTGACGACGTCGCTCTCGTCGAGGTGCTCGTCCGTCGTCTCCGGCAGGAACCGCGCCGGGTCCGTCTCCAGCTGCTCCAGGAAGACGCCCTCGGCCGTGATCTTCGCGACGGCCTGGCGGTCGGCGGAGCACGACACCGCGATGGCGACCGGGCAGGACGCGCCGTGCCGGGGCAGACGCACCACACGCACGTCGTGGCAGAAGTACTTGCCGCCGAACTGCGCGCCGATGCCGATCTTCTGCGTCAGCTCGAAGACCTTCTCCTCCAGCTCCTTGTCCCGGAAGCCGTGCCCGAGCTCCGAGCCCTCCGCCGGGATCTCGTCCAGGTAGTGCGCGGAGGCGTACTTGGCGGTCTTCAGCGCGTACTCGGCCGACGTACCGCCGACCACGATCGCCAGGTGGTACGGCGGGCAGGCCGCCGTGCCCAGCGAACGGATCTTCTCCTCCAGGAACTTCATCATGGAGGACTCGTTCAGGACGGCCTTCGTCTCCTGGTACAGGAACGACTTGTTTGCCGAGCCGCCGCCCTTCGCCATGAAGAGGAACTTGTAGGCGCCGCCGTCCGCCGCGTACAGCTCGATCTGCGCGGGGAGGTTGGAGCCGGTGTTCTTCTCCTCCCACATGGTGAGCGGAGCCATCTGCGAATAGCGCAGGTTCAGGTTCTTGTACGCGTCGTGGATGCCGTGGCTCAGGGCCTCCTCGTCGCGGCCGGCCGTCAGCACGTTCTGCCCGCGCTTGCCCATCACGATCGCCGTGCCCGTGTCCTGGCACATCGGCAGCACACCGGCCGCCGCGATGTTCGCGTTCTTCAGCAGGTCCAGCGCGACGAACTTGTCGTTGCCGGAGGCCTCGGGGTCGTCGATGATCCGGCGCAGCTGCGCGAGGTGGGCGGGGCGCAGGTAGTGCTGGATGTCGTGGACGGCCTCCTCGGCGAGCTTGCGCAGCGCCTCCGGCTCCACCTGGAGAAAGGTCCGCCCGTCCGGCCCCTCGACCGTGGAGACACCCTCGGAGGTCACCAGCCGGTAAGGCGTGGTGTCCTCTCCCTGGGGGAGCAGATCGGTGTACGCGAACTCAGGCATCTCGCCCATTCCTCACTCGACAGACGCGGCCCGCCTCCTTTGGCGGGCGCCAACAGCGTAGAACCTGGCTCCCGCGCCGAGCTTGTGAGGTAAGGCTCAGTTCGTCACACCCGGGCCGCTCTGTGAGGTGTCGCGATCTATCGTGTTTGGGTACGCTGCTGCCGTGGACCTTCAGAAGCAGGACCCTCAGCAGCCGGGCGCGCCCGCCGTCTCCGAGTTCCGCGCCTCCGACGCCGAGCGCGACCGTATCGCCGACATCCTGCACGACGCCCTGGCCGAAGGCCGTCTCACCGCGGACGAGCACGCCGAGCGCGTCGAAGGGGTGCTGCGCGCCAAGACGGTCGGCGAGCTGGAGGTCTTCATACGGGACCTGCCCGCGGCCCACCGCCAGGGCCCCGGCTCCTCCCCGGCTCCCGCCCCGCAC
>NZ_POUC01000148.1 GCF_002891435.1 Streptomyces cahuitamycinicus
CTCCCCACCCCCGTGAGCGGCGCCACCGCCCGCTCCTACCTCGCCTCGCTCACCGTGGCGACCGAGGACCGCACCGGCTACGACCGCGACCTCTTCCCGCACTGGATCACCCAGTCCGGCTCCTGCAACACCCGCGAGGTCGTCCTCAAGCGCGACGGATCCGACGTCCAGCAGAACTCCTCCTGCGCCGCCACCAGCGGCAGCTGGTACTCCGTCTACGACGGCGCCACCTGGTCCGCCGCCTCCGACGTCGACATCGACCACCTCGTGCCGCTGGCCGAGGCCTGGGACTCCGGCGCCGACTCCTGGACGACGTCCCGCCGCCAGTCGTTCGCCAACGACCTCACCCGCCCGCAGCTCATCGCGGTCACCGACAACGTCAACCAGGCCAAGGGCGACCAGGACCCGGCCACCTGGATGCCCTCCCGGACGGCGTACCGCTGCACCTACGTCCGCGCCTGGGTCCAGGTGAAGTACTACTACGACCTCTCCGTCGACTCGGCCGAGAAGTCCGCGCTGCAGAACCACCTCGCGAGCTGCTGACACGCTGATCGGTGTCGGGACCTCCCCGCTGACCTCCGTCGTTCCGTACCGTACGGGGCGACGGAGAGGGGAACGACATGAGCGCACTGCGCCTCGGACCGCTGCTGAGATACACGGACGGCTCGTCCGCGACCGTGTGGGTCGAGACGAGCCGCCCGTGCACCGCCGAGGTGCGCTGCGCCGACGGCGCCGGCGGCACGGCCCACAGCTTCCAGATCGCGGGCCACCACTACGCGCTGGTCCCGGTGACCGGCCTCACGGCCGGTACGAGCACGTCGTACGAAGTGCTGCTCGACGGCGCCCGGGTGTGGCCGCTGCCCGGATCTCCCTTTCCGCCCTCGGCGATCCACGCGCCGGGTCCGGAGGGCCGCCTCGATGTCGCCTTCGGTTCCTGCCGCTGGGCCTCTCCCCCGGCGGGCGGCGACGACCCCGTGGGCCCGGACGCCCTGGACGCCCTCGCCACCCGCCTCGCGGCCGACCCCGAGGGTGAACGGCCGCATGTCCTGCTGCTGCTCGGCGACCAGGTGTACGCCGACGAGACCTCCGACGCCACGCAGCGCTGGCTGGCGGGCCGCCGCGACCTGAAGGAGGAGCCGGGCACCGGGGTGGCGGACTACGAGGAATACACCCACCTCTACTACGAGTCGTGGCTCGACCCGCGCATCCGCTGGCTGCTGTCCACCGTGCCCAGCTTCATGATCTTCGACGATCACGACGTCATCGACGACTGGAACACCTCCGCCGCCTGGCTCGCCGACATGCGCTCCACCGGCTGGTGGCGGGAGCGGCTGCTGAGCGGCCTGATGTCGTACTGGGTCCACCAGCACCTCGGAAACCTCTCCCTGGAGGAGCTGGCGGCCGACCCGGTGTACGAGGCGGTCCGCGAGACCCCCGACGGCACCGATGCGCTGCGCGCCTTCGCCGCCCGGGCCGACGCCGACGCGACCACGGCCCGCTGGAGCTACCGGCGCGACTTCGGGCGCGTACGCCTGGTGATGGTGGACAGCCGGGCCGCCCGGGTCCTCGCCGAGGAGGAACGCGCGATGCTCGACCCGGGCGAGGAGGCCTGGCTGCGCGAGCAGGTGCGGGACACGCCCGAGGCGTACGACCACCTGCTGATCGGCACCTCGCTGCCCTGGCTGCTGCCGCATCTCGTGCACGACGCCGAGGGATGGAACGCGGCGCTGTGCGGCGGTGAACGGGGTGCCCGGTGGGCGCGGTTCGGGGAGAAGGTGCGGCGCGCCGCCGACCTGGAGCACTGGTCGGCGTTCCCCGAGTCCTTCGCGGGGCTGGCGGAGCTGATCGCCGAGGCGGGCTCGGGGGACCACGCTCCTGCGACGGTGTGCGTGCTCTCCGGGGATGTGCACCACGCCTACATCGCCGAGCCCTCGTGGGCCGGGCGAAACCCGGACGCCCGGGTGGTGCAGCTGGTCTGCTCACCCGTGCACAACTCCGTGCCGCTGTCGATGCGGCTGGCGTTCCGCATCGGCTGGAGCGCGACGGCGCGGCGCCTCGGCCGCGGTCTCGCCCGGCACGGCCGTCTCCCGAAGCCGCCGGTCAGCTGGCGCAAGACGGGCGGTCCCTGGTTCGGCAACCAGCTCATGACCCTGACCCTGCGCGGCCGTTCGGCCCGGCTGCGACTGGAGCATGCCAAGACCCGCCAGGGCACGGGCCCCCGCCTGACGACGATCCTGGACTCCGAGCTCGCCCCGTAGCTCCCTGTTGCGCCTGCTTGTTGCCGCCGTGTCCCGCGATGCCCCGTGATGGCAGTGAGGCATCCCACAACGACCGTCGATCCTTCCCCACGAGTCCCGGTTACCGCTCCCGGCGACGGCATGATGAAGCGGACCGTCCGCTTCCTGCCCGGCGGACCGCCGACACGCGCCCCCCACGCCCGGGAGTTCACCCTTGTCCGCGTCGCCCGAGGAAACCGAGGAAATCAGGGAGCCCAGGGAAGCCAGGGAGCCAAGGGAACCCAGAGGAACCGGGGAAACCGGGGAAACCTGGGAAGCCATACCGGCCGGGGGTCCTGGACCGGCTCCGGGACGCGCGCGGGTCTCCGTCGCCCTGGTCGGCGCCGGGCCGCGCGGCACCAGCGTCCTGGAACGCCTGTGCGCCTCCGCCCCCGAACTCCTGCCGCCCGGTGCCCGGCTGACCGTCCACGTGATCGACCCGGACCCGCCCGGCCCCGGCCGCGTCTGGCGCACGGCCCAGCCGCCCGAGCTGCTGATGAACACCGTGGCCTGCCAGGTGACCCTGTTCACCGACGACAGCGTGGACTGCTCGGGCCCGATCCGCCCGGGTCCGAGCCTGCACACGTGGGCGAACGGCAGACTGGGCCCGGACGAGTACCCGACCCGGGCCGACTACGGCCGCTATCTGGAGTGGGTGTTCGCCGAGGTCGTACGGCAGGCGCCGTCGGCCGTACGGGTCGAGACGCACCGGGCGCGCGCGGTACGGCTCGACGACACACCCGGGGGCCGCCAGGCCCTGACCCTCGATGACGGCCGCACCCTGACCGGCCTGTCCGCGGTGGTGCTGGCCCAGGGGCACCTTCCGATGACCGCCGGACCGGACCTGCTGCGGCACGTGGCCCACGCCGCGCGGCACGGCCTGCGCCACGTTCCGCCCGGCAACCCGGCCGACGCCGACCTGTCCTCCGTACCTCCGGGTGAGCCCGTTCTGCTGCGCGGTCTCGGCCTCAACTTCTTCGATCACACCGCCCTGCTGACGACCGGCCGGGGCGGCCGTTTCGTACAGGGCGCCGGGGGTCTGCGCTATCTCCCCTCCGGCCGTGAGCCGCGGCTCTTCGCCGGTTCCCGGCGCGGCGTCCCGTACCAGGCGCGCGGCGACAACGCGAAGGGGCCGTACGGCCGGCACGTCCCGCTCGCCCTCACCCCGGAGGTGATCGCCGGATTCCGCAAGCGCGCGGACTCCGGAGAGGCACCCGACTTCCTCACGGAGATCTGGCCGCTGGTGGCGAAGGAGGTGGAGACGGTCTACTACGGCGCGCTGATCCGGCGGGGCGCGGCCTGCGCCGGGCGGGAGCGAGAGCTCGCCGGGCGGGAGCAGAAACCCACCGGGCCAGAGCGGGAGCTCGCCGGGCCAGAGCGGGAGTTCACCGGGCGGGAGCGGGAGTTCACCGACCGCTTCCTCGCCGTTCCGCACGGTGGCCCCCAGGAGGCGTCGCTGCTGGAGGAGTTCGGGGTGCCGCAGGGCGACCGCTGGTGCTGGGAGCGGATCTCCCGCCCGTACGCCGGGCGGGACTTCGCACACCCCGGCCGATGGCGCGCCTGGCTCCTGTCGTATCTGCGCGAGGACGCCGCCCAGGCCGCCCTGGGCAATGTGCACGGCCCGCTGAAGGCTGCCCTTGATGTGCTGCGTGACCTGCGCAACGAGCTCCGGCTGATCGTGGACCACGGCGGCCTCGCCGGCGCCTCCCGCCGGGACCACCTGGACCGCTGGTACACCCCTCTCAACGCGTTTCTGTCCATCGGCCCGCCGAGGCGCCGCATCGAGGAACTCGTGGCCCTCATGGAGGCGGGTGTGGTGGAGATACTGGGGCCACGGCTGCGGGTGACGGAGGCGGAGGGGGCCTGGGCCGTTCACTCCCCCGACGTGCCGGGATCGGCCGTCCGCGTGAGAACGCTCATAGAGGCGCGCCTGCCGGAACCGGATCTGCGGCACACCGCCGACGCCCTTCTGGCCGGTCTGCTGCGCAGCGGGCGGTGCCGGCCGCACACCGTCGACGGTTATGAGACAGGCGGGTTGGACGTCACATCACGCCCTTATCGCGTGATGGATCGTCAAGGAGTTGCACACACAACGCTGTTCGCGTTCGGGGTGCCGACAGAAGGCGTGCACTGGGTGACCGCCGCCGGTGCTCGCCCAGGGGTGGATTCGGTCACTCTTTCGGACGCCGATGCGGTGGCGAGAACCGTTCTACGTGCGGCTGGGCCCGAAACCGAGCCTCAGGGAGAGGCAGAGCAGTGGCCAAATGTTGAACTTGCAAGCATCAATTAGGCGCACTTAACGTGGGCTACTCCGCGGTATCCGTCCCCGACCGGCCTTCTCCCCAGGCCGGCCAACCGAAGGAGAGACCCCCCACATGACCGCTCGCCTCAACGGCGCACAACCGTACGCACTCGGACTGTTCCGGATCGTCATCGGCCTGCTCTTCGCCTGCCACGGCGCCGTCGCACTCTTCGGCGTCCTCGGAGGCGTGGACGGCAAGGGCGGCACCGCGGCAACCGGCGCCTGGCCGAACTGGTACGCGGCCGTCATCGAACTCGTCGGGGGCACCCTGGTGCTGCTTGGCCTCGGCACCCGCATCGCGGCGTTCATCTCCTCCGGCGCGATGGCGTACGCGTACTTCAAGGTCCACCAGCCCCAGGACCTGTGGCCGATCCAGAACAACGGCGAGGGCGCGGCCATGTACTGCTGGGCCATGTTCCTGCTGATCTTCACGGGCTCCGGCGCGTTCGGCCTGGACCGCCTGCTGACCAAGCGCACTTCGACGCAGGAGCAGCGCTCCGCGGGCCAGACCCCGGTGGCGGCCTGAGCCGCCCGTCCCTCCGTCCACCCAGCGGCGCCTTCCTCACCAGGGAGGCGCCGCCGCGTATGTCCGGCCCGGCATCGAGGCGATGGAGACGGCATTCGGAAATATGCTGACAATCCGGGGCGAGGCACGACGAGGTGAACACTCCGCACCGAACGTATGAGCCCCCCGTGAACCGCCCGTCACACCACAGGCGTACGCTCTATGGCTGTCATGGCCACTCCTGCCGTTTCCGCCCGCGCCATCGCGGCACGGTCTGGCCCACGGGGGAGTCACGGGGAGTCGCGGTGCCGGAGCACATGGGGTTGCTGATCGGCAGCCCATGGATCTACGCAGTGGTGGCCTTGTCCGTCCTGCTCGACGTGTTCCTGCCGGTGCTGCCCAGCGGCGTCCTGGTGATCACGGCGGCCACGGCGGCGGCAGCGGGCACGGCGGCCGACGTGCCCGACGTCCTCGCCCTGACCCTCTGCGCGGCCACCGCCTCCGTCCTGGGCGACCTGCTGGCCTACCGCCTCGCCTGGCGCGGTGGCGCCCGGCTGGACCGGGCGATGTCACGTTCCCGGCGGCTGACCACCGCCCAGGAACGCCTCGGCGCGGCCCTCGCGCGCGGCGGCGGCGCCCTCGTCGTCCTCGCCCGGTTCGCTCCCGCCGGCCGCTCGTTGGTCTCCCTCGGCGCGGGCGCCGCCCACCGCCGCGCCCGCGACTTCCTGCCCTGGTCGGCGCTGGCCGGTCTCACCTGGGCCGCGTACAGCGTCGCCCTCGGCTACTTCGGCGCCCACCTGCTGGGCGCGAGCTGGGTGGCCACGGCGGTGTCGGTGGGGGCGCTGTTCGGTGCCGGGGCGGGGGCGGCGTACCTGATGCGGCGCGAGCCGCGGGCGTCCTAGACCGGCTCCGACTCACCACCACGACCACCAAGACCTGGAAGCGGCTGAGACATTGACCACCACGGCGTCGCGGAAAGCCTCCCGAATACGACGGATCACCCTCGCCGCGAGGCGACGGCCCCGGGCGATGCTGTGGGCCGCCGCCGGAGTGATCACTCTCGGGTTCCTCGTCGCACTCCAGATCACCGCGCACCACCTCGGCATACCGGGGCCGATCACCACCCAGGCCCGCGAGGTGATCCACGCCCCGAAGTCCGGGTTCCTGCTGTACGCCAGCATGGCGCTGATGATGGTGGTGCTCACCTGGCGGCAACGGCTCATCGCCCTCGGCACCGCGGTCGGCATCGACCTCGTCTTCCTGCTGGTGCGGTGGGCGACCGGCACCTACCCCACCGAAGGGCACCCGTTCGGCAACGGCGCGCTGTGGGTGATCCTGGGCGTCGGGGTCTTCGCCCTCATCCGCCGCACCGGCCCGGAACGCGTCCTGATGCTGAAGGGCGTCGGGCTCGGCCTGCTGCTGGTGACCGGCCGCAAGACCGGTGACACGTGGCTGCTGATCACGTCGCAGACCCGCCCGGTCACACTCGACCCGTACGTCGCCATGGCCGATCACGCGTTGGGCAACCCGTCGTGGCCGGCGGGCCGGCTCCTCAGGGCGAGCGGCCCGGTCGGCGAGCACGCCCTCGACTACGTCTACGCCCAGCTCGCGGTGGCCGCCGTCTGTGTGGCGCTGTACCAACTGCGCAACGTGGCGGCCGAGCAGCGCTTCCCGCGCCACCACCTGGTGCGCACCTTCCTGCTGATCGGCCTGCTCGGACCGGCCATCTACATGATCTACCCCGTGGTCGGGCCGATCTTCGCCTACGGCCCCGAGGGCGGGCACTGGGCGGCGGCCGACCTGTGGCCGAACACCCTCCCGCCGATCGTCACCCCCTACGAGCTGCCGTTCGACGAGATCACCCCGCGCAACTGCATGCCCAGCCTGCACACCGCCTGGGCCACGACGATCTTCATCCACTCCCGCAAGGGACCGCGCGCCCTGCGCACCGCCGGCACGTTCTGGCTGATCGCCACGCTCGCCGCGACGCTGGGATTCGGCTGGCACTACGGCGTGGACCTCGTCGCCGGCGTGGTGTTCGCGTACACGGTCGAGGCGGCGCTGCGCACGTACGACCGAGGCTGGGACCGGGCGGGAGTCCGGCTCATCGGCTACGGGACGGCCGTCTTCGCGGTGCTGCTGGCGTCCTACCGCTTCGTGCCGCTGGAGATGGCCGCCCACCCGTGGGTGTCCGGCCCCCTCCTCCTGCTGGCGATGGCCTCGGTGGTCTACGGCTATCTGCGGACCACCAGGCTGTGGGAAGCGGAGGCCGCACCGGTGCCACACCCCGAACCGCAGCCGGAGCTGGCGGTCTGAGGCCCGGGGCGCTTCGCCGGGTCAGGCGGGGCTCGCCTTCCGGGCAGCGGCCCCGCGGACCTCCAGACCGTCCAGCAACTCGGCCGTGGCCTGCGCGACGGCCTCCACGGCGCGGTCGAACACCTCCTGGTTGTGAGCGGCGGGGGCGCGGAATCCCGAAACCTTCCGCACGTACTGCAAGGCGGCAGCGCGCACGTCGGCCTCGGTGGCCTCTTCGGGCATCGCGGGCGGACGCAGCGTCTTGATACTCCGGCACATGCCCCCAGTCTCACCCGTCCGGCCCTCCGGCGACAGCGGCGCCTGACATGATCACTCCGAGGCGGCCACCATCCCGGGGCCGACCGACGAGAGGAACTCCTCGTGGCGAACGAACTCACCGTGGCCGTTCTGGGCCCCGGCGGCGTGGGCGGTCTGCTCGCCGCCCTGCTCTCCCGCTCCGGCCACCGCGTGATCTGCCTGTCCGGCGAGCGGACCGCCGAGACCCTACGCACCGGCGGCATCCAGGTCCGCAGCGCCCTCTTCGGCGATTTCACGGCCCGTGTCGAGGCGGACACCGAGCTGCGGGAGCCGGTCGACGCGTGCCTGGTCACCGTCAAGGCCACCGCCCTGGAAGCCGCGTCGGCGCGGATTCCCGTCCCCATGCCGGCCGACGGCCTGCTCGTGCCGTTCCTGAACGGTGTCGAGCACCCGGCGGCCCTGCGCGCCCGCTACCGGCCCGACCGCGTGGCCCCCGCCGTGATCCGGGTCGAGTCCACCCGGGTCGCCCCGGGCGTCATCGAACACGGCAGCCCCTTCGCGGAGATCGACCTGACCGGCACGGACGTGCCCCGGCCGCGCCTCGACGCCCTCGCCGAGGCCTTCGCCACGGCCGGCCCGGCCACGCGGGTCCTCGAGGACGAGACGGCGGCCCTGTGGGCGAAGATGTCGTTCCTGGCGCCGTTCGCCCTGCTGACCACGCGCTACGCCCTTCCTCTCGGTGACATCCGCACCCGCCACCGCGACGAGCTGACCGCCCTGGTGGCGGAGACCGCCGCGATCAGCCATGCGTGCGGCGGCCCGGCGGACCCCGCCCAGGCCCTGGCCCGCTACGACGCCTTCCCGGCGGCGATGAAGTCGTCGATGCAGCGCGACGCCGAAGCCGGCCGGCCCCTCGAACTGGACGCCATCGGCGGCGCGTTGCTCCGCGCGGCCGAGCGCCACGGGGTTCCGGCCCCGGTCGCGGCCCGGGTGGTGCGCGAGGTGCGCGAGGCGGCGGACCGGCCCGGGAGCACGGCCCGACGCTGACACGGCGCCGTCACTGCCGGCACACCCGTTCGCATGAACCGCAGGAAGGAACTCGCCCGGCCAATTCGAACAGGCGTATCATTGTGTCGTGGCTACGACCTATGACTTTCCGAGCGACCTCCTGGCCGGTCAGGAGGAACTCCATCAGGTCCGGGCCGAGCTGTCGGCCCTGCTGAAGCGGCTTCCCTGGTCGGTGGAGCCGCTGGACGGCTTCAGCGACGACAACGGCTGGCGCAAGGTGGAACGCCCGGCCTCGCCCGGCTGGAGCGCCGACGAACAGGCCGAAGTCGAGAAACTCCGGCAGCGGGAGCACGAACTCGCGGTGTTCGTCAGCACCCACCGCTACTGGTCGGAGCTCGTCGGCCCCGAGCGGGTGGCGGCCCGCTCGGAGCTGAAGCACGCGCACGGGGTTCCGCCGGAGGAGACCGGCGGAACCCCGTGACGCCCGACGGGATCAGCTCTTGTCGTCCAGCATCCCGTTCATCTCACGGATCTCGGCCTGCTGGGCGGTGACGATGCGGCCCGCCATGGCCTTGGCGGGGCCGTAGCCGCCCTTGCTCTGCTCGGTCCGGGCCATCTCGACGGCCCCCTCGTGGTGCTCGACCATCAGCGTCAGGAACTGGCGGTCGAAGGCCCTGCCCGTCAGCTTCGCCAGCGCGGCCATGTCCTCGTCGCCCATCATCCCGGGCATACCGGAATGGCCCGCCGCGGAGTGGTCCATGCCGCTGCCCGCCGCCCGGGGCACGTCCTCGCCCCAGGTCTTCAGCCAGCCGGTCATGGTCCGGATCTCCGGGTCCTGCGCCTTCTCGATCCGCCCGGCGAGGTCCTTGACCGCCCCGGAGGAGGCCCGGTCACCGGCCAGCCGCGCCATCTCCAGCGCCTGCCGGTGATGCGGGATCATGCCCTGCGCGAAGGTGACGTCCTGGGGGTTGTGGGCACCGGTGGCCGACGGGGTTCCGGTGACCGACGGGGTTCCGGTGACCGACGGGGTTCCGGTGGGGCCGTGGCTCCCGGCGTCGCCGTGGCCGGCTGCCGGTTCGGCACCGTCACCGCCACAGGCGGCGAGGACGACCGCCGCGGCACCCGCCGCCACCGCCAGGGCAGCCCGGCGCGCCAGACTACGAACGCTGTTGCTCATGCGTGAACTCCTGCTTCTGCAAGGAACTGAGGATGTGGGACACGACGGAGCACCACGCCGTCACCGGTCGGTGCCGGTCGGCGTGATGTGAGGTGTCTAGATCCGCAGAAGCTGGAGTTCGGCCAGGGAAGGCGGGGCCCGGGCACCATCCGTATCCGCGACCGCGTACGCCCGTACGGCGCTCTCCCCCACGGCCACGGGGACCGGGTCGGGAACCAGCGGAGGCAGCACCGGACCCCCGCCCACGGCACCGGACGCGCAGGTCGCGTCGGCATGCCGGACATGCCCGCCGCCGCAGTGCAGATAGGGCATGCCGTGCGTCGATGACGCGGAGGCCGGGGCCGTTTGGGCCTGGTGCCCCTGCATCACATGCGCCCGCGGAGACAGACCACCCCCGGGCGCCAGCCCGTGCATCCCCAGCAACCCAGCCAACAGCCCCAGCACGCACAGCACATGCCACCGCCGCACGACGGTTCGCAGAGCACGCTGGGCGGGGCTGTTCACGTGCCCATCGTAGAGAAGAGCCCGGAGCCGGCATCACCCCGGGGCGGACGCGCGTACGACTCACCGCCGGATGTGCGACCGGCTGGGTCCCATCAGGCCAATGTCCTTGAGCACGTTGCCCCTCTCGCCTTCAGGCGGGAGGGGTGGTTTCGTCGCGTCGTCCAGGGTCAGCAGGCATGGACCTGTCGCCGAACGCCGGCGAGCGCGTTGTCCCAGGGGTACGCCTGCGGGTTGCCCTGCTTCGGAGGGTGCGACTCGTACCCGTCCGGGCCGTCGAGGACCAGGACGCCCTGCTCGCGCAGGACGGCGATCGACCGTGCGAGCACGGCCTCCGGGGTCGTCTCCTCACGCCCTCCCGCACTGCGGACCTGACGAACGTGCGCGCCCTGTACTACCGGCGTCCGTCCGGCTTCGCGTTCCCGCACCTCGACGAGCAGGACGCCCGGTTCGCCATCACCCAGGCCCGTTACGGGCTCGGCGGAGTCCTGGCTTCGCTGCCCGGCTGCCGGTACGTGAACCACCCGCACCGCATCGGGGACGCGGAGTTCAAACCGGCCGGGCTGGCCACGGCAGCGGAGGCCGGGTTCCTGGTACCGCCCACGCTCATCACCTCCAGCTCCGGCGCGGCCCGGGCCTTCATCAAGGCGCACGGCTCGGTCATCTACAAGCCGCTGTACAACCCTGTGTACCGCGTCGACGGCGTCTCGTCCGTGGTCAAGGTCGCCGAGGTGACCGAGGCGGACATCGACGACCAAGTGAGCGGCACCGCACACCTCTTCCAGCAGCGCGTCCCCAAGGTCGCCGACGTCCGCGTGACCGTCATCGGCGACGAAGTGTTCTGCGTCCGCATCGACTCCGGCCTCCTCGACTGGCGCACCGACTACAGCCGACTGACCTACACCCCCGTCCAAGCGCCGCCCGGCATCCGGCCGGCGCTCCACCGCTACATGAACCACTTCAGGCTGGTCTTCGGGGCGTTCGACTTCGCCGTCGGCGAGGACGGCCGATGGTGGTTCCTGGAGTGCAACCCCTCCGGCCAGTGGCACTGGCTGGAGGACGAGACCGGCCTGCCCATGTGCGCAGCCCTCGCAGACCTCTTGGAGAGGACACCGTGACCGACCAGGCACAGCTGCACCAGCAGCTCATCGGCAGGATGGTGATCGGCGGCAGCCTGCGCACCGAGCCGTGGAGGCGCGCCGCCGCGGCCGTTCCCCGGCACGAGTTCCTGCGCGACGGGTACTTCCGGCGCGTGGCCGGGCCGCAGTTCCACTCGGCGTGGGAGCCGGTGCGGGAAGGCGACTCGTACTGGTTCGAAGGCTGCTACGCAGACGTGAGCCTGGTGACCCAGATCGCGGGCACGATCGTCCCGGAAGACATCCGCGGCACGATCACGCGCGAGCCCACCAGCTCCAGCACCCTGCCCTCCCTCGTGCTGCGCATGCTGGAGGACCTCCAGGTCGAGGACGGCCACAAGGTGCTGGAGATCGGCACCGGCACCGGCTACTCGACCGCCGTCCTCTGCGCCCGCCTCGGCGCCGAGAACGTCACATCGATCGAGTGCGACCCGTGGGTAGCCTCGCGGGCCCGGGCTGCCCTCGGCCACCTCGGCACGTATCCGACGCTCGTCACCGGCGACGGTCTCCGCGGCCACGGCGCGGGCGCTCCCTACGACAGGGTCATCGCCACCTGTGGCGTACGGACAGTGCCTCAGTCGTGGATCGAGCAGACCCGGCCGGGCGGCCTGATTCTGGCGACCCTCTGCGGATGGCTCGGCTCGTCGGAACTCGCGCGCCTGACGGTCCATGAGGACGGCACCGCGTCCGGGCCGCTGCTGGGCGGCGCCGTGTCCTTCATGCTCGCCCGCCCGCACACGCCTCCGCCGCTCGGCCTGCTCCCCGACCTCGACGACGGCAAGGAACGCGAGACCACCATCGACACCGACGTGCTGGAGAACTGGGCCTCCCGGTTCGTGGTGCAGCTCGCCGTGCCGGATGCCCAGCGGCTGACGATGCGGCGCGAGGGGCGGACCGAGGACGTCCTGGTCGACGTCGCCACCGGCTCGTGGGCCGCGGTGTACTCGGAGGACGGACGCCGGCTCGTCCGGCAGGGTGGCCCGGAGCTCCTGTGGGACGCCGTGGAGGAGCAGTTCGGCAGCTGGTGCGCGGCCGGCGCACCGACGCTGGAAGAGTTCACCGTCACCGTCACCGCGCAGGGGCAGACGATCCGCTGGTAGCCGGAGCCGTCGGGCGTGGTGCCGACCGGGGCGGAGCGGGTGGGCCGTCAGTGAGCAGCGGTGGCCCGCCGCGACGCGTCCGCGCCCACAGCGCCGCCCACGGGCCGGTCCTCCCGATCACAGGAAAGGCCCCCCAGGAACTCCTGGGAGGCCTCTCACCTGCTACTCGGCGCTGTGGGCGCGGACGGTTTCGAACCGCCGACATCCTGCTTGTAAGGCAGGCGCTCTACCCCTGAGCTACGCACCCGGCTCCCGGGCATGAGCCCAGGACGAATCGACAGCCTACATGGCCCGGGGCACGGTCCCGCAAACCCGTATCCCGGGAGCGTCCGGGCCCCGCACCTGGGGCTAACCCCACCTTCGATCCGGGAGTGGCCCGGATCCCCCGGCGGGCCCCGGATCCATACGGTCGTAGAGCGCACCGGAGCGCCCGTCGTCCGTCCAGGGGGAGATCGTCATGACCAGTCGCACCGCCACCGCCCGCGCCGCCGCCCTCGCCGGTGCCGTCGTCGTGCTCGTCGCCGGTCTCAGTGCCTGCGGGGCGTCCGCGGGGGACGACACGGACCCCGACCACCGGTCCTTCGGCCTCCAGGGCCGCACTCTCACGGTCGACTCCGACGACTCGGCCCTGGAGATCGTCAGCTCGGACGACGAACCGGCGGGCAAGATCGAGGTCACCCGGTGGTTCCAGGGCTCGGTCGTCGTCGGCAAGGAGCCGAAGACCACCTGGGCCATGAGCGACGACCGCCTGGTGCTGCGGCTGAAGTGCTCCGGCATCGTCGTCGACTGCTCGGCCAAGCACCGCATCGAGGTCCCCCGCGGCATCACCGTGAAGGTCCAGGACGGCGACGGCGCGGTCCATGCCTGGGGCTTCCGGGACCCCCTGAACATCCGCACCGGCGACGGATCCGTCCGCGTCACCGACACCACCGGTCCCGTGGAGGTGCGCACCGGCGACGGGTCCATCCGCGCGAACGTCTCCTCCCGCGACGTCCGCACCCGGACCGGCGACGGTTCGGTCCGCCTCGAACTCGGTGCCGTGCCGGATCGTGTCGAGTCCCGCAGCAGCGACGGCTCCGTGACCATCGCACTGCCCCGGGCCACGTACCGCGTGACCACCGAGACCGGTGACGGCGGCGTCGACGTGTCCGTGCCCCGCGACGAGAGCAGCTCCCACCGCGTGTCCGCCCACACCGGTGACGGCAGCGTGACGGTGCGAACACTGAACTGAACGGCCCGTGTGTTCGTCCTCTACCGGTGGGAGAATGACACCGGGCAGGGTGGACCACAGCACGGGAGAGGGATGTGACGGCGACACCAGGACAGCCGGACTCGCCGTCGGTGCCGCGCGCACATCGCCCGGGCCGCCGCACCCCCCGCGCCCCCGGGCCGCTCCACGACACGCTCGCCCTGGTCGGGCTGCCGCTGCTGGCCGCGCTGGCCCTGCCCGCCGCCTTCGCGGGCGGGGGCACCCGGCGCTGGTTCGGCGGCCGGGCCGAGAACCAGCGGGCCGAGGCCCAGGCCGCGAAGGACGCCGCCGCGGCGGCCTTCTACGAGCTCGACACGGCCCAGCGCGACCTGCGCATCTCGATCGAGACGATCACCGCCGTCGACGACTCCCCCGCCGCCCGGCGGGCCGTAGCCGATTTCGACGCCCTGGGCCGGCGGATCGACGAGGCCAGCCACCGGTACATCAACGCCGTCGACGCCCACGATCTCGACCGCGACGACCTGGAGGCCTCCGCCGCGTCCCGGGCCCGCGGCGAGCTGACCGCCGCCAAGGAGGAGCTCGGCCGGGTCAAGCAGGAGCTCGACCGGTTCACCGACGGCCTCGGCCCCCTCCTCGGCAAGGCCGAGACCCAGCTGGCCCGCCTCGCCCCCGCGGTCGAACGGGCCCGCCAGGCCCTGCTCGCCGCCTCCAACGCGCTGGACGCCGTACGCGCCTCGGGTCTTCGGGCGGACGACCTCGCCGCCCGGCTGGCCGCGCTCTCCCCGGAGCTGACCAAGCTGAACCAGGGTGCCGGGCAGCACGGCGTGCCGCAGACACTGGAGCGGGCCGAGCGGGTCACGCGCGAGGCCGAGGCGGTCCGTGTGGAGGCCGAGCGGCTTCCGGACCGCGCCGCCGAGATCGACCACCGGCTCGTCTCCCTGCGCACCCGCGCCCAGGCCCTCACCACCCGCTCCGAGCAGGTGGAGCCGACCCTGAGCGAGCTCCGGCGCCGCTTCACCGCGGCCTGCTGGCAGGACCTTCAGCACGTCCCCGACGCCGCCGCCGAGAACGTCCGCCAGGCCGAGACCAGACTGGCCGAGGCCCGCACCGCCCGCGGCGAACAGCGCTGGGCCGACGCGACGGCCCTGCTGTCGACCGTGCGGGCCCTGCTGAACAACACCGACGAGGCCGTGTCGGCCGCCGGGGACCGCCTGCACCGCCTGAACGCCGTGCAGAAGGATCCCCAGCAGGAGATCGACCGCACCCGTTTCGCCATCCGCGACGCCCAGCGCCTCGCCATGGCCGGCCGCAACACCCCCGACCCGCGCCACGCCCGCCCCCTGGACGACGCCGTGGCGCGCCTGGACCGCGCCATCGCCGGTCTCGAAGGCCGCCACCCGGACTACTGGCACTTCCTCATGGAGACGGAAGCGGTCCGCCGGGCCGTGGCCCACGTCGTCTCCGGGATCCGCGAGGAGCGGGGGGCCGGACACTGAGCCCGGCCCCCGTCCGGTCTCAGGTGCGGTAGGCGTAGTAGTACGCGTTCGGGTACGACGCGACGAGGCTCGCCACCGACCTGCGGAGGGTGTTGTTGGAGTGGTAGGTCACGTACGGCACCCCACCGCTCTTGGTCGTGACGATCATCGTGTGGTCCTTGGACCCGTCCTTGTCGAAGTCCACTTGGAGGACGTCGCCGACCTCGAGCTGGAAGACGTTGGCGAGCGGCTTGGTCCGCTTGGAGTTCTGGGCGAACCAGGACCACTCGTTGACGCCGATGAACGAGTGCGACTGGATGTCGGCGTTGCCGAACCACCTGGTGTAGTCGTACACGTAGCCGGGGACGTGCTTCCAGCCGCCCGCCTTCAGGGACTGGCTGACGAAGTTGGTGCAGTCGCCGCCGGCGCCGCGGCCGCTGAAGTCCGGGTAGTCCTTGTTGTAGGCGTTCCAGTGCTTCTCGGCGTAGGCCGCCATGGCCTTGTAGTCGTACGTCGTGCCGGTCTTCGGGGCGGCGGCCGGGTTGCGGGTGGTCGCCGCGCGCGGGGCGTTCGGCATGGTGTCGGCGGTGGTGGCCGCCTTGACGGGGGCCGGCTTGGAGAGGGTGTTCACCGCGAGACCGCCCTGGTCGGTGTCGCGGATGCCCGTCAGCCGCCAGTCGCCGCGCCGGTCGGCCTTGAAGGTCAGCTCGTGCCGGGCCTGGAATCCGGTGGTCTTCGGCGCGTCGCCCCGGGTGCGGGCGTAGGTGAGGGTCGTGGTCTCGGTGACCTCCGCCTTGGCCGTACGGCCCGTGACCCGCGTGGCGTTCAGGGTGACGGTGGTGGCGGCGCCGCGGTACGTCTCGCCGGCCTTGGCCAGCTTCTTCTTGCGCTGCGCCAGCGCGGACCGGGTGGCGTCCTCGGCGCGGGCCGTGCCGGAGGACAGCGCGACGTCGCCGGAGAAGCCGTCGGTCAGCGGCTTGTCCGCGTCGGCCTGCCCGCCGTCTACCAGGGCGTTGGTGCGGTCGGTGAAGACGGCGTCCGCCAGCCGCTGGAAGGTGGCCCTGGTGCGCGCGTCCACCGTCGGATCGTCGCTGACCGCCGCGCCCGCGCTCCAGTTGGGCAGCAGGGCGACTCCGGCGACGACCGAGGTCGCCGCGGCGCCGACTATCGTGAGGCGGCGCCGCGTCCCGCTCAATTTCCTTGATTTCACTGGTGTTTCCCCTCTTGCCCCGGCCAAAGGGTTACCGGGGTAGGAGATTTTTGCACGGAATGTGTGGCTCCTGTGAAGGGTGTTGCATCTGTTACTTCCGAACCTGGTCAGTGCACGACCGTCGACCAGTCGGGTGACTGCGCCGGGTCCAGGCCCCGGAGCCGCTGCAGGGTTCCGGGCTTCTGCACGTCGAGCCAGTCGGCCAGCTCCCTGAAGGACACGCACTTGACGTCCTTCTTCGTGCACATGGCCTTGAAGACCCGGTCGACGGCCCGCATGTAGATGCCGCCGTTCCAGTCCTCGAAGTGGTTCCCGATGAACAGCGGGGCGCGGCTGCCGTAGTACACGCGGTTGAAGCCGGACATGTAGGAGGCGACGGTCTGCTCTTCCCACTGGGGGTAGTTCGCCGGGTCGCCCTCGGTCTCACCCTCGGACTGGTTGTAGAGGAAGTTGAAGTCCATCGACAGGCCCTGGTACTTGCCGCCCTCGTAAGGGAGCATCTGCAGCGGGAAATCCCATATGCCGTTCTTCTTGCGGGGCCATATCTGGAAGTCGCCCGCGGAGCTGGCGTCGTAGCGCCACTTGTAGTCCTTGGCGGCCTTCAGCAGGTTCTCCTGGCCCTCGAGGCAGGGCGCCCGGCCGCCGGTGACCTCCTTCCGGAAGTCGAACGGCAGCGGGTCGGCGTCCCGGAAGCCCGTGTTGGTCTTCCACTTCTCGGCGAAGTCGTAGAACTGGTCGATCTCGCTCTTCCACTCCGCCACGCTCCAGTCGCCGCCGCCCTCCTTGCCGCAGAAGTGGCCGTTGAAGTGGGTGCCGATCTCGCTCCCGCCCTGCCAGGCCTTGCCGAGCTGCTCCAGCGTGGTGCGGATGTGCTCGTCGGTGGCGAAGCTGATCGCCGCCGAGCCCTTGGAGTGCTGGGGCGGGGAGTAGAGGTCCTTCTTGCTCTTGGGCAGGAGGTAGATGCCCGTGAGGAAGAAGGTCATGTGGGCGTCGTACTCCTCGGCCAGCTCCCGGTAGTGCGCGAAGAGCCCGTCGTCGCCCTGCAGCGCGCCGTCCCAGGAGAAGACGACGAACTGGGGCGGCTTCTCGCCCGGTTTGAGGGGCACCGGCTTCAACTGGCCTTTTGGAGGGCCGGTGTAGGAGGTGGAGCCGTCACCGAGGATCTTCGTCCTGCCGTCCCACTCGGGTTCCGGGTCCGGCTTCGCGGCGGGCTTCTCGCGGGCCCCGGAGGAGGCGGTCGGGGTGGCGGTGTCCGAGCCGGTCAGGAGCAGATAGCCCGCGACCAGGGACGCGACGACGAGGAGGGCCGCCAGGGTCAGCATCCCCGGGGG
>NZ_POUC01000149.1 GCF_002891435.1 Streptomyces cahuitamycinicus
GCACCCGGCCCGCCCCGGCGACGGACACCCCTCACGAACCGGACACCCCTCACGAACCGGGCGGCACCACGCCACGGACGAAACCCGGCACCGCGCCCACGCGGCCGCGGGGCCCCCGCCCGCCGAACGACCGGGTCACCGTCGCCGTCGCCGTCGCCGTCGCCGTCGCCGTCGTCGGAGCCGGCCCGTACGGCCTGGCCACCGCCTGCCACCTGCGGGCCGCCCGGGTACGGCCGCGTGTCTTCGGTCAGACCATGGAGTCGTGGCGGGCCCACATGCCCGACGGCATGCTCGAGGCCCGGGCCCGGCCCACCGTCGTGGCCCGCACGCCGGCCGTGGTCTTCGACCCGCCGCCGAGCGGAAGGGGCGACCGGTCCCGGCTGCCGGTGCCCGGCTCCCCACTCGGTCCCGGACGTCCGCTGCCGGCTGCCGTCAGCCGGGGCGGGACGGCCTACCGCAGCCTCCCCGCGCCGCTGCGCATGGAGTTGCTGCGCACCGTACCGCGACCGTCCGGGGCCTGGTGGTTGAAGGAGCGGGCGGCCGGCCGGTTCCCGGTGCTGTGCGGCCGCACGCTGGTCTGCGCCGAGCCGGGGTACGGGGTGGTCCGGATGCGGCTGCTCGACGAGTACGGCCGGCCGGAGGACATCGTGGTCGACCACGTCCTGGCCGCCACGGGCTACCGGGTCGACATCCGCCGCCCGGACCTCCTCGATCCGGGCCCGAGGCAGTCGCTGCGGGTCTTCGCCGGAGCGCCGGTGCTGACCTCCGGGTTCGAGTCCTCGACGCCCGGCCTGTACTTCACCGGGCTCGCGGCGGCCCCGAGTTTCGGACCGCTGCTGCGGTTCGTCACCGGCACCGGCTTCGCCGCCCGTCGCCTCACCGCCGCCGTGACGGCCGGGAAACGGCGGTAGCCCCGTGCGCGCGCGACGACTGCGCCCCGCCCTGGCCGCGCTGGCACTGGTGCTGGCCCTGGGCTGCACTGCCACCGAGCCGGACGCGGACGTGTCCCGGCCGAAGGCCGTGCCGCAGGACTGGAAACTGACGTTCCACGACGAGTTCGACGGCTCGGAACTCGACACCGACCGCTGGGCGACCTGCTACGACTGGAACGAGGACGGCTGCACCAACAGCGGCAACGACGAGGAGCAGTGGTACCTGCCCGGCCAGGTGTCCGTCCGCGACGGCCTGCTCCGCCTGGACGCCGAGCGGCGTGAGACACGGGCCAGCGACGGCAGGACGTACCCCTGGCGCTCCGGCATGATCTCGACCGGCCGGGACGACTGGTACGGCGACCCCCGGCACGTCTTCACCTACGGATACTTCGAGGCGTCCATCCGCATCCCCGAACAGGCGGGCATGTTCCCGGCGTTCTGGATGATGCCCGCGTCCAAGTTCACGCCCCCCGAGCTCGACATCATGGAGTTCCTCGGAGGGACCGACCGGGTCTTCATGTACGCGCACTGGCGCGGCCCCGACGGCGACCAGCGGGCCCGCGGCACCTACGGCCCCGTCCCGTTCCCGGACGAGCACCACGTCTTCGCCATGCTCTGGACCCCCGACGAGGTGAGCTGGTACGTCGACGGGACCCGGCGTTTCCGGCTGACCGAGCCGGAGCGGATCCCGCACGTGCCCATGGAGGTCCTGGTCAATCTCGCCGTCGGAGTGCCGCAGTCGCCGCCCTCCTCGGTGGACTCGGCCCGGATGACGGTGGACTGGGTGCGTGTCTGGCAGGACTGACGGGCCGTCATCGAACGGGCGTGGGCAGCGACGGGTGGCGGTGGTCGATGCCCGCCCGCAGCCGCCGGTAGCCGCGCCAGGCCTTGGTGCCGACGCGCTCGGGAAACGGGGCCACGGGTGCGCCCGCCCCCTGGGCCCAGGCCAGGAAGCGGTCCCGGCAGGTGTCGGTGCGCACCATCAGCCGGGCGATGCGCAGGGGTTCGTCCGCGCCGGAGCTGAAGCCGTACCGGACGGCCGCGGCCGAGGTCCAGCCCGCCTCGTCCACCACTCGGCGGACCGTACGGCTGGAGTAGCCGTGGGGGTAGGCGAAGGCATCGACGCGATGCCCTAGGGCGTCCTCGAGACGGGCCTTGCACCCCCGGACCTCCTCCTGGACGGCCTGTCGGCGCAGGGCGTCCAGCTGCGGGTGGGTCCGGGTGTGCCCACCGATCTCGACGAACTGGTCCAGCTCCCGTACCTGACGCCAGGTCAGCATCGGGGCGGGCGGAAGCAGGCTGCCGTGCTCCGGGGGCCAGGACGGGCCGCCCAGCGCACCGGTGGTGACGTAGAGGGTCGCCGGCAGTCCCCGGGCGGCGAGCAGCGGGGCCACGGTGGAGTGGAAGTCGGCGAACCCGTCGTCGAAGGTCAGCACCGCGGACCGGGCCGGAAGCGGTGGACCGCCGCGCAGCGCGGCGATCAGGCGCCGCAGCGGGACGACCTCGAGACCGCTGTCCGCGAGGAGGTCGAGCTGCTCGGCGAAGACACGCGGGCACACGGTGAACGGGGCGATCCACGAGGGCGGATCGGCCGACACCGAGTGGTACAGGAACACGGGGACGGGCTGGTACGTCATGCCGGGCTCCCCTTCACGGCTGCGTGGTCGACCGGTCCGGTGGCGGGGACGGCGGTGCCCCGGGCGCGCACCGAGCCCACGACGTATCCGAGGGCGGTGGCGCCGACACCGAGGGCCAGAGCGAGGGCGGTACGCACCGGAGCGGGCCGGCCCGGGCGCAGGGCCTCACGGAAGGCCCGGGGGATGGTCGACGTGAGGTAGGCGCGCTCGCTGGACAGGGCTCCGTGGCCGTCGGTGTACCGGGCCACGAGGGCTTTGGAGAGTCCTTCGGCGTAGCAGCGCGACCGGAAGTACGACCACATGGCGCGGGCGGCGGGGACCCGGTGCCGGACGGCCGCCGAGGGGTCGTAGAGCAGAACGGCGTCCGGGCGGCGGGAGCTGATGCGCAGGCACAGTTCCGTCTCCTCGCAGCCCAGGGGCCGCGTGCCCACCCGCCCCAGGTCCGTGCGGAAGCCGCCGGCCGCGTGGAGAGCGTCCTTGCGAAAGGACATGTTGGCCCCGATGAAGTTGCGGATCGGCGCGCGCTCTTCGGGCAGACCGCGGTACGAGCAGCCGACCACCCAGTCGAACTCCGGGGGGAACCAGGCGGGCCGGCCCGTCTCCCACCAGGGGACGACGAGCCCGCCGACCCCGAGGACCCGAGGGTCGCGGTAGTCGGCCAGCAGGCGGTCCGCCCATGAGGGGTGGGCGGTCGCGTCGTCGTCGAGGAAGGCCACCACGTCCCCGACGGCCGCCTCGACGCCGGTGTTCCGGGCGCCGGACAGGCCCTTGCGCTGCTGGTTGGGCAGCACCCGGACACCGTGCAGCAGGCGGCCTGCGAGCCGGTGGAGTTCCGGGCAGTGGTCGACGACCAGCACGACGTCGTCCGGCGGACGGCGCTGGGCCTGGACGGAGGTGATGGCGGCCTGCAGATCCTCCCAGCGGTCGAGCGTGTAGGCGCACACGACGACCGAGAGGCTGGGTGCGGTGTTCATGAGGTTCTCCCGGAGGTCGTGAGGTGCGTCCCGGATGCGGGGACCAGCCAGCGGGACCGCCAGATCAGCAGGGGCACGGCGATCAGGCACTCCGCCGTCAGCCAGGCGATACCGGCACCCGTCACGCCGAACACCGGCAGCAGGAGCTGGACCATGCCCAGCACCAGCACGCACAGGGCGATCTGAAGCCCTACAACCAGGCGCATGCGGCGTCGGGCCCGCAACACGTCCACGGCCACGCTGAACACCAGGTTGGGCAGTGCGGAGAGGGCCAGCAGACGCAGCAGGGTGGTGCCGTTCTCGGCGTAGCCGGGCCCGAACAGCTTCAGGATCCAGGGGGCCGCGGCGACGATCACGGCGACACCGGCGGCCAGCATCATCCCGGAGTGGCGCAGCACCCGCAGCCCGTGCTCCGCGAGCCGTTCGGGGCGGCGCACCGCCTCGACGACCAGCGAGCTGCCCATGTTGCGCACCACCAGGAACAGCACGTAGCCGATGATCCAGGCGAGCGAGAAATAGGCGCTCTGCTTCGCTCCGAGGGCGCTCAGCACCATCAGGGGCACGAGCGTGTAGGCGGCCATCCGGAACAGGGAGCCCGTGTAGTCGGCCGCCGCGTAGCTGAGCAGCCGCGGCGGGCGCACGGCGTCCGGGTTCTCCTTCTCGTGGCGCGGCACCGCCCGTCGCAGCAGGAGGTAGTTGGCCACGAGGAGGGAGACGAGCAGGGCCCCCGCCCAGGACAGGAGGATCCCGGTCTTCAGGGCCAGGAGCGCACCACCGGCGAGCAGCGCGATCTTGACGAAGGCGAAGACCATGTTCTCCGCCACGACCCAGCCCGGGCGGCGCATCGCCGTCAGTGCCCCGTCCTGGAGGACGAAGATGGTGTACGCGGCGGTCGCCGCCACGAACCAGACGGCGACCAGGGGGTCGCGCAGGAAGGCCAGTTCGGGCGAGAGGGCGGGGACGAGGAGGACGAAGACGAGGCAGACCAGGGCGCTCCACGAGGCGGTCACCGCATAGCAGGTGAGCAGAAGTCTGCGGGTCTGCCGCCCCGAGCACGGCAGGAACCGGATCAGGAAGTCGTTGAGGTTGAGCTGTCCGATGTTGGCCAGCAGCAGGGAAGCGGACAGGGCGGAGTAGCTCACGCCCACGACCTCGTCGTCGTACCAGTGGGTGGCGAAAAGCCAGAAGATCGCGCCGACTCCCGCGTTGACCAGGGAACTGATCGCCAGCAGATGGCCGTTGCGCACCAGCGGCTCGCTCGGCAGGACACGGGCGATCCCGGCACGGACCGCCGTGGTCAGTGACCGCCCCCGGCCGGGTGCAACGGTGGCCTCAAGCCTGTCGTCCGTCTCCTGGGGCCTTGTCTCCTGGGTCGTGTGCACGGTCTCTCCTCAGACCCCGGCGCTGCCGGTGTGGTTCCGGCGGCGGCTGCGCAGATAGCCGACCGGCCCGTACAGCAGGCCGCGCAGTTCCAGGCGGGCGAGCCGTCGCGACCGAGTCGTGTCCGCCTCCGCTGTGCGGTGCGCCCGGGCCAGCGCGTACCGGATCCCCCGGGGCAGCCTGCGCAGCAGGGCCGGGATCATGCGGGGCTCGTTCACCAGAGCACCGGTGAGGTACGCGCCCAGCCCGGCGCCGTAGCCGAACGCCTGGGCGTCCAGGGCGTCTCGCGTACGGCGGTGGCGGTGCCAGACGATCGCGTCCGGCTGGTAGGCCAGGGTGTGACCGGCCGTCAGGACCCGGAAGAACGCGAGCAGGTCGTCGCCGCCGTGGGCGGGGGTTCCGGTGCCCGTGGCCGGGTCGAAGCCGCCCAGCGCCCGCAGCGCGGACATCCGGAAGGCCATGTTGGTGCCGGAGCCGAAGCGCCCCGCCGTGAACGGGAACAGGGGGTCCTTCGGCGGGTGGCGCAGGGACCAGGTGCGCGGTGCGTACCCCTTGGCGAAACCGCCATGGCGCTCCAGTGCCGCCTGGGCCGCGGTCTCCAGTTCGGCCGGGACGATGAGTCCGGTGACGCAGCCGACTCCGGGGCCCTGGCCGAAGCCGTCCGCGATCGCGGCGAGCCAGCCCGGGTCGACCAGGGTGTCGTCGTCGGTGAAGGCGGCGATCTCGCCGCGGGCGGCGGCCAGGCCCCGGTTGTGCGCGTGGGCCAGGCCGGCCGCCGGCTCCCGGACGTAGCGGACCCGGCCCCCGTACGCGTCGCGGACCAGCCGTTCGGCCGAGTCGTCGGCCGGGGCGTTGTCCACGACGATCACCTCGAAGTGCGGGTAGTCCACCCGCAGCAGGGAGTTCAGGCACTCCCGGAGCATCCGTGGCCGGTTGTGCGTCGCGATGATCACGCTCATGTACGGCGGTGCGAGCACGGGTGCCCGGGTGGGATTCGCCCCGCGCGGGAGCAGGAACCGCCGCCGTGCCGTGTCCGCCGCCGACCGCCACAGGTCCTCGGGCGCGCCGCCCTCTTCGCCGGCTGCCGTGACCAGCCCCAGGGGTCGGCCGCGCAGCCGCACCAGGGCCAGCACCGGCGCCGTCGGGCGGACCGGTCCCGGGCCCCCGGGTCGGCGGAACTCGTAGGGTCGTGTCAGATCCATGTCGACGACCGCGACCGGCGCGTACGCAGGTCCGGCCGGGCCCGGGTCCCTCGCCGGGGGGCGGGAAGCGGCAGCCGGACGCCGGGTGACACTCATGCCGGACTCCCCGCGGCCCGTGGGGTGGGCCGGGCCCCGGGCCGCTCGGACAGCAGGGTGCGCAGCACCCGGCGGCCGTCCGAGATCGCGTGCAGGTTGGAACGTCCGCTGCGGCGGGGCAGTTCGAGGCTCGGGACCTCGGCGATGCGCAGTCCCGAACGCAGGGCGTGCGCGATCATCTCGGTCTCGATCTCGAACCCCGAGGAGTGCAGGTCGAGGTCGTCGAGGAAGTCGCGGCGGAAGGCGCAGAACCCGTAGCACAGGTCCGTCAGCTTGGCGTCGTAGAGGTGGTTCACGGCGGTGAGCAGCACCTGGTTTCCGAGCCGCCGGATGCGGGTGATGTCGAGGGAGCCGCCGCCCGCGATGAACCGGGAGCCCTTGACGAAGTCGAAGCCGTTGTCGAGGAAGTGCAGGTAGTGCGGGATCTCCCCGGGCAGCATGCTGCCGTCCGCGTCCATCATCACGATGTGGTCGCCGGTCGCGGAGAGGAAGCCGGTGCGCAGGGCGTTGCCCTTGCCCGGGCCGCTCTGCTCGACGTGGCGGACGGTCGGCAGGCACCGGGTCGCCATGTGCACGGTGCAGTCGACGGAGTCCCCGTCGACCAGGATGACCTCGTCGACGCAGTCCGGGATCTGCTCGAAGACCCAGGGGATGTTGCGCGCCTCGTTGCGGGCGGGGACGACCAGGCTCACGGTGGCGCGGGCCGGCGGGCGGTCCCCGGCCCGGCGCAGCGGGTGCGCGGCCCGGTCGGTGTGGCCGGAGCCGTTGACGTCGGCCTGGGCGACGAAGGAGGGGTGCTCGGTCGGGTAGTGCGTATTTTTCATGATGCCGTGTCTTCCGGTGGAGCGTTCCCGTGGAGGAGACGCCATATATTTACGCCGTATACGTACATCTTGCCCCTTTTGTCCCCGCGGTCAAGAGCTGAGCGTTTTCCGTGGCCGGGGAGGCCTGTGCGGGGCGCTTCGTCCGCGTTACCGTGGAAGGAGGCAAAGTGCACGACGGCGTAGCCCCGATCATGAATGCACCCATCGAGGAATACGCCCTCGTCAGCGATCTGGAGACGGCCGCCATGGTCGGCCGGGACGGGTCGATCGACTGGCTCTGCCTGCCACGCTTCGACTCCCCGGCCTGCCTGGCGGCCCTGCTGGGCACCGAGGACAACGGACACTGGGGTCTGGCCCCCGTCTCGGGCGGCCTGTGCACGCGCCGCTCCTATCGCGCCGACACGCTGGTCCTCGACTCCGTGTGGGAGACCCCCACGGGGACGGTGCGCGTCACCGACCTCATGCCTCCGCGCGCCGACGTGCCCTGTATCGTCCGGCTCGTCGAGGGCCTTTCGGGCACCGTGGACCTGCGCAGCGACCTGCGGCTCCGCTTCCACCAGGGCCGGATCGTGCCCTGGGTCCGGGACGTCGGCCACTGCACCGTCGCGGTCGCCGGCCCGGACGCCGTCTGGCTCGGCGCCGAAGGCCAGGTGCGGGACCGGGGCGACCAGGACGCCACCGTCTGGGAATTCACCGTCACGGCCGGGCGCCGGCTGGCCCTCACCCTGGGGTGGACCCCCTCGTACCGCACCGCCCCTCCCTCACCCATGTCCGTCCCGGCGGAGACCGCCGTGAAGGAGACCGTCGACTTCTGGCGCCGCTGGGTCGCCCAGTGCCGCTACCAGGGACCGTGGCGGGACGCGGTGGTGCGTTCCCTCATCACCCTCAAGGCCCTCACCTACGCCCCCACGGGCGGCATCGTCGCCGCCCCCACCACCTCGCTGCCCGGACACATCGGCGGTGAGAGCAACTGGGACTACCGGTTCTGCTGGCTGCGCGACTCCAGCCGGACCCTGTCCTGCCTGCTGCGCAGTGGATACCGGGACGAGGCCACGGCCTGGCTGGACTGGCTGGTGCGGGCCGTCGCCGGTGATCCCGCCGACCTGCAGACGGTCTACGGCGTCAAGGGACAGCGGCTGCTGCCCGAGACCGAGGCACCCTGGCTGCCCGGGTACGAGGGCTCCCGGCCCGTGCGGTTCGGAACCTCGGCGGTCAGCTGCTTCCAGTTGGACCTGTACGGCGAAGTCATGGACACGCTGTGGCTGTCGCTGCGCGCCGGGATCCCGATGCCGGCCCACGTGTGGGAGCTGGTCGAGTCGCTCATGGGCTTCCTGCTGCGGCACTGGCGCGAACCGGACCAGGGCCTGTGGCAGGTGGGCGGCCGGCGACGGCAGTTCGTGCACTCCAAGGTCATGACGTGGGTGGCCGCCGACCGCGCCCTGCGCATGGGCGAGCTGCTCGGGCGCAACGGCTCCTCCGGGCAGTGGCGGGCCATGCGCGACGAGGTGCACCGGGAGGTCTGCCGGGAGGGCTGGGACACCGCCCAGCGGTCCTTCGTGCAGTCCTACGGCGCACCCGGCCTGGACGCCTCGGCGCTGCTCATCCCCCGGGTCGGGTTCCTGCCCGCCCGCGACGAGCGGGTGAGTGCCACCGTGCGCGCACTGAGCCGGCTCGATCACGGGGGGTTCATCCGGCGGTACACACAGGGCGCCGGGCCGGGTGAACCGGACGACGCGGAGGGCACGTTCGTCTCCTGCTCCCTCTGGTACGCCGACGCCCTCGCCGCCACAGGGCATCGCCGACAGGCCCAGGAGGCCTTCGAACGGGTCCTCGCCACCCGCAACGACGTCGGTCTGCTGGCCGAGCAGTGGGACCCGGTCGCGGGCCGCCAACTGGGCAACGCGCCCAAGGCGTTCAGCCACATCGCGCTGGTGGAGACGGCGTTCGGACTGTCGCCGGCGTCCCTGTGGAGTCGGCGAAGCCCGGGGGCCCGGTGGTGAAGCCGGCGGTTCTCGTCTTCAACCGGCCGCCCGCCGACCGTCGTTCCGCTGCCGCAGCACGGCCTCGCCTCGCTCCAGCGTCAAGGGACGGGCGAACAGGAAGCCCTGCCCGTACCGGCATCCGATGTCCGCCAGCAGTTCCTGCTGCGGCTCCTCCTCGATGCCCTCGGCGATCACCTGGAGGCCCAGGGTGTCGGCGAGATGGACGATGCCCTCCACCAGGGCCACCTGCTGGGGGTCCTGCGGGATGCCGTCGATGAACGACTTGTCGATCTTCAGTACGTCGATGGGGAAGTCACGGAGATAGCGGAGCGAGGAGAACCCGGTGCCGAAGTCGTCGACCGCGATGCGCACCCCGCGTTCCTTCAGCGCCTGGATCTGCGCATCGATCTGCTCGGTCCGCCGCATGAGCACCGACTCGGTGAGTTCCAGCTGCAGGGTGCCCGCGGCGAGGCCGGTGGTGTCCAGGGCGGTGCACACCTCGTCCAGGAAGCTGGTGTCCCGCCACTGCCGGGCCGACACGTTGACGCTGAGGTACGGCGGGTCGAACCCCTGCGTGCGGTGCTGGAGCCGGGCGAGGTCGGCCGTGGCCCTGCGCAGCACCCAGGCGCCCAGCGCCGAGATGTGCCCGGTCTCCTCGGCGAGCGGGATGAACTGCCCCGGAGGTACCGGATCGGAACCGAGCTCCGGCCAGCGGACCAGGGCCTCGAAACCCACGACGTCGCCGCGCGCGATATCCACCACCGGCTGATAGCGCACGCCGAACTGCTCCTTGCTGACGGCCCGGTCGAGCCGTGCCTGCAGCTCGTGCCGCTCCACCACACGAATCCGCTGCTGGGGCCGGAACCGGCGCCAGGTGCGCTTGCCGGACGTCTTGGCCGCGTAGAGGGCCAGGTCGGCCAGTGCCAGCAGGTCCCCGGCGTTCGTGCTGTCCTCCGCCGTGGCCACGCCCACGCTGGCCGAGACGCTCACCGCCTCCGCGTCCAGATGGAACGGCCGGCTCAGCGTCCGGACCACGTGGGCGGCCAGCACTTCGGCGTCGAGGGGCTGCTCCGCGTTCTCGATCAGCACGGCGAACTCGTCGCCGCCGAGCCGCGCCGCGGTGTCGGTACGGCGCAGCGTCCCCGACAGGCGCTCGGCCACGGCGCACAGCAGCCGGTCGCCGACCGCGTGGCCGAGCGTGTCGTTGACGATCTTGAAGTCGTCCAGGTCGACGAAGAGTAGACAGGTGGTCGTCGACTCCCGGTGGCCGCGGCGCAGCGCGCGCTCGGTCCGCTCCAGCAGCAGAGCGCGGTTGGGCAGGCCGGTCAGGGAGTCGTGGAAGGCCCTCCGGGTGAGTTCGTGCTCCAGCTGACGCTGCTCGGTGACGTCCCGCAGGGTGACGACCAGGCCGCCCACGGTCGGGTCCCGGCGCAGGTCGCGGCAGCGCACCTCCACCTCGATACGGTCCGTGTCCCGGAGCACCAGCCAGGTGTCGTGCGCTTCCCGCGGGCCGTTTTCGCCCGTGGCCGCGAGGGTCCGCGCGGCCCGGTCCCGTTCCCGGGGATCCACCAGGTCGGGCAGCCGTGTCCCGGTGAGTTCGGTACGGCCGAACACGGTCGGCGCGGACGGGCTGGCGTAGCGGACGGTGGTGTCGTCGTCGACGATGAGGATGACGTCCGAGGCGTTGTGCACCAGGGTGCGGAAGTAGGCCTCGCTCTCCTTGCGAATGACCTCCCGCCGCAGCGCGATGCGTTCCGTCGTGAGCCCCGCCTGTGAGGCGAGCAGCTCCAAGGACCCCCGCATCTCGACGAGTTGCCGCTCGGAGCCGGCTGCCAGCAGCGCTCCCGGGAGCTCGCCGCCGGCCGGCTGCTCAGGCTGGACCAAGGGGCAGAGCAGGGCGGCCGGCAGCTTGCCGAGTCGGGCGGCGAGCTCTGGTCCCAGCACGGCGGACGGGACGATGACCGTGCGGCTGCGGGCCACCGCGGCGGGCCCGCCCCGCGCGCCGGCGTCGTCGGCCCCGGCGGGGCGGCGCTCCAGCCGGGCGTACAGGTCCCGGGCCTCTCCGGCCGACAGCAGGAGGGTGACATGCCGGCGCTGCGATCCGAACAGGGACGTGACCGCCGTGTCGCAGGCCCGCGCGACATCCTCCGGCCAGAAGGCCCCCATCAAAGAGGCGGCCGCGGTGCGCAGGGCCAGCTCCCGCGTCATGGCCCTGTGATGGGCGACGACCATCAGTGTGAGCCGGAAGATCACCAGCAGGAACAGCGTGCCGGAGAACGCGGCCAGCACTGTCGCGTCGTAGTCCAGGCCGTCGCTCTCCTCGTGAGTGAGGATCACGGGAGGGATCAGGGTCGCGGCGGCGAGCAGCAGCAGCCGGCGGCGGGGCGGCAGCAGCGACTGGGGCGGCGAGTCCGGGGCGGTCAGCCGGGCCATCGAGGGGTGCAGTGCGGCCAGGCCCCAGGCGGTGCAGAACGCGATGCCTCCGAAGTCCGGCAGCGTGCCCGCCTGCCAGGAGCCGTTGAGCCGGAGGAAGCCCTGCGCGATGTCGAAGCCGATCAGGATGAGCGCGCCCAGGACGAGCAGCCGGCCGGCCCGGTCGGCGCCGGCGGCGGGGCAGCGTGAGAGCAGCCGGACCAGCAGGGCCAGCACCAGGATGTCCCCGAGTGGAAGGGCGACGCTGAGCGCACGCTGCTGCCAGGTCAGACCTTCCTGCCGGGCCAGCGGCTGCACCAGGTAGACCCACACCGGCAGCGCGAGCCCGCCGGTGATCACCAGGGCGTCGAGCAGGCCGGGCAGGTCGCGGCCCGTCCAGCGGTAGCGCAGCAGACCGGTCAGGCCCATGGCGATCAGTGGGAACACGGCGAGCCGGCAGGCGTCCGCCGGGGACGGGAACGGGTTCGACGCGGAGAAGTAGGCCTCCTGCGCGTGGGAGAGGGTGCCGCCCGCGGTGAAGGCCAGCAGCCCGGCGGCGAGCAGCAGCCACGGCCGGGCCCGAGGGGGGTGGTGGACCCGCACCCCGGTCAGGACGGCCGCGATCCCGGCCACCCCGATGAGGGCCCACAGCGGCGTACGCAGGGCGGGAACGGACAGGTACGGAACAGTGAGGATCACGACCAGCATGAGGTAGCCGGCCGACAGGCGTCGAGCCGGGCCGCCTCTGCCGGTCCGCGGGGGCCGCACGGCGGCTACTCCTTCGTCTCCGGCCGCCGCGCGGTGCCGTCGTAACCGTGCGGGTTGAGCCGCTGGAAGCGCCAGGCGTCCAGGCAGACGTCGGCGAGATCCCGGGTGGGATGCCAGCCCCAGGCGCGCCCCACGGCCGTCGCGTCGGCGACCAGCTCGGCGACGTCTCCGGGCCGGCGCGGCGCGATGTCGTACGGAATCGACCTGCCGCTGGCCCGGGAGAACGCCGCGATGACGTCGAGGACCGAACTTCCCGCGCCCGCCCCCAGGTTGTACACCTGCATGCCCGGCGGACCTGCCAGGTGGTCCAGCGCGACGCGGTGCGCCTCGACGGCGTCCATGACGTGCAGATAGTCCCGGACCCCGGTGCCGTCGCGGGTCGGGTAGTCGTCACCGTAGACGGAGAGTTTGTCGCGTCGGCCGACAGCCACCTGGGCGAGCTGCGGCAGCAGGTTCTCGGTGTGGCGCGGGTCCTCGCCGATGAGCCCGCTGGGGTGGGCCCCGGCCGGGACGGGATAGCGCAGGCTCAGCACGGTGTACTCGGGATGACGGTGGCACACGTCCGCGAGGATCTGTTCGCACATCCACTTCGAGGTCGCGTACGGCGTCCCGGGCCGGATCCGGGTGTTCTCGTCGAGCGGGCCGCCTCCGGCGTCGCCGTAGAGCCAGCAGGAGGACGCGTAGAGGAGCCGGTGCACCCCGTGCTCGTGCATGGTCCGCAGCAGGGCGGTGGTGCCGCCGACGTTGGTGTCGTAATACGTGACGGGCATCCGTGTCGACAGGCCCCCGGCCTTGTGCGCGGCAAAGTGCACGACGGCGTCCACGGAGTGTCGGTCGAAGACGGCCGAGAGGGCGTGCCGATCACGGATGTCCAGCTCGTAGACGGCGCCGACGAAGCGGCCGGCGATCCGTTCCACCCGGGCGAAGACCTGCGGTGTGCTGTTGGAGTAGTCGTCGACCACGATCACTTCGTAGCCGTGGTCCAGCAGTTCCACACAGGTGTGGCTGCCGATGAAACCGGCCCCGCCGGTGACCAGGACAGTCGAGGGCGCCCACGAGGAGCCGGCTCCTCGCGCGTTCGTCGACTGTCGCCTGCGGGCCATGCCAGCACTCTCGCGTCGGGTGGCACCGTACGTTTACGGTGTATATGTACGACTCTGCACCCGAATGCGTGGGCGGGTCAAGGCCTCACCAGCAACTGGAAGTCGAACGTGTAGAGCGAGGCCCGGTAGAGGTGCGTTCCGTACTCGACCGGCCGCCCCGTGTCGTCGTACGCCGTGCGCCGCATCGTGAGCAGTGCCGCCCCTGCCGACTCGTCCAGGCGGGCCGCCTCCTGCGCCGTGGCCGCGCGGGCGCCCACGGTCTGGCGGGCGCTGTGCAGCGTGATGCCCGCCGAGCGCATCACGCGGTACAGGCCGGTCGACTCCAGGCGAGCGCTGTCGAGGTCCAGCAGGGGGACCGGCAGGTAGTTGCGGAGCAGCGCCACCGGCCGGCCGTGGGTCAGGCGCAGCCGGTCCAGGACGGTCACCTCGCTGCCCTCCGGCACCCCCAGAGCGGCGGCCACGTCGCAGGCGGCCGGGACGACCTCGTTGCGCACGACCTCGGTGGCCGGCCCCTGCCCCGCCGCCTCCAGGTCGTCGTAGAGGCTGCTCAGTTCCAGTGGGCGTCTGACCTGGCTGTGCACCACCTGCGTGCCCACCCCGCGCCGCCGGACCAGCAGCCCCTTGTCGACGAGGGACTGGATGGCCTGGCGGACGGTGGGGCGGGACAGGCCGAGGCGCACCGACAGGTCGACCTCGTTGCCCAGGAGGTTCCCCGGGGCGAGGACCCCGTGTCCGATCGCCGCCTCCAGCTGCTGCGCGAGCTGGTGGTAGAGCGGCACGGGGCTGCCCCGGTCCAGGGCGAAGTCCAGCGAGCCGAGCGCGGAGGCCGCCTTGGTGCGGGCCCGGTCACCGGTCTTCGCCATGGATGAACCCCCCTCCGGGTGTCAGGAGTTGCTCGGGAAGCCGAGGTTGATACCGCCGTCGGCCGGGTCCGGCCAGCGGGTGGTGATGACCTTGCCCTGGGTGTAGAAGGCGATACCGTCGTTGCCGTAGATGTGCAGGTCGCCGAAGAGGGAGTCCTTCCAGCCGCCGAAGGAGTGGTAACCGACGGGGACCGGGATCGGGACGTTGACGCCGACCATGCCCGCCTTGACCTCCAGCTGGAAGCGGCGGGCGGCGCCGCCGTCGCGGGTGAAGATCGCGGTGCCATTGCCCCAGCGGGAGGAGTTGATCAGCCGGATGGCCTCCTCGTACGTCTCCGTCCGTACGACCGCCAGCACCGGGCCGAAGATCTCGTCCTGGTACGCGTCCGCCGTCAGCGGCACCCGGTCCAGCAGGGAGACTCCGAGGAAGAAGCCGTTCTCGTGGCCGTCCACCGAGAAGCCCGTGCCGTCGACCACGACCTCGGCGCCCTGCTCGGCGGCCGACGCCACGTAGGACGCCACCTTGTCGCGGTGCTCGCGGGTGATCAGCGGACCCATCTCGGAGGCCGGGTCGTTGCCCGGGCCGATCTTCAGGTTCCTCGCCCGCTCGGCGATCTTGCCGACGAGATCGTCGCCGATGTCACCGACGGCCACGACCACCGACACGGCCATGCAGCGCTCGCCCGCGGAGCCGTACGCGGCGTTGATCGCCTGGTCGGCGGCGAGTTCCAGGTCGGCGTCGGGCAGCACCAGCATGTGGTTCTTGGCGCCGCCCAGGGCCTGCACCCGCTTGCCGTGCTCGACGGCCTTCAACTGGATGTACTTGGCGATCGGCGTCGAGCCGACGAAGGACACCGCCTCGACGTCCGGGTGCTCCAGGATGCGGTCCACGGCCGTCTTGTCGCCCTGCACGACGTTCAGGACACCCTCCGGCAGGCCGGCCTCCGTGGCCAGCTCGGCGAGCCTGAGGGAGGCCGACGGGTCCTTCTCGGACGGCTTCAGCACGAACGTGTTGCCGCAGGCGATGGCCAGCGGGAACATCCACATCGGCACCATCGCCGGGAAGTTGAACGGCGTGATGCCCGCGACCACGCCCAGCGGCTGGCGGATCGAGGCCACGTCGACCCGGGTGGACACCTGGGTGGACAGCTCGCCCTTGAGCTGGACGGAGATCCCGCACGCCAGCTCCACGATCTCCATGCCGCGCGCGACCTCGCCGAGCGCGTCGGAGTGCACCTTGCCGTGCTCGGCGGTGATCAGCGCGGCGATCTCGTCGCGGTGGGCGTCGAGCAGCTCGCGGTACTTGAACAGGATCGCCGTGCGCTTGGCCAGGGAGGACTCGCCCCAGCTCTCGAAGGCGGCCCTGGCGGAGGCGACCGCGGTGTCGACCTCGTCGACGGACGCGAACGCGACCTGCTTCTCCTGGGTGCCGGTCGCCGGGTTGTAGACGGGTCCGAAGCGGCCGGAGGTGCCCTCGACGGGCTTGCCGTCGATCCAGTGGGTGATGGTCTTCATGGTGCGGGGGGCCTTTCGTGAAGCTTGAGTTCAGGGGGAGTTCAGAGGTGGCGGCGGCGGTCCGCCACCTGGCGGTCGTAGCGCTCGCGGGCCTCGACGGCCGCCTCGCGGGAGGCGGTCTCGGCCACCGGCACGTCCCACCAGGCCTCGGCCGGGGGAGCGGTGGGCGCCGGGTCGGTTTCGACGTACACGCACGTCGGCCGGTCCGAGGCACGGGCCGCGGCGAGCGCCTCGCGCAGCTCACGCACGGTCTTGGCGCGCAGCACGTCCATACCGAGGCTGGCGGCGTTGGCGGCCAGGTCGACGGGCAGCGGGGCGCCGGTGAAGGTGCCGTCGGGGGCCCGGAAGCGGTAGGCGGTGCCGAACCGCTCGCCGCCGGTCTCCTGCGACAGACCGCCGATGGAGGCGTAGCCGTGGTTCTGGATCAGGACGATGTTGAGCGGCAGGCCCTCCTGGACGGCCGTGACGATCTCCGTCGGCATCATCAGGTAGGTGCCGTCACCGACCAGCGCCCACACCGGGGTGCCCGGGGCGGCCTGCTGGACGCCGATGCCGGCCGGGATCTCGTAGCCCATGCAGGAGTAGCCGTACTCCAGGTGGTACTGGCGCGGGCTGCGCGAGCGCCACAGCTTGTGCAGGTCGCCGGGGAGCGAACCGGCCGCGTTGATCACCACGTCGTCGTCGCCGACGGCCGCGTCCAGCGCGCCGAGCACCTGCGTCTGCGTCGGGACCGCGTTCTCGTCGCCGGCCCGGTAGGCGGCCTCGACGACCTCCTCCCAGCGCTCCTTGCCGGCGCGGTACCCGGCCTCGTACGCCTCGCTCACGCGGTGGCCCGAGAGCGCCTCCAGCAGCCTCTCCAGGCCGGACCGCGCGTCGCACACCAGCGTCCGCGCCGCCAGCTTGTGCGCGTCGAAGCCGGTGATGTTGAGGTTGAGGAACCGCACGTCCGGATTCTGGAAGAGCGTGCCGGAGGCGGTGGTGAAGTCGGTGTAGCGGGTGCCGACTCCGATCACCAGGTCGGCGGTGCGGGCGAGTTCGTCGCTGACCGCCGTCCCGGTGTGGCCGACGCCGCCGAGGTCGGCGGGGTGGTCGTGGCGCAAAGAGCCCTTGCCGGCCTGGGTGGAGGCGACCGGGATGCCGGTGGCCTCCACGAACGCCTTGAGTGCCGCCTCGGCCTCGCTGTGGTGGACGCCGCCGCCCGCCACGATCAGCGGCCGCTCGGCCGACCGGATCGCCTCGACCGCTGCCGTCAGCTCCACCGGGTCCGGCGCGGGACGCCGTACGTACCAGACGCGCTCGGCGAAGAACTCCTCCGGCCAGTCGTACGCCTCCGCCTGTACGTCCTGCGGCAGGGCGAGGGTGACGGCGCCGGTCTCGGCCGGGTCGGCCAGCACACGCATCGCCTGGAGCGCCGAGGGGATCAGTGCCTCGGGGCGGGTGACCCGGTCGAAGTAGCGCGACACCGGACGCAGGGTGTCGTTGACCGACACGTCGGCCTCGACCGGGTGCTCCAGCTGCTGGAGCAGCGGGTCGGGGGCGTGTGAGGCGAAGTAGTCGCCGGGCAGCAGCAGCACCGGCAGCCGGTTGATCGTCGCCAGGGCCGCGCCGGTGACCAGGTTGGTGGCGCCCGGGCCGATCGAGGTCGTCACCGCCTGCGCGGACAGGCGGTTCAGCTGCCGGGCGTAGCCGACGGCCGCGTGCACCATGGACTGCTCGTTGCGGCCCTGGTGGAACGGCATGACCTCCTCACCCGCCTCCAGCAGCGCCTGGCCGACCCCGGCGACGTTGCCATGGCCGAAGATGCCCCAGGTCCCGGCGATCAGCCGGCGCCGCACGCCGTCCCGCTCGGTGTACTGGGCGGACAGGAACCGGACCAGCGCCTGGGCGGTCGTCAGTCTGCGGGTGGGGGCGCTCATACGGAGGCTGTCTCTTATACACAGCT